>NZ_CP129137.1:2348750-2715625 GCF_030406905.1 Streptomyces sp. HUAS CB01
TCCCGCGCTCGACAGCCTCGCCGCACTGGAGGCCGAGGGCACCGCCCCGTTCGACTTCTTCTTCATCGACGCCGACAAGGCCAACAACCCCCACTACGTGGAGGGGGCGCTGAAGCTGTCCCACCCGGGCAGCGTCATCGTCGTCGACAACGTCGTCCGCGACGGCTCGGTCCTCGACGCGGAGAGCGAGGACCCCGCGATCGTGGGGACCCGCCGGATGTTCGAGCTGGTCTCGGAGCACCCGCGGCTCACGGCTACCGCCGTCCAGACGGTGGGCGCGCGCGGGTACGACGGCCTCCTGCTGGCCCGCGTCACGGGCTGAGCCCGGGCGGGGCCCCGCCGGTCGGGGCGGCGGGCGCCGGGTGCGCCGTCCGCCGCCCCCGCCGGGTCGGGGCGCCGGGCGGCCCGCGCCCGCCCTATCCTGCACCTCATGAGCGTCGTGAAGATCAATGTGCTGACCGTCCCGGCCGACCAGCGTGAGGCCCTGGAGCAGCGGTTCGCCGCTCGTGCGGGGGCCGTGGAGTCCTCGGACGGCTTCGAGTGGTTCGAGCTTCTCCGCCCGCTGGAGGGCACCGACGACTACCTCGTCTACACCCGCTGGCGCAGCGAGGAGGACTTCCAGAACTGGATGTCCGGCCCGATGCAGGCCGCCCACCGCGGCGAGGGCGGCGGGGGCGAACGCCCGAAGCCGGCCGCGACGGGTTCGACCCTGTGGTCCTTCGAGGTGGTCCAGCAGGCGGCACCGAAGCAGGGCTGAACAGACACCGGCAGCCCGCCCGCCGAAACCCTCCAGGGCCGGCCCTCGCGCCGGCCCTGACGATGCGTCCGGCGGGTCCACCGGGCGTCGGGGCAGACGGTGCCCACGGCGACGCGTTCCGCCGGTCACATCCATGTCCGCACGTCGTGATCATGCAGTTAAGCTCCTCAAGCCGACAGTCGGCGCCCGGGAGTTGACCACTCCCGGTTCAGGGGGGGTGAGCTCTCTCTTGCAGCAACTCGGAATACGTTCCAGACGGGGGACACGGAGAGCTGGGCACGCGAGACGCGGGCTGCTCACAGGCCTGTTGTCGGTCGCGTGCCTCGTGGGACTCATCGGTCCGGCGCCCGTACGGGCCTCCGCCGCGGACACCGGTACGACCAGCGCCGTACAGGCCGTCACGACAGACCGGATGCGCGTACTGCGCTACTGGAAGATCGGCGGTCCGGGGGTCAAGGCCGCCGCTGAAGTGGCCTTGGCGGGCAGTGACCAGGACGTACAGCGGTTCCTGACGGAACTGAGCACCACCTCGCTCCAGGACGACCGCGTAGCGGCGGCCCAAGTGGCCAGTGTGGGCGGCGGGAACACGATCGAAGCCGCCCGGAAGGCGCTGAGCGGTTCCCCCGAGGCTCTTCGGAGCTTCCTCGACTTCGGCTGGCGGACGCCCCTGGAGCAGGACGAGCGCGTCCGCGTCGCCCAGATCATGGACAGCGGCGGCCCCGGCGTGGTCGAGGCCGGACGGGCGGCCCTCAACGGCACGCCCGAAGACGTCAGGAAGTTCCTGACCGAGGGGCAGTACGCGCAGCGCGAGCAGGACGAGCGGGTCCAGGTGGCCCAGATCCTCAGCACGGGAGGCTCCGCGGTCCGCGCGGCCGGTCAGCTCGCCCTGAAGGGGACGCCTGCCGACATCCGGGAGTTCCTGGATGTCGGCCAGCACGTGGCCCGGTCACGTGACCAGGAGTACCTGACGGTCACGCAGCTCGCGGCGCTGGCCAAGGAGGCCGGGCGCCAGGCGGCGGCCGAGACGGCTGCCGCCAAGGAGACCTCGAAGCGTGCCGTCGAGGCCTCGAAGCTCGCCAAGGAGGCCGCCCTGAGGGCCGCCGACGAGGCGGAGAAGACCAAGAACGACGCCAACAAGGCCGCCGGAGCGGCGGCCCGGGCGGCAACCGCCGCCGGGCAGGCCGCGGCTGCCGCGCAGAAGGCCATCGACTCCGCCCGCGCCGCCAACAACTCCGCACGTGTGGCCGCGAACGCCGCCGCCCAGGCAGCCGCTGCGGCGGCGGGTGCGGCTCGGGCAGCGTCCCGCGCCCGCGGCGCCGCAGCCGCGGCAGCCACCGACGCCGGAAACGCCGCCGCGGCGCGCAAGGCCGCCGACGAGGCCGACGCGGCCGCCAAGGGAGCCGAGGACGGCGCCGCCGCGGCCGCGCAGGCCGAGATCGCCGCGAACGCCGCCGGTGATGCCGCGCTCGCCGCCGCCGGAGCGGGTCTCAACTCCGCCGCCGCCGCCGACGCGGCCGTCCAGGCCAGCAGCTACGCGAACCAGAGCGACGCACGCGCCGCCCAGGCCCGTGCCGCGGCGGCGCAGGCGCGCCGTCACGCCAACGAGGCTTCCCGCGCCGCCAATGCCGCCGTGGCGCTGGCGCAGAAGGCGGCCAAGGCGGCGGGCGAGTCGAGGGCAGCCGCGACATCGGCTGCCAAGCACGCCCGGGAGGCAGCGAAGGCCGCTCGCGAGGCGGCCGTGAACGCCGGGCAGGCCGCCACCGCCGCGGCCAAGTCCACGGCCCATGCCAAGGCCGCCCAGCAGGCCGCCGACGAGGCCTCCGCGTACGTGGAGAAGGCCAGGGCCACCTTCGCGATCGCACGCGAGGTCGAGGCTGCGGAGATCCTCGCCCGTACCAACGCCGGGATCGAGCGGGCCCGCGACCTCAAGGAGCGCCGGCAGGCGAGCAAGGCCGAGCAGTCCGAGGTCGCGGAGAAGGCGCAGGAGCGCGCCGCCGAGGCGCAGCGACTCGCCGCGGAGGCGGGCGTGCCGGGCGCCGACACGCAGGCAGTGGTCGGCAAGGGCCGCAGGCTCGCCGTGCTCACCATGCAGGACGGCGGTCCGTGGAGCCGGGCCGCGGCACAGGCCGCGGTCGCCGGGGCCGACGAGCACGTTCTCGACTACGTCCGTACCCGATGGAAGGAGGCCGCGGAACAGGACGCCCGGGACCGGGTCGCCCTGCTCTCCACCGACAGTCCGCTGAAGGCGGTCCGCGACGCCGCGGACGAGGCCCTCAAGGGCGACGCGGCCACGGTGACCGCGTTCCTCGCTTCGGGTCAGTACGAGGCGGGACGCCAGGACTACCGCATTCGCACGGCACAGATCATCTCCGGCGGCGGTCCGGTCCTGCAGGAGGCCGGGCGGGCAGCTCTCGCCAAGAACACCCTGGAGGGGTTCCGCGAGTTCCTCGGTGAGGGCCAGTACACGGCCCGGAGCCAGGACGAGCGGGTACGCGCCGCACAGCTGATCTCCGTGGGAGGCGACGAGGTCAAGTCGGGGGCGCGGGTCGCCCTCGAGGGCCCGGCCGACCTGCTGCACGAGTTCATCCAGTCCGGGCAGTACACCGCCCAGCGCAAGGACATGCTGACGGCCACCCATGTCGCGCAGGTCCAGAAGCTGATCGCGGAGTCGGCCAGGACGGCGGCCCTCGCCCAGCAGGAGGCTGCCGAGGCCAACCGGGTCGCCGCAGTGGCCCGTAAGGCCGCGGACGATGCCAAGCGGTACGCCGATGCCGCGAAGGCCTCGGCGGAGTCGGCGAAGAACCACGCGGCGGACGCCGACAGGTCGGCCGACGCTGCGGAGGCGTCGGCCGCACAGGCCGCCGCGTCGGCGAAGACCGCGCGGGACGCCGCCGCCTCGGCACAGCGTTCGGCGACCGAGGCGGCCGCTTCGGCCGCTGACGCCACCCTCTCGTCGGAAATGGCGCACGCGTCCGCGGCCACCGCATGGGCCGAGGCTGACAAGGCCCGTGCCTCCGCCACCGCAGCGGGCAAGGACGCCAAGGCGGCCCTCGAAGCCAGCAAGAGCGCCTTCGCGACCGCTGCCGCCAAGCTGAAGGCCGAGGCGGAGCAGCAGCGCACCGAGCTCCGGCGACAGAACGAGACCGGGTTCCAGCGCATGCAGCGCTGCGGGCTGCTGGACTGCCCGCCGGAGAACGACCCGTTCCACTGCGACAAGAAGCCCCCGAGCGACCCCTTCTGTCTCTCGCTCGCCATGTCGAAGAAGGTGGCGCCTTACGCGGAGGCGATGTTCGAGCTGGGCAAGGCCATCATCGGCCTCGACCAGCTCGAGGAGTGCATGGACTACGACCTGTGGGCCTGCACGGAGTTGATGCGTGACGTCACCATCTCCAGCAAGCTGCGCCTGCTCAAGGGCGCGTACGAGACCCTGCGCGCGGTCGAGCGGATCATCGTCTGCGAGACCTGCTTCCTCGCCGGCACGAAGGTGCTCATGGCGGATGGCGGGAGGCGGAGCATCGAGCGGATCCGGCTCGGGGACAAGGTCCTCGCGAAGGACCCGGTCTCCGGGAAGTCGGGCCCTCGCAAGGTCACGCGGCTGATCGTCACCGAGCACGACAAGCACTTCAACACGCTGACGATCCGGACCCGGCAGGGGGCCGCGAAGCTCACCGCCACCTTCGAGCACCCGTTCTGGAGCCCGTCGAAGAAGCAGTGGGTCAGGGCTGTCGACCTGCGTCCAGGCATGACCCTGCTCAGCAGTGACGGCACCACCGTGGCCGTAACGGCGAACCGCGCCTACTCCCGAGAGGCCAGGACGTACAACCTCACGGTCGACGACCTGCACACGTACTACGTGCTGGCCGGCACCACGCCGGTGCTGGTGCACAACGCCGGATGCAAGCACGTCGCACTCGGCCGAACGGAGACCCCAGACAACCCGTTCTCCCTCGAGGAATTCGCGATGGAGCACGGTGCCGACATGTACAAGCACTGGCCCGACGGCAAGCAGTGGTACAACCACGTGAAGGACTTCCTGGCCAAGGACTCGACGGCCCGCATCTCCTTCAACCTGGACGGAATCGACGATCCGGTGGAAGCCGCGGCGCGGGGGAAGTCCGTCAATCCCGCCAACGACTTCGAAGGCCTCACGGACTGGGAGCTGCACGAGATCAGCCAGTCCCCCGACGCATGGGCCAGGATCACTTGGTACAAGGGAGGAAAGAAGGTTGACAACCCGTTCAAGAAGTGACGATGCCAGCTCCTCCGTACTGTTCAGCTCCGACCGCGTTTTCAGGGTCTGGCGTTACGGATCCGGACATTCGCAGCTGCTGCTCCGTGCGGCTCCGGACTCCGCGCACCCGATGCGTCTGGACCTCCTCTTCGAGGGTGTGGACGCCATGCAGCTGGTGACCCGCTACGAAGCCCTGGAACTCCATACGTTCGATGAGGAGGAGACCGGGCGCATCTTCGAGTTGTCCGGTGTGCCCGCCCGGTGGAGATCGGACCGGCTCGTCCTCGGTCTCCGGTCCAGGAGCGGTGCGGGCTATGTGCAGTGTCTGAAGGTGTCCGCTCTCCTCGGCGGCACGAACGTCCTCGGGCCCGACGATCCGTCCGAGTCGGTCGACGTCGTCTGGAGTCTGCGCGGCTGACACCACGTGAGCACAGACCGAGGGGCCCCGCCGGAACGTCGTTCCGGCGGGGCTCCGCGCTGTTCGGCGAGGGTGGAACGCGTCAGGACCCCGCGCCCGGGGCCACCGGCCGACGCGGTGCCGGTGGGAGCGGCGGTGGAGGCGGGAAGCCGCCCCGCGGGCCGCCGCCGGGTGCCGGGTCACCCGCTGGGGCGGTCGACTGCCAGGCGGCGAAGAGGGGAAGCCGGCCGGAGGCGTCGAGCACGACGATGCCGAACGGGCGGTCGTAGGCGAGCCGGAGGGTCCGAACGGGGCGGGGCGCGCCGCCCGCGCGGGCGAGGACCGCCGTCACGGCCGCCGCCTCCACGCCGAGTTCCGCAATCGTGAGGACGGCCTCCTGGACGACCGTCGAGATCGCGAGCGGCTCGGGCGACAGTCCGGAGAAGTCGGCGAGCGGTGTGGTCGCCTGCCGTACGCCCAGCGCCGGCAGTTGGGGTGTGACGTCCGTCGTCGTCCGCAGGGCGAGGCGGGGCACGGCGAGGCTGACGGCCTCCGCGTCGACGGGTGCGCACGCCTCGCGCGGGGCCCAGGCCGCGGGCAGTACCTCCGCCGGTCCGGCGCCCGGTGCGCCCAGGACGAGCCGGACGACCGCCCCCGCGGCACCCTCGCAGCGCAGTTGGGCGACCTGGGCCGGGCCCGTGGTCCACGCGTCGCCGGGGGCCAGCCGCCGGTGCATCGTCGGCACCTGGTGCGGGGTTCCCGTGGCGTCCGTGAAGGGGGCGGGCCTGGTCGCGTGGGCGGGAAAGGGCGTCTTCCAACGGGCCTTCAGCGCCAGGACGTTGACCAGCGCGAGCAGCGTCTCCGCGGGGATCGGGACGGGCAGCTTCTCGATCTGCCCGCCCGTCGTCTCCTTCACCCAGGCGTCGATCTCGTCCTGGCCGTCGCCGAGTCGGCCGAATCCGATGCCGGGCAGCGCCTCCCGGTAGGCCCGGTACAGGGGGATTCTGCTCCACACCCGGGTCGCGACGGCCAGCGCGTCCGTCCCGGCGAGCTCACCGGCCGCGCAGGTGACGGCCTCGGCCGCGTCGTGGCCGGCCACGCCGAGCAGCGCCCGCAGTTCCTCCGCGGTGCCGCCGCCCGCGCCCGCCGCCACCGCGCCGAGCGCGAGCCACAGCCCGGCGGGCGAGCAGACGAAGTCGCCCTGCCCGTCGAACTCCCGCAGCCAACGCTCCCCGACGGCCTGGACCGCCCTCGCGTTCCCGGGGCGGGTCGCGTTCCCCGGGTGGGTCGCCTTCCCGGGGTGGGTCGCCCTCCCGGGGTACGGGCCCGTCGGGACCGGCGGCCCGGGTGTCTCGTCCTGCCGTTCCGTTCCCGCCGCGTCGTCCACCGCAACCGCCCCCTGTCGCCCGCGTACTCCCGCTTCCGGGGTGCAGTGTGCCAGGGGGCGGCCGGGGCGTGGCGGATCAGGCCCGTGCGCGCACGGCGGCCGGGGTGCCTCAGATGAGGCCCTGGGCGAGCATCGCGTCCGCGACACGTTCGAAGCCGGCGATGTTCGCCCCCGTCACGTAGTCGCCGGGCCTGCCGTAGCGGGCCGCCGTCTCGTACGCCGTGTCGTGGATGCCTCGCATGACCTGGGCCAGTTCCTCCTCGACGCGGGGCGCGGACCAGGTGTCGCGGGCCGCGTTCTGGCGCATCTCGAGCGCGCTGGTCGCCACGCCGCCCGCGTTCGCGGCCTTCCCGGGGCCGAAGGCGACACCGGCCTCGCGGAGGAGGCGCACCGCCGCCGGGGTGGTGGGCATGTTCGCGCCCTCGGAGACGGCCTTGACGCCGTTGCGCACGAGGGCCGCCGCGTCGTCGGCCGTCAGCTCGTTCTGGGTCGCGGAGGGAAGAGCCACATCGGTGGGCACCTCCCAGACGTTTCCGCCGGGCACGTACCGCGCCGACGCGCCGCGGCGGCTCGCGTAGTCGCTCACCCGGCCGCGCTCGACCTCCTTGATCTGCTTGAGGAGGGGCAGGTCGATGCCCTTGTCGTCGACGACGTACCCGGCCGAGTCGGAGACGGTGCGCACATGCGCCCCCAGTTCCTGCGCCTTCTCGACCGTGTAGAGGGCCACGTTGCCGGAACCGGAGACGCTTACCTGCTGGCCGGCGAGCTGTTCCCCGCGGACCTTGAGCATCTCGGCGGTGAAGAGCACGTTGCCGTAACCGGTGGCCTCGGGGCGCACGTGGGAGCCGCCCCAGGCGGTGCCCTTGCCGGTCAGCACGCCCGCCTCCCAGCGGTTGGTGATGCGCCGGTACTGGCCGAAGAGGTAGCCGATCTCCCGGCCGCCGACGCCGATGTCACCGGCGGGAACGTCGGTGTGCTCGCCGAGGTGCCGATGCAGTTCGGTCATGAACGACTGGCAGAAGCGCATCACTTCGTCGTCGGAGCGGCCGCGCGGGTCGAAGTCGCTGCCGCCCTTGCCGGCGCCGATACCCAGGCCGGTCAGGGCGTTCTTGAAGATCTGCTCGAAGGCGAGGAACTTCACGATGCCCAGGTTGACGGACGGGTGGAAGCGCAGGCCGCCCTTGTAGGGGCCGAGGGCGCTGTTGGACTCCACCCGGAAGCCGCGGTTGACGTGGATCCTGCCGCGGTCGTCCTGCCAGGGCACCCGGAAGATGAGCTGCCGCTCCGGCTCCGTCATCCGCTCGATCATCCTGACCTCGCGGAGTTCGGGCCTTCTGTCGAGGACGGGGCCCAGTGTCTCCAGCACTTCGTGGACGGCCTGGTGGAACTCGGGTTCGCCGGGGTTGCGGCGCCGGATGTCCGCTTCGAGGTCGTCGAGGGAGGCGGTGGTGCTGGAGGAGATGGAGGGCATCGATCGGGTTCCTTCTCGTCGGCGGGACTGGTGCTGTGCGGTGCCGTGACGGTGTGCCGCGGGGCTCACGAGCGGGTCCTGTGCACCCCCGGGCCGTGCGGTGCAGACGGTCAACGGCGCGGAGGGGATCGGGGACACGTGCCGGGCGGTCCCGGGCGGGGACCGGGGACGCGCACGGGGCGGTCGCGGGCGAGGGCCGGGACCGGGGACGCGCACGGAACGGACCTGGGCGAGGGCCGGGACCGGGCGAGGGCCGGGACCGGGTGGGCCGGCGTCTTCTCCGCCGGTGGGTGGGCGTCTGTCGTGCACGGGACGGACCTGGGCGAGGGCCGGGACCGGGCGAGGGCCGGGACCGGGTGGGCCGGCGTCTTCTCCGCCGGTGGGTGGGCGTCTGTCGTGCACGGGTACTCATACGCACGCGGGGCCCCATATCGTCGATCATGGTGCCCCGCTGGTGTCCCGCCCTCCGCCGGGCCGCTTCGTCAGGCCGCGTCCCCGGAGCCTGCCGCACCCCTGGAGCCTGCCGCGCGGCGCCGGAGCCCGGGGTTCGCGAGCGCGGGCGGGGTCCAGACTCCGTCCGGCGGGTAGACGTCGGTCCCGGGAGGCACGATGTCGTCGATCCGGTCGAGGACGGCGTCGTCCAGCTCCACCGAGAGGCCCTGGAGCGTGCTCCTCAGCTGCTCCATCGTGCGCGGGCCGATGATCACCGAGGTGACGGCCGGGTGCGCGAGCGGGAAGGCGACGGCCAGCTGCGGCAGCGTGCATCCCACTTCCCCGGCCAGCGCCACGAGCCGTTCGACGGCGTCCAGCTTCGCGGCGGTCCGCGGCGCCGACGGGTCGAAGCGGTCCGGGTGCAGGGTCGGACGGCCGCTGCTCAGATCGAGGGCCCGGCCTTTCCGGTATCGGCCGGTCAGGAAGCCGGAGGCCAGCGGACTCCAGGTCAGCACCCCCATGCCCAGGCGCTGGGCCACCGGCAGCACATGCCTCTCGACGCCCCGGGCCAGCAGCGAGTAGGGCGGCTGCTCGGTGCGGAACCGCTGGAGCCCGCGCTCGCGCGCGACGTGGTGCGCCTCGACGATCTCGTCCGCGGGGAACGTGGAGCAGCCGAACGCCCTGACCTTGCCCTGGCGGACGAGATCGGTCAGCGCGGACAGCGTCTCCTCCACGTCGGTCGTGTGGTCGGGGCGGTGCACCTGGTAGAGGTCGATCCGGTCCGTGCCCAGCCGGCGCAGGCTGTCCTCCACCTCCCGCACGATCCAGCGCCGTGAGTTGCCGCCCCGGTTGGGGCCTTCGCCCATGGGGAAGTGGACCTTGGTCGCGAGCACGACGTCGTCGCGGCGGCCCCGCAGCGCCTTGCCGACGATGGTCTCCGACTCCCCTGCCGAGTACATGTCGGCCGTGTCGACGAAGTTGATCCCCTCGTCGAGCGCCGCGTGGATGATCCGGACGCACTCGTCGTGGTCCGCGTTGCCGACGGAGCCGAACATCATGGTGCCGAGGCAGTAGGGACTGACCTGGATGCCGGTTCCGCCCAGAATCCGGTGACGCATACAACGCTCCTTGCCGGTGGGCCTGTTGGGGACGGCGCGAACGCTATGCGTTGGAGCGCGCTCCAACGCAAGCGCTGCCGACGCCCGTCCCGCGCCCGCCGGCCCGTAAATGGTTCGCGGCGCGGCCGGACGATCGGGTACAGAGGTCGGCATGACGCGATGGACCGTGCTCCCCGAGCGCTTCGACACCCCCGACGCCACCGCCCTGCGGCGCGACTACTACGCCGATGTGGCGAGCAGCTACTGGGGACGGCCCGCCACGGAAGCGGAGGTCGACGAGGGTCTCGCGGACGACGGCGTGGCGCGGCTCGCCTCCCCCACCGGTGAGTTCGTCGTCGGACGCCATGACGGGGCGGCGGCGGGCTGCGGCGGGGTGCTGCTGCTGGACGCCGAACGGGCCGAGCTGACACGGGTGTTCGTCCGCCCTGCGTTCCGCGGGACGGGCGGCGGCGCGGCCCTGCTCACGGCCCTGGAGGACGCGGCCCGGCGGCTCGGGGCGCGGCGGATGGTGCTCAACACACGGCTGGACCTGCTCGGGGCCCGCGCCCTCTACGCACGGCAGGGCTACCGGGAGATCCCCGCGTACTGCGAGGGGCCGTACATGGACGTCTGGTACGGCAAGGAGCTGGTGGACCGGGACGGGGCCGCGGCCGAAGGGAACGCGGCCGCCTGAGCGGGCCGTCCCGGCGGGAACGGTGCGCGACCACCCGCACCGGGGCCGCCACCGGGGAAGGTGGTGCGCGACCACCCGCACCGGGGCCGCCACCGGGGAAGGTGGTGCGCGACCACCCGCACCGGGGCCGCCACCGGGGGAAGGTGGTACGCGGCCGCCCGCACCGGGGCCGCCACGGAGGAGGGCGAGGCGGCCGCCTGCCGATCTGGGCCGAGCCGCCGACCTGGGCCAGCCCCTTCCGGCGCCCCCTGCGGCCCGCTCAGTGCGTGGGGAAGTTCCAGGCCTGGTGGTCCCGGTGCGGTTCACTGCCGGAGGGGCGCTCACCGTCGGAGCCGCACAGCTCGGCCGTCAGTTCCTTCACCAGCTGCGCGAGGTCGGTGGGCCGGTCCGGTCCCCACCAGTCGCCCAGCAACTCCGCCATCGACTCCTCCCGCGCCGCCGACAGCTTCGCGGTCGCGTCCACACCCTTGTCTGTGAGCATCAGCGACAGGCCCTCCCGCCGGGCCAGCCCGCGCTCCTCCACCTCGCGTGACGCGTCGGTGACGGCCCTGATCGGTACGTCGGTGGCCTCGGCGAGCCGGGCCGGCTCCACCAGCCCGTGACGCTTGATGCGCAGCAGGAGCCAGCTCGCCGCCGGGCTGATGTCGAGCCCCGAGCCGGCGGTGATCTTGACGTAGACCGCCTTGCGGCCCTCGCGTGAACCGAGGAGGGACAGCGCGCGGGCGCACTCGTCGTACGACGACCGCTGGACGGGGTTCGGGGCGATGGTCTCGCTGACCTCGGGTGCGGTGACGGAGCCGCGCAGCTTGTCCTCGCGGAGGAAGAAGGCGAGGACGAAGCCGACGACGACGACCGGCGCCGCGTAGAGGAAGACGTCGGTGATGGAGGTCGAGAACGCCTGGATGACCGCCCGGCGCAGTCCGGGGGGCAGCAGGGTGATGGTGTGCGAGTCGGCGGCGAGCCGTTCGGGGCTGGCCCCGGGCGGCAGCGTGCGGCCGGCGAGCGCCTCGGCGAGGAGTTCGCGCAGCCGGCCGGTGAAGAGGGTGCCGAAGAGCGCGACGCCGAACGAGGCGCCGATGGAGCGGAAGAAGGTGGCGCCGGAGGTGGCGACCCCGAGGTCCTCGTACCCGACCGCGTTCTGCACCGCCAGCACCAGCACCTGCATGACCAGGCCGAGTCCGGAGCCGAAGACGAAGAAGTAGCCGCTCACCTCCCAGGTCGGGGTGTCCGGCTCCAGCTGGTGGAGCAGGAGGAGGCCGACGGCGGTCACGGCGGTGCCGGCGATCGGGAAGACCTTCCACCGGCCCGTCCGGCTGACGATCTGCCCGGACACGGTGGAGGTGATGAGCAGTCCGATCACCATCGGCAGCATGTGGACGCCGGACATGGTGGGGGTGATGCCCTGGACGATCTGCAGGAACGTGGGCAGGTACGTCAGCGCGCCGAACATCGCGAACCCGACGATGAAGCTGATGGCGGAGACGAGCGTGAACGTGCGGTTCCGGAACAGCTTCAGCGGCAGTACGGGCTCGGCGGCGCGGCGCTCGGTCCGGACGAAGGCGAGGAGGAACAGCACTCCGAGCGCGGCCAGGACGATGATCTGCGGCGAGTCCCAGGCCCAGGTGGTGCCGCCGAGCGAGGCGACCAGGACCAGGCAGGTCGCGACGGCCGCGATCAGGACCGTCCCCAGGTAGTCGATGGTGTGGTGGGTCCGGCGGACGGGGATGCGCAGGACGGCGGCGATGACGAAGAGTGCGACCACACCGATGGGCAGGTTGATGTAGAACACCCAGCGCCAGCTGAGGTGCTGGGTGAACAGGCCGCCGAGCAGCGGCCCGAGCACGCTGGTCGCCCCGAAGACGGCACCGAACAACCCCTGGTAGCGGCCGCGTTCGCGCGGGGAGACGATGTCGCCGACGATCGCCATCGACAGCACGATGAGACCGCCGCCGCCGAGGCCCTGGACAGCGCGGTAGGCGATGAGCTGCGGCATGTTCTGGGCGATGCCGCACAGCGCGGAGCCGATCAGGAAGATGACGATCGCCGTCTGGAAGAGCTTCTTGCGGCCGTACTGGTCACCGAGCTTGCCCCAGAGCGGGGTCGCGGCGGTGGAGGCGAGGATGTACGCGGTGACCACCCAGGACAGGTGCTCCAGGCCGCCGAGGTCGCTGACGATCGTCGGCAGCGCGGTGGCCACGATGGTCTGGTCGAGCGCGGCGAGCAGCAGACCCAGCAGCAGTGCGCCGATCGCCACGAGAACGGTCCGGCGGTTCGTACCCTCTCCGGGCGGGGGTGTCGGTCCGGGGCCGGCGGCCGGCGTGCTCACTTCCTGCGCCATGGAGTAGTCCTCCGGTCCGCAGTACGCTCGTCTGCTCCTCCCATCCTGGGCGTTTCGCCCACGTATGGCCTGCCGAGCGGAGGCTCCCCGTCCGGGCACTGGACAGGGGCTGCATAATCGCTGGCAGCGCAAGGGGAGGGAACCCACGATGACGGGACACGTCTGTCCTGAATGCGGCAGGCAGGACGACGCTGCCGCCAGACCCGGCGGGGTCCGGAGCTGCGGCTGCGGGCAGGGCGCGACGGCGGAGGGATTCGACCCGCTGCGGGTCCGGCCGTACGTGGCGTTCCCGGACCCGGCGGACGGGCGGGACGCGACCCCGGCCGGGCCGCCGCCCGAGCTGACGCAGGTACTCGCGCCCGGCGCGCACGGCGCCGGCCAGGTCGGCGCGCCGGAGGCGCCGCAGGGGGCGGCCGGCCACGGGGGCACGTACGACTACCGGTACGAGGACGGCCACGCGTACGACGTGACCGGGGCGGAACCGGACCCCGCGGCAGGAGGGCGACGGCGCGGCCGGGGCGGGCGGCGCGTGTTCGTGGCGGTCGCCGCCGTGGTGGCGGTGCTCGGGACCGCGGCCTACGCGAGCGGGCTGCTCACGAAGGACGCCGGCGGGGAGGACCGGGCACTGCCCGACAGCGAGACGACGGCGCCGTTCGTCTCGGCCGCGCCCGAGGCGCCCGAGGCGTCGGTGTCCGCCTCGTCGCCGGCGACGCGGAGCGCGTCGGCCTCCGCGTCGCCGGCGCCCTCGGAGACGGCCTCGGCCTCCCCGTCGGCCGACGGGGGCCCGTCGTCCCCGGCCCCGCTCGCCGCGGGCGCGACGTCCCCGTCCGCGACGGCGACCCCGACGGGCGGGACCTCGCCCCGCCCCTCCTCCCCCGCCCCCGGAGTCACCCTCCAGCGCGGCGACAGCGGAGAGGAGGTCGTCGAACTGCAGGAACGGCTGGAACAGGTCGGCGTCTACGGCGGCAGGTCCCACGGCCGCTACGACGGCCGCGTCGAGGACGCCGTGGCGGCGTACCAGTACTACCGCGGCATCGAGGAAGACCCGCAGGGGGTCTACGGCCCGGCGACCCGCCGCGCCCTGGAGGCCGAGACGCGCTACCCGTACGACGGCGGCAACGGCGGCTGGGACGGCGACGGCCGCGACTGAGCGCCTCGCGAGCGGTGGGCGGCGGGGCGGTGCGCCGGGGGACCCGGCGGGAGCGGTGAGCGTCCGACGCCACGCGAGCGGTGGGCGGTGCGGGCCCGACACCGCCGGAGACACCGCGCGAGCGGTGAGCGGTGCGCGCCCGGCACGCCCGAGACGCCGCGCGAGCGGTGAGCGGTACGCGCCCGGCACCGCCGGAGACACCGCGCGAGCGGTGAGCGGTACGCGCCCGGCACCGCCGGAGACACCGCGCGAGCGGTGAGCGGTACGCGCCCGGCACCGCCGGAGACACCGCGCGAGCGGTGAGCGGTACGCGCCCGGCACCGCCGGAGACACCGCGCGAGCGGTGAGCGGTACGCGCCCGGCACCGCCGGAGACACCGCGCGAGCGGTGAGCGGTACGCGCCCGGCACGCCCGAGACACCGCGCGAGCGGTGAGCGGTACGCGCCCGGCACCGCCGGAGACACCGCGCGAGCGGTGAGCGGTACGCGCCCGGCACCGCCGGAGACACCGCGCGAGCGGTGAGCGGTACGCGCCCGGCACCGCCGGAGACACCGCGCGAGCGGTGAGCGGTACGCGCCCGGCACGCCCGAGACGCCGCGCGAGCGGTGAGCGGTACGCGCCGGGGACCCGGCGTGCCCGGAACACCGCCGGAGCGGTGAGCGGCACGCGTGGGCAGTCGGGCACTGCACGCCCGAGACACCGCGCGAGCAGTCAGCGCCGCGCGCCCGGCACCGCCGGAGCGGTGAGCGTCCGAGACGCCGCGGGAGCGGTGAGCGTCCGAGACGCCGCGGGAGCGGGTGGGTGTCGGCGAAGACGCCGCAGGGCGGTGAGCGTCGCGGGAGCGGTGGGCGGTGAGCGTCCGAGAGGCCACGCAAGCAGTCGGCGTCGCGCGCGGAACACCGCCGGAGCGGCCAGCGGTACACGCCGGAGGACCCGGCCGGAGCGGCGAGCGGTACACGCCGGAGGACCCGGCCGGAGCGGCGAGCGTCCGAGACGCCGCGGGAGCGGTGGGCGGTGCGGGTATGCACGCCCGGGACGGCGCGCGAGCGGTCGGCGTCGCGTGCCCGGAATCTCCGGAGCGGAGCAATGGTGTTCGCGCCGAACGCACGACGCCCGGAAGCCCGCCGCCGATCAGGCCGAACGCACGGCGCCCGGCAGCCCGCCGCCGATCAGGCCAAACGCACGGGCGCGAACGTCAGCGCGCCCGAGGCGTCGGCCGTGACGTGGACGTCGGTGAGGTCGGGGGCGTGGGCGTCAGGGGCGAAGGCGGCCGCGCGCGGACCGATGCCGAGGACCCGCATGCCCGCTGCGCGCCCGGCCGCGATGCCGGCCTCGGAGTCCTCGAGGACCACGCAGTCCGCCGGTGCGAAGCCGAGCTCCGCCGCGCCCTTGAGGAAGCCCTCCGGGTCCGGCTTGCTGGCACCGACGCACTCCGCGGTGACCCGGGTCTCCGGCATGCGCAGCCCGGCGGCCTGCATCCGGGCGGTGGCGAGTGCCTCGTCCGCGGACGTGACCAGCGCGTGCGGCAGCGCGGCGATGGTGTCCATGAAGGCGGGCGCCCCGGCGATCGGCACGACGCCGTCCAGGTCCGCCGTCTCCTGTGCGAGCAGCTGCCGGTTCTCGGCGTGGTTCTCCGCCATGGGCCGGTCCGGGAGCAGCGCGGCCATCGTGGCGTACCCCTGGCGTCCGTGGACGACCTTGAGCGCCTCGTCCGGGTCCAGGCCGTGCCCGGTCGCCCAGGAGCGCCAGACGCGCTCCACGACGGCGTCCGAGTTGACGAGCGTGCCGTCCATGTCGAGCAGCAGCGCCCTGAAGGCGCCGATGGCCTCCGGGCGAGGGCCCGGGCCGGTGGTCTCTGCGGGCGTCTCTGAGCTGGACACGGGGCCGTCCTAGGAATCCGGTGCGGATTGCGGGAGGGGCTCCGACGACGGGAGGCCGCGGGGCCCGGGTGCAGAGCGGCCTCCACCCGCCGGTCAGGGAGTGCGGGCGGAGGCCACTTTGTTCCTCCACGATACAAACCAAAGCGCCTCAGCGCCACTCCGGGGCCCCGGACACCGCCCCGAGGGCCCGTCAGGGGGTGCGGGCGGGAGGCGAAACGGGCAGGTGGGAGGCCACGGGAAGGCGGCGGCAAGGCAGCGGCGGCCGCGACCGGGCGCCTGCCCGGCCGGCCGGGATCCCGACGGTCACCGACGGGCCCGGCGACCGCCCTGCGGCGCGTACACGGCGCGCACACGATGCCCCCGTCCGGCCCGACCCGGCTCAGCCCGCGATCGCCTCGTACAGGCTCAGCCCGGCCAGCACCAGCATCAGCCCCGCCGCGATCTTCGTGATCAGCTTCAGCGGCACGTACTTCAGCAGGGTCCGGCCGCCCAGGATGCCCAGAGCGGCCACCGCCCACAGCGCCAGCACCGCACCCAGGCCGACGGAGAGCGGGTCGTCGTAGCGGGCCGCGAGGTTCGCGGTCATGATCTGGGTCAGATCACCGAACTCCGCGACCAGGATCAGCATGAATCCGGCACCGGAGACCTTCCAGAAGGACTGGTCGGCCGGGGCCTTGACGCCCTCGTCGTCGTCATCGGACCTCTTCAGCAGCAGCATCGCCGCGCCCGCGAGGAAGAGCACGCCCACGACCGCCTGCACCAGCCGCTGCGGCAGCAGCGTCAGCACACTGCCCGCCGCGATCGCCAGCGCGACGTGCACAGCGAAGGCGGCGGCGACACCGGCGAAGACGTACGAGGCGCGGTAGCGGGTGCCGAGCATCAGTCCGGCCAGGGCCGTCTTGTCGGGGAGTTCGGCGAGGAAGACGACGCCGAAAGTGATCGCCAGGATCGTGAAACTGAGCACGGGAAGAGGTTCCTCAATCGGTCGGGCCCTGCCGCACCGAGAGACCTGAGCGAGAACGTTCCGGGGGTCGCTTCGGCGCGGCAGCGGCCATGAATGGTCATGGTCACTGCTGGCCGAAGGTCTCGCTGGCGGGCCGCTGGGCGGCCGCCTCCGGGCGCCGGCCGGGCGAGCCCGGCAGTATGTCGACGTTCCGGCGAAGAGCTACTCCCCTTCTGCTCCGTACAGAGTACGGGACGCCGGCGGGCGGCCGTCAGGGACCTTGGTCCCCGCCCCGCGCCGGCGCCACCGGGAGATCCCGGTGCAGCCGTCCCCGCGACACCAGCTCCAGCACCACGGCGACCGCGACGGCCTGCACCGCCATCAGCGCGACCAGGACGAACAGCTGGACCGCGCCGGCCTGGAACGGTGACGCCCCGCCCAGCAGCATCCCGACGAACGCGCCGGGGAGCGTGACCAGTCCCACCGTCCTGGTCTGGTCGAGGCCCGGCAGCAGCGCGTCGGCGGCCGCGTCCCGGGCCACCTCGAGCCGGGCGTCACGCTCGGGCAGCCCGATCGCCATCCCGGCCTCGACCTCACCGCGCCGGGTGGCGAGCTCGTCGAGCGCGCGCCGTCCGGCGAGGACCGTCGCGGTCAGCGCCCCGCCGATGAGGATGCCGGTCACCGGGACGAGCGCGACGCCCTTCACCGGGACGAGACCGGTCAGCAGCAGGGCGGCGACGACCGGCGCGACACCCGCGCCGATCGGCAGGGCCGTGAGCCACCAGGTGCCGTTCGGGGTGACGCGGCGGCCCGCGGTGCGCACGGCCACCGCGTACATCACCAGCAGGAAGGCGAGCAGCAGCGGGACGGAGCGGACCGCCCAGCCGATGACGAGCGAGACCGCGCCCAGCTGGACGGCCGCGCGCAGTCCCGCCACCGCCATCTCGCGGGCACGGCCGGGCCCGAGATGGGCGACTGCCGCGACACAGGCGGCGGCCGCCAGGAGCACGGCGAGGACGATCCCGAACGTCACGTTGACCGGCAGCAGCACGCGCCAACCCTAAGTCGCCCGAAGTGAATTGCCGGGGCGTCAAACCCCTTGAAGTGACGTGTGCATGTCGCCACCCTGTTACCCGGCGCCCATCCCCAGGAAATCCGGCGCCGCAACGATGGCGCGGGCCCTGCCGATCGGGGTCCGCTCCGGCCAACCCCCCCACTCCAAAGGGAGTTCGCATGTCAGGTGTCTACGCGCGTCGAGTGTCCCGCACCGCCGTGTTCGCCGCGTCCGTCGCCCTCGCGTCCGTCGCCCTCGCGTCCGCCACCGCGCTGCTCACCGCGCCCGCCGCCCAGGCCGCGCCGCCCACCCCGGTCAGCGCCTCCACGGCCCGTACGTACCTGGGCCAGCTCACGGTCAAGGCGGAAGGTTCCTCCACCGGATACAGCCGCGACAAGTTCCCCCACTGGATCACCCAGTCGGGCGCCTGCAACACGCGCGAGGTCGTCCTCAAGCGCGACGGTTCCGGCGTCGTCCAGGACTCCAGCTGCGCGGCGGTCAGCGGAAGCTGGTACTCCCCGTACGACGGCGCCACCTGGACCGCCGCCGCGGACGTCGACATCGACCACGTCGTGCCGCTCGCGGAGGCCTGGCGCTCCGGCGCCAGTTCGTGGTCCACCTCCTCGCGCCAGGCGTTCGCCAACGACCTGACCCGCCCGCAGCTGATAGCCGTCACCGACAACGTGAACCAGGCCAAGGGCGACCAGGACCCGGCCGAGTGGATGCCGCCGAGCAGCTCCTACCGCTGCATGTACGCCCGTATGTGGGTGCACACCAAGCACTACTGGAACATGTCCGTCGACTCCGCCGAGAAGTCCGCCCTGCAGTCCGTCCTGAACGGCTGCTGACCCACGTCCGGCCTGGCGGGTGACGCCCGCCGGCCGGGCACCGGGGCCGTCCGGCGAGGGCCTCGCGACCGCGCCGCCGGGGCACGGCACGGGCCCGCAGGCGGACACGGTCCGAACAGGGCCCGTCCGGGCCGGAACCGCGCTACCCTCCCCCGTCGTTCCGTACGGTACGGGGGCGACGGAGGAGGGCACATGGCAGCGGGGCTGCGCCTGGGACCGCTACTGCGGTACGTGGACTGGGAGACCGGTGAGCACGCGACCGTCTGGATCGAGGCCGACCGGCCGTGCACCGCCGAGGTGCGCTGCCTCGGCGCACCCCCCGGGGAGGGCGCCGTGCCCGGGGGAGGGGACACCGCCGCGAGCGGCGTCCCCGGCACCGAAGGCTCCCCGGACGGCTCCCGGGCGGGTTCGCCGAAGGGCGCGGGCGGCTCCTCCCGCACCTTCCAGATCGAGGGCCACCACTACGCGCTGATCCCGGTCTCGGGCCTCGCCCCCGCCTCGTCGACCGCGTACGAGGTGCTGCTCGACGGCCGCCGTGTCTGGCCGCCCGCCGAGTGGCCGTACCCGCCGAGCGTGATCCGCACGCCCGCCATCCCCGCTGAGGGGGTCCGGGTCTCCTTCGGCTCCTGCCGCTGGGCCTCGCCGCCGGCCCGCGAGCACGACCCCATCGGCCCGGACGCGCTGGACACCCTGGCCGCCCGGATGGCGGCCGAGCCGGAGGGAGAGCGCCCCGACGTACTCGTGCTGCTGGGCGACCAGGTGTACGCGGACGCCACCTCCCGCGAGACCCAGCAGTGGCTCGCGACCCGGCGCGATCTGAGCGAGCCGCCCGGCGCGGAGGTCGCGGACTACGAGGAGTACACCCGGCTGTACGAGGAGTCCTGGCTGGACCCCGTGGTCCGCTGGCTGCTCTCGACCGTCCCCAGCTGCATGATCTTCGACGACCACGACGTCATCGACGACTGGAACACCAGCGCCTCCTGGGTCGCCGAGATGCGGGCGACGCCGTGGTGGCGGGAGCGCATCCTCAGCGGTCTGATGTCGTACTGGGTCCACCAGCACCTCGGCAATCTCTCCCCGGCCGAACTGGCCGGCGACCCCGTCTACGCGGCCGTGCGGGCCACCCCGGACGGCACCGACGCCCTGAGGTCGTTCGCGGCCCGGGCCGACGCCGACCCCGCTTCCGTCCGCTGGAGCTACCGGCGCGACTTCGGCAGGACCCGGCTGCTGATGATCGACACCCGCGCCGCCCGCGTGCTCGACGAGCGGCACCGGGCGATGCTCGACGACGTGGAGATGCGCTGGCTCCGAGAGCAGGCACTGGAGGCTCCGGGCTCGTACGACCATCTGCTGCTGGGGACCTCGCTGCCCTGGCTGCTGCCCCCGGCCATCCACGACGTGGAGAGCTGGAACGCGGCGCTGTGCCGCGGGGAGCGGGGCGAGCGCTGGGCGCGCGTCGGGGAGGACCTGCGCCGACGCGCGGACCTGGAGCACTGGGCCGCGTTCCCGGCCTCCTTCGAGGAACTGGCCTCCCTGATCAGGGAGGTGGGCAGCGGGCCGCTGGCGCCCTCGACGGTCTGCGTGCTCTCCGGGGACGTGCACCACGCCTATGTCGCGGAGCCCCACTGGCCCGACCCGGAACCGTCCGCCCGGGTGCTCCAGCTCACCTGCTCCCCCGTGCACAACGCGATCCACGCCTCGATGCGGGTCGGCTTCCGCTTCGGATGGAGCCGCCTGGGGCGGCGGTTCGGACACGCCATGGCCCGGCACGGCCGGGCCGGGCGGCCGGTCATCCGCTGGGACAAGACGGGAGGACCCTGGTTCGGGAACCAGCTGATGACCCTGACTCTGAACGGGCGCTCGGCCGACCTCCGGCTGGACCAGGCCGTCACGGATCGTACGGGTACGCGGCTCCTGACCGTGGACGAGCGGAACCTGACGAACGGTCCGTGACACTTCACACGGCGGGGGACGATCCTCACCCCCGCCCCTCGGACTCCTCACACGACAACGGCATGATGAGGCGGACGATCCACTTCCGCGCCGCCCCACGCCCCCACATCGCCCCGGGAGTCAGTGTCTTGTCCGCGTTCCCCCCAGCTCCCCCCGCCATAGCCCTCGTGGGCGCAGGCCCCCGCGGCACCTCGGTCCTCGAAAGGCTCTGCGCCTCCGTCCCTGAGCTGGCCCCGGACATCCCCCTGATCGTGCATGTGATCGACCCCGCCCCGGCCGGCCCGGGACAGGTGTGGCGCACGGACCAGCCCGGCGAACTGCTGATGAACACGGTCGCCTCGCAGGTGACGCTGTTCACCGACGAGAGCGTCGCCTGCGAGGGGCCGATACGGCAGGGCCCCAGCCTGTACGCCTGGGCGGCGGCCGGCGGCGCCCCGGCGCTGGGCCCCGACGACTATCCGACCCGCGCCTGCTACGGACGCTATCTGGACTGGGCGTTCCGCACCGTCGTCGCGAACGCCCCGGCAACGGTGCGGGTGGAGACACACCGCGCGCGTGCGGTGCGCCTCGACGACGCCGAGGACGGCACGCAGCACCTCGTACTGGACGACGGTACTGCCCTGTCCGGACTGAGCGCGGTGGTCCTGGCGCAGGGCCATCTGCCGGTGGCGCCGGGTGCGGGGCCGACCCGGCTCGCCGCGTACGCGCAGCGGCACGGCCTGCGCCACTTCGCCCCCGCCAACCCGGCCGATCTGGACCTCTCCGGGATCGCACCCGGCGAAGCGGTGCTGCTGCGCGGCCTCGGCCTCAACTTCTTCGACCACATGGCGCTGCTGACGACGGGCCGCGGCGGCTCGTACGCACGGGAGCGGACGGCTGAGCACGGGGAGCGGCTGGCGTACCGGCCCTCGGGCCGCGAGCCGCGGCTCCACGCGGGCTCCCGGCGCGGCGTTCCCCACCAGGCGCGCGGGGACAACGCGAAGGGCGCCTCCGGCCGGCAGCACCCGCTGGTCCTCACCCCCGATGTGATCACGCTCTTCCGCAGGCGCGCGGACGCGGGCGATCCGCCGGACTTCCTGGGCGAGATATGGCCGAGGATCGCCAAGGAGGTGGAGACGGTCTACTACGAGACGCTGCTCGGACCGTCCGCCGCCCCGGACTCCGGCTTCCGGGCCGCCTTCCTCGCCACCGCGCACGGCAGCGCGGAGGAGGCGGCGGTCCTGGACGCGCACGGCTGCCCGGAGGCCGCGCGCTGGTCCTGGGAGCGGATCTCACGGCCCTACGCGGGGCGGACCTTCGACGGTCCGGACGCCTTCCGCGACTGGCTGCTCGGCCATCTGCGGCGGGACGCGGGACACGCCGCGCTCGGCAATGTGGACGGCCCGGTCAAGGCGGCCCTCGACGTTCTGCGGGACGTCCGCAACGAGGTGCGGCAGATCGTGGACCACCGCGGGCTCTCCGGCATGTCGCGGCGGGACCATCTGGACCGCTGGTACACGCCGTTGAACGCCTTCCTCTCCATCGGCCCGCCGCGCCGCCGGATCGAGGAGATGACGGCGCTGATCGAGGCCGGGGTGCTGCGGGTGGTCGGCCCGAGGACGACCGTGCGGGCGGAGGGCGGGGTCTTCGTGGCCGAGTCGCCCGATGTGCCGGGCTCCGCGGTGACGGCGACGACGCTGATCGAGGCCCGGCTGCCGGAGCCCGATCTGCGCCGCGGCCGGGACGAGTTGCTGTCACGGATGCTGCGGACCGGCCAGTGCCGGCCGCATACGATCGACGGTTACGAAACGGGCGGCCTCGACGTGTCCGGTCGCCCCTACCACCTGATCGACCGTCAGGGACGGGTGCACCCGGGAAGGTTCGCCGTCGGGGTCCCCACCGAGGGAGTGCACTGGGTGACGGCCGCGGGGGCGCGGCCGGGCGTGGACTCGGTGACGCTCTCCGACGCGGACGCGGTGGCCCGGGCCGCACTGCGCGTGAGCGCACGGCGTGAACTTCTCATGAAGGGCGGTCGCCGACCGAATATTGAACTTGCAAGTATTGATTAGGTCTGCCTTACTTACGTCTCATCGGTTTCACGTCCCCAGACCGAAGGAGACCCCCCACATGGCCACTCGTCAGCTGACCTCCCGACTGGATCAGGCCCGGCCGTACGCGCTCGGCGTGTTCCGCATCGTCGTCGGCCTGCTGTTCACCTGCCACGGGGCGCGCTCGCTCTTCGGCGTGCTGGGCGCGGAGAACGCGGGCGGCACGGTGGCGGCGGGCACCTGGCCGGGCTGGTACGCGGCCGTGATCGAACTCGTCGGCGGCGCACTGGTGCTGGTCGGCCTGGGCACCCGCGCCGCCGCGTTCATAGCGTCGGGAGCGATGGCGTACGCGTACTTCACGGTGCACCAGCCCGAGGGCCTGTTCCCGATCCAGAACAGCGGCGAGGGCGCCGCGCTCTACAGCTGGGCGTTCCTGCTCCTGGTCTTCACCGGTCCCGGGGCGCTCGCGCTGGACGGCCTGTTCGCGTCGCGGAGCGCGAACGAGGAGCCCGAGCACAAGGGTTCGGCGCCGGTCGCGGCCTGACGCTCACGACACCGGCACGTCACCGACGGGGAGTTCGACCCACCGGGGCACGCCTCCGGCCGAGGCGCACCGCCCACCGGAGCACGTCACCGACGGGGAGTTCGACCCACCGGGGCACGTTGCCGACCGAGGCGCTCCGCCCACCGGAGCACGTCACCGACGGGGAGTTCGACCCACCGGGGCACGCCTCCGGCCGAGGCGCACCGCCCACCGGAGCACGTCACCCGCCGCGTTCGCCGCGACTCCGCGGTGACCCCACGCGGTGCTGCTTGGTCCGCGCCGCTTCACCCGCGGCGTCCGCGGACGGGAGCCGGGTCCGGGGTTCCGGACCCGGCTCGTCGCTCAACGGGCCTCCCCGGACCCGCAGTCGGGGCTCACGGAGCGCCGTAACCGCCGAACGGGACCGTGAAGCAGGCCACTCGGGTGCCCGCGCCGCCCTGCTCGGCGTGCAGGACGACCGACTGCGCCCCACCGCGCCGAAGGCCCCAGTCGTGCCGCGTCTCGGCGTTGCCCTCCCCGGCGGCGTCGGTGGTGAAGTCCAGCCACAGTTCGTTCGCCGGCTCTGCGCCCGGCGCGGGCCGGTGCTGGTAGTGGGGCCCGGCCCCGGCGGGGTCCGCGTCACAAGGCGCGGTGTGCACATGGGCGCCGAAGGCGTGCCCCGCCTTCACCCCGCCCACGCGCGCCCGAACGACGGTCCCCGAGCGCTCGGTCGACTGCTCCACCACGATCCACGCACCCGCCGGCACGAGCGTCCGGTCGTACGTGAGCGCCGTCGACGGAACGAAAGAACCGGGCGGAGCGAACCGCCCGTACGCCCGCAGCGCCACCCCTTCGCCGTCGGCGGGCTCGCCGTCGGCGCCGGACGGGCGGGCCCCGTCGGACCGGTGCGTCAGTTCGGAGAGGAGGCCGCCGTCGCCTCGGGCCCCGGCGGGCAGGAGGACGCTGCCGGACAGGGCCCCCGCGGCGGCTCCTCCGGACCGGTCGCCGCCCCCGGGCCCGTCACCGGCTCCGTGGGCCGCGCCCACCGCCCCCACCGCCAGCGTCACCAGTGCCGCCGCCCCAGCCAGTGCGCCTGCCGCTGCCGCCATCTGCCACTCCTCGTGTCCGGGTGCTCGCCTTCCGCGTACACGCCCTGCGGGCGTACGCACCAGCCCTCGTACCGCGAACGATGCGGCCCGGTGCCGAGCCTCGCCCGGAGCGTGGCGAGGGCGCGGCGGACTGCACTCGTACGGCCGTGTCCGACTTCACCCCGACCCTGACGATCTCCCCGTTCTGCACAGGCGTACGCTCTGTGGCTGTCATGCCGCCCCTGCCGCTCCCCTGCGACGTCGCGGCGTTGTCACCCGTGGGGAGTCGTGGTGTTCGAGGCTGTGGGGCTGCTGACCGGCAGCCCGTGGATCTACGCGATCGTGGCGCTGTCCGTCCTCCTCGACGTGTTCCTGCCCGTACTGCCGAGCGGTGTGCTGGTGATCACCGCGGCGACCGCGGCGGCGGCCGGATCGACGGCCGCGACGGGACAGATCGCCGGGTCGACGACCGTCGCTTCGGCCGCCGGCCAGGTGTCCGGCGAGGTGCCCTCGCTGCCGGCGCTGCTGCTGTGCGCGGCGACCGCGTCCGTGCTCGGCGACCTGGCCGCCTACCGGCTGGCCCGGCGCGGCGGGGAGCGACTGGACCGGGCGATCGCCCGCTCCCGCAGGCTGGTCACGGCGCAGGAACGTCTCGGCACGGCACTGAGCCGTGGCGGCGGACTGCTCGTCGTCATCGCCCGGTTCGCACCCGCGGGACGCTCCGTCGTCTCCCTGGGCGCGGGCGCGGCGCACCGCAGGGTGCGGGAGTTCCTGCCCTGGTCGGCGCTGGCCGCCGTGGCCTGGGCGGGCTACAGCGTCGGCCTCGGCTGGTTCGGCGGGCAGTGGCTGGGCGCGACCTGGGTGGGCGTGGGGGTGTCCGTCGTCGCCCTCTTCGCCGCGGGTTCCGTCGCGGCCTATGTCATGCGGCGTCCGGCGCCGAAACCGGCGTAGCCCTGCTGCCCGCGCCTCCGCCGCCGCGCACCTCCAGCCCGTCGAGGAGCTTGCGCGTCGCCTCCGTCACCTCGTCCACGGCGCGGTCGAACACCTCCCGGTTGTGCGCGGCGGGCGCCCGGAAACCGGACACCTTCCGCACGAACTGCAGGGCGGCGGCCCTGATGTCCTCCTCGGTGGCTTCCTCGGGGAGGACCGGCGGTCGAAGGGTCTTGATGCTGCGGCACATGAGTCCAGTGTGGGACACGCCACCGACAAACGGGACTCTCCCCGGCAGCGGCCCGTCAGGCAGCGGTCCGCCGTGCGGTCCCGGCGGAGGACGACCTGCTGCGGCCCCCGGCGGCACGACCCGCGCCCTGGAGGCTCCCGCGTGTCCGGCAGTCGGGCCGCGGTCCGCTCGGAGTCACGGTCGTCCCGGGCCGGGAACGGCGTGCCCGGCTCCGCCGGCCGGTCCCGATCCGCCCTCGGCCGGAAGGGCTCAGGCGGCGCGGGTCAGCCGAAGAACCACACCCGCGTGCGGGTCCCGGGGAGCGGTCCCGACCGCGCCGGCCTCCTCGTCGCGCTCGGCTTCCCCGTCGCGCTCGGCTTCCCCGTCGCGCTCGGCGGCCACGGCCGCGGCCCACTCCACCAGCAGCTGCTGGTACTTCGCCTCGGCAGCGGCGGACAGCCGGCTCCCGGACTTCGCCCACAACGCACGAATCTCCGCATTCACCTCGGCAGCGGACCGCACGGAACCAAGCTCGCGAAGGGTTGGGGACATGGGCACAAGGTTACGCGGCGGGACTGACAACCGTGACCCGTCGAACCGCCGCGGTGACGCACGGCACGGGCGCGCTCACCGCTGTTGTGGCAGGTGGGGACGGACTGCACCCGAGTTCGACGTGTCCTCTCTCACACCTCCCAATGCCCCGTCAGGCGCCCGGAGTTTACGAAAACATTGATCCGGCGTCCACGAGGATCGATGGCCCGTTCCCGGGAGGGGCCTCCCCTGCCGGACCTGGGCCGCGTCGCCCGGTGGCACGGTGCGCGGCGGGGAACCGCGGCCCCGGCCCGACTCGTGTCCTGGTACGGGCGCAAGGGAACGGAAGGACAACCGGGCGAGGTTCACGGGGGTGGGGAGCCATGCAGATCGTCGAGGTGACCGGTTACGCCGTCAGATCCGCCGTGATCACCGTGCGGCGACGGGGGACGCCACTCGAATTCGTGATCTTCCCGATGCTGCACGTGGCCTCACCGGCGTTCTACTCCCAGGTCCGCCTCCGGCTCAGGGAGTGCGACCTCGTGGTGGTCGAGGGAATCCGGGGAAAGTCGGCGCGGGTGAGCGCCCTCACGCTCGCCTACCGGTTCGCCCCGCGCCGGCGGCGCAACGGGCTGCAGGAACAGCGCGAGGAACTGCTGCTTCCCGGCGACGCGACGGTGATCCGCCCGGACGTGACCGCGGCGGAGGCGATCGAGGACCTGCGGACACTGCCGCGCGCGACGTACCTGCTGCTCCTCGTCGCGGCTCCCGTGATGGGCCTGGTGTTCGCGCTGCGCGGGCCGCGCGCCTTCCTCGACGAGGACCTGGCGGTCGAGGACCTGCCGTCGACGCCGCGGGCGGAAATGCTGGCCGACGACCCCGTCGGGCGCGCGCTGACCGTCCGGCGCGACCGGCGTCTGCTCGACGCCCTCGGCGAGATCCACGCGGCACGCGGTGCCGAGCCGATCCGGGTGGCCGTCGTCTACGGAGCGGGCCACGTCCCGGCGATCGTGTCGGGGCTGTGGAACCGTCTCGGCTACCGGCCGTACGAGGCGGAATGGCTCACGGTCCTCGTGCCGGCGTAGACCACCGGGCGAAGCCCGTTCCGCGGGGGGCCGGCGGACGTCGGCGGCACAGCGAGGCGGGCCGGCTCCGGGACCACCGCCGGCGGCACCGGGCTCTCGTGGGAGCGGCCGGTGCTGTGGTCTGCTGGGCTCATGACCGAGCCCTGGCCCGCGACCGCACCCGGTGTCCTCCGTCTGCCCTCGGGGCGGCTCGTACGGGGGCGCGGTCTGCGGCATCCGCTGCCCGACGGCCCCGTACCCACGTACGCGGTGCATCTGCTGGGCAGGCGTCCCCCCGAGGTCCCGTGGGAGGCCGAGTGGCTGCGCTGGCCGGACTTCCGGCTGCCGAGCGACCGGGACCGCGCCCGCGCGGCGCTGAGCGGGGTCTGGGCGCGAGCCGCCACGGAGCGGGTCGAGGTCGCCTGCGGGGGCGGACGTGGCCGTACCGGCACGGCGCTGGCGTGCCTCGCCGTCCTCGACGGCGTACCGGCCGACGAGGCGGTGGCCTACGTACGACGGCACTACGACCGCCACGCCGTCGAAACCCCCTGGCAGCGCCGGTACGTTCGCCGTTTCCCGGCTTCCGTGAGCCCGCCGTACGGAGGATGATGCGGTAACAGCAGCACCCGCACCGGACTTTGGGGGGAGCATGCGCTTCCGGGCCGCCGCCGCCGCACTCGCCGTCGCCTCGTTGATCGCCCTCACCGCCGCCTGCGAGGACACCGCCGGGCCTTCCGGCAAGCCCGCGCCGTCCCCCGCGACCGACGAACCGGGCACCGCGACGTCCGGTGCCGGGGCCGCGCACCTCCCGGACCTGGTCGGCATGGGGCTCCAGTCCGCCCAGGACAGGGCGCAGTCGCTCGGCTTCCGCGCCCTCACCTCCCATGACGCCCTCGGCCGCGGACGCAACCAGGTCCTGGACCGGAACTGGAAGGTCTGCTCCCAGCAGCCCCGCCCCGGCGATCACCCCACCGGGACGAGGATCGACCTCGGCGCGGTGAAGCTCGAGGAGACCTGCCCCGCACGGGACGAGGGCGGCACGCCCACCACCGCCGGCGCCACCATGCCGGACTTCCGGGGGAAGTCCGTGAGGGTCGCGCGCCGCTCCCTCGACACCTCCACCGGTCTGAGGGCCGAGGACGCGTCACCGGAGGGCCGGGTCGTCCTCGTCGAGTCCAACTGGCGGGTCTGCACACAGGATCCGGCGCCGGGCGCGCCGCTGAACGGGCGGCCGGTCATGCTGACGGCGGTGAAGTTCGACGAGTCGTGCCCCTAGACCGGCACCGGGCCGTGCTCCGGCACCGGGCCGGTCGGCATGCGGGGCGGCACCGGGCCGTGGTCCGGCGCCGGGCCGGTCGTGCGGCATCCGGGGCGGCACCGCACCCGGCCATGAACCGGCCCCGTGCCCTGACGCCGTACGGCCCCGCGCCAGGTCGCGTTTCCGACGCCGACCGGCCCCGCGCCCTGCCCTGAATCGGTCCCGCACCCGGCCATGAACCGGCCCCGCGCCCTGCCCTGAACCGGTCCCACGCCCCCGACGCGGGTCGCACCCCCGGCGCGGGCCACCGCGCACCGGCCGGTCCCCCATCCGGGTGGCGGCATCCGGTCCGTCTCCCCGACGGGACGCCGAAGCACCACGCTGGACCGGACCTGAAGGAGAGTCCGTATGGTGCCGAAACCTCCGTCGTGCCCGCAGTGCCCCTCGCGCCCGCCGCTGTGGAAGGACACCACCCGCACCGCCCCCGGTTTCGAGGACCGGTGGCGCTGGTACTGCACGCACTGCACACGGCGCTGGGCACCCACGCCGGAGCACCGGCTCAGGTTCACGGTCTTCCCGCGCGTACCGCAACGCCCCCTGCGATGAACGCTCTCCGGCGGAGTCACGGGACCACCGGGGCGGTCGGGCCCGTGCCACCGGCGGCCGGGGCCGCCCTCGGAGTAGCGCCTGTCCTCGGAGCAGGTCCTCGATCGTGATCGGCAGCGTGCGCACCCTCCTGCCGACGGCGTGGTGAACGGCGTTGGCGATCGCGGCCGCCGCGCCGACCTGGCCGGTCCGGCTGTTCGCGGCGCGGGAGGACACGTTCGCTCCCGCGGGGAGAGCGAACGCACACCCGTGATCGGCCGGCGCCCCGGACGGCCCCGCGGGCCCCGTTCCCCGAAGGCGCGAGGAGCGGCGGCCGACGGGCCCGGCGACGCGATCGGGCGGGCTAGGCGGCCTCGTCCACCGGCGACAGGGTCACCTCGATCTCTCCGACCGACGCCGACCACCGCTCGCCGCGCTCCACCGCCGCGCGTCCGTCGTCGAGTATGAGGGATCGCATCAGGCGCGCCGATTCGCCCAGGTCCCGGCCCTCGGGACCGGTGAGGACCCGTTCCCGGATGCGCCGTACGGAACGGTCCAGTGCCGCCACGGCGCCCTCCACGTCGGGCACTTCCTCACCCGCCGACGCCACCGGTGACACTTGCCACGACATGCGCAGGGCCATGGGAGAAGTCTAGGTGGGGCGACCGTTCAGTGCTTCAGGATGACCTTGAACGCCACGATGAGCAGCCCGAGGACGAGGTTGACCGCCCCGGCCGCGAGCACGATGCGCCGCGACGCCCCCGCCCTGAGGGCCGCGACAGCTGCCCAGCCGACCTGACCCGCCACCGCGACGCCGAGTGCCAGCCACACCGTCCCCTCCGGACCGAGCCCCAGCAGAGGACTGACGGCGACCGCGACGGCCGGCGGGACGGCCGCCTCGAGGATCGGCCGCTCGGCGAGGCACACCCGCCGGATCTCGTGCCCGTTCGGTGACACATAGGCGATGCGCTCCCCGAAGAGCCGGGCGAAGACGTGCGCGGCCCAGAAGACGACGCCCGTGCAGAGCAGCAGCAGTACGAGTTCCAGCCGCGGGAACGAACCGAGCGAGCCGGCACCGACCACCACGGAAGCGGCGAGCAGCGAACCGTACACGGCACCGGTGTAGTCGCCCCGTCCGGCGGCCGCCGGTTCGGCCCCGGGGGACTCGGCAGGGGTCTGGCCTGTCATCCCTCCAGTCTCGCGGGGCACCCCGGACCCCGCGCGGCCACACGGGGCCGGGGCGGACGCCCCCTCCCGACCGGGACGCGTTCCCGCCCGCCCGACACCGCGTCGCCACGGCCGGGAAGCACCGGGTGAGCCGGCCGCCGGTGGCCGACCGGGCCCGGCGTGCGTCCGGGCGGGCCCGCACCGCGTCGGCGCATCCGCCCCGCCGCACCACCGCACCGCAGCACTCAGCCCGGCGTACCGCACCGGCACAACCGCCCCGCCGAACCACCGCACCGCCCGGCACAACCGCCCCGCCGAACCGCGGCGCTCAGGCCGACGTCAGGCCTCGTCCTCCGCAACCGCCCAACGCGGCCGGATCGTCGACGCAGCCGGTCGGCGACCACCCGTGCGTGTCATGCCTCCGGCCGTGCGGGGCGAACCGCCCGATCGGCTTTCGGCCGGACGCTGGTGCTCGTGCCCGTGCGGTTCCTGCCGGGTGTCACCCTCGCCGACCGCCCCGCCGAAGCCGCCGATGCCGACCCGGCCGCCACCGTCGAAACCGCCGCTGCCCAGTCCGACGCCTCCGCCACCGGCACTTCCGCCGATGCCTCCACCGCCGGTACCGCCCCCGTTGCCGAACCCCCGCGGCCCCGGCGCAGGCTGACCGTCGACGTGCCACGGCCGCGAGTCGGCGGAGCCGCGGGCCGGAGCCAGCCGGGCCACCGTCTGGTGGGACATCCCCAGCAGCCGGCACGCGTCGCCCTGGCTCATGCGCAGGTCCTCGACCAGGGTTCGTACGGCCTCGGACAGCGTCTGCCGCTCGGCCGAGTCGGCCGCCGCCCGCCGCCTCCGTGCCTCCGTCACGGTGTGCAGCAGGGGCGCGAACTCGGGAACGACCAGGTCGACGGCGACCGCGTCCGGAAACGTCCCGAGTGCCTCGGCGATGGCCTCGCGGGCCATGTCCTCGGCCTCGTCGAGGGTGCGGCACTGCGTGTGGATCGCGAGTTCCGGGATGTCGACGGCCCACCACCGGCCGATTCTGTGCAGTCGTGCCTGGTAGCCAGTGCTCATGGGGACTCGGCCTCCTTGCGGTCCTCGGCGGCGGGATCCGGTTGTTCCACGGCCTACGGGTGCGTGCCCACGGCCTACGGGTGCGTGCCCTGGTTCCGTCCGGCCCGGCCCGGGGCAGGCGGAGTCCGTCCGTGCTCTGACCGGGCCTGACGGGGTTGGGTCGCGGCGCCTCCACGCGTGACGCGAGCCGCGTACGGCGGTCGGGGCGCGGCGCTCGTGCGGCCGCGCAGGGGGAGGGATGGGCACGTACCGGCGCCGCCGAGATCAGCGCCGGCAGTCGCCCGCCCACGGGTACGACGCGCCGATCAGCCGATGCACAGCCCGACCAGGCAGACCTGGACCGGCGACCCGCCGGGCGTGGTCGGCAGCAGGCTCGCGGGCGGTGTGGCCGGACCGGGGGTCTCGGCGGCGGGGGGCGGCGCGGTGGTCCCGGGGGCCGGTGTCGCGGGGGCGTCGCCGCCGGGCGGCTGTTCGGGTGTCCGGGGCGCGGCGGGCGGGGCCGTGTGCCGGTCGACGGAGGACCGCTGCGCGGACGACTCGTCCGGGGCGGTTTCGGGCTGCCCGGCCGTCCTGGACCTCGTCGACCTCTCCGTGTCGGCGCGTGGCGTGGTGGCCTCGGCGCCGCCCTGGTGCCCGCTGGTCGCCGCGGGGCGGCCGGTGCCGGGCCGCTGCGCGGTCGCGGTGTCCGGCGCCTCGGCCGACGGGCCGTCCGGCGACACCGATCCGGACGGTGTGGCCCCGCTCGTCGGCTCCGGCGGCGCGGAGGCGTGTGCGTGACCGGTGGAAGGCTTGCCGGTGGGCAGGGCCGCGATCGTCAGGCCGCCGCCGACCAGGGCCACGGCCGTCGCCGCCGCGGCCCGGCGCCGGTGCTTCTTCCACCGTGCGAGCTGCCGCCGTCGCGCCGCACGGCCCTGACCGGTGGCAGAGCCGCCGGAGATGCCGGCGTCCGCGGCGGCCTCGCCCTCGGCCGTACCGGTGTGCCGGGACGGGATACCGCCGGACGAATCGGAGCCCGACGCTTCCGTCGTGGACGTGGTGACCGCGTCCGTCGCGTGGCCGGCAGGGCCGTCCACCGGCCGGGTGCCGTTCGCAGCCGCGTCGAAGTACGCGGCCGCTTCGGGGTAGGACCCCCGATCGCTGACGCCCTGCCCGCCCGTCGCCAGGCGCGCGGTCACGGTCGAGGCTCCGCCGCCGTGGTGGCGCTGTGAAGGCGGGGCGATGTCCGGAGCGTATGCACCACAACCCGGGCACACGAGTGCGCCGTTGAGGTCTCTGCGGCACGAGGAGCAGTAGTCCATCTGCGGTCTTTCTGTGCTGACTGCGCCGCCAGGGACGCCGGCGAACTGTTCACGCACGCGGGATCGAGCGGCCAGTAACGCTAACGGCCCGAGCCGGACGGAACGCGCAGCCCGTGTGATGCTGCTGCGAAGATTTACCGACGGCCGTCTCGGGTATTCCCGGCGCGGTCACCACGAACCGGACGACCCGGTCACCACAAATGGGCGCTCCGGGTCACCACGAATGGGTCGGCCGGTCCCCACGAATGGACGGTCCGACACCGCTTCGTGAGGTCCGCGACTTCCCACATGATTCCGTTCATGCCTCATGGATCGGGTCGCGGACCTCACCGTCATACGCGGCCCGGTCGACGGGGAACCCGTCAGAGCCGGCGTGCCCTCGCGGCGATTCCATGGCCGAGCAGCAGGTAGACCAGGGCCGGAAGACCGTAATTGAGGATGACTCGCAGACCTTCGCCGTCCATGGTGAAGATGTCCTGCGACCAGCCCGCCAGCCAGTCGGCCACATCGCGCACGAAGCCGACGAAGACGTTGCCCTGGTTGGCGCCGAGCAGATACAGCAGGATCCAGAGGATCAGAAATCCTGCGGCTATGTCCGCGATCGTGTGGATGACCAAGGCCGCCCGGTTTGCTCCGGCACCTTCCCGGTTGGGGCGATAAGCCTCCCGCTGGGGCGGATAGGGGTTGTAGGGATCATTTACCGGCATGGGTTCATGGGGGTTGCTCATGCCCTGCCTGCTTGCCTCACGCGAATACGCGAAACCCTTTTCAAACCTGCGATTGGATATCGATTCCACCGGTGGACGGAATGCACCTCGACACCGACGGAAAGTGCCGAGACGGCGGTGGAATGGGCTTGGGACGCCGACGGAATGGGCCGCAGCCGGAGGTGGCCGGGAGCCGGTGCACACCCGGCTCCCGGCCGCCGGGCTCCCGGGCCGGCGCCCCGGGCACTCAGCGCCGGAAGACGTCCGCATCGCCGGGCTCGCTCTCCAGCGCCTCGCGGTCGAGGACCCGCATGCCCAGGCACGCCAAGTCGCCTCCGGCACGCCTGCGGCAGGCCGCCCCGGCAGAGTGACCTGGTGGGCAGATGTGCGGCGTGGCGTCCGGCTCGTACCCCGGGCGCCCGCGCGTACCGTCGGCGGCGGAAGAGGCGGCGCCGGCTCCCGGCCGCCCGCCCGAGTGCCTGGCGACTGTGCGGTGGAAGGAAGCGAGAAGCCGTGGGTGCGAGCCGCCGCTGCGATGTGGTCCGCAGCACCTTCTCGACACCGGACGTGGAACGCGGCCTGGAATCCCTGGCCACCGCGTACGGGACACGGATCCGGATGACGCGGCCGGCGGTGGACGGCGCGCCCTGCAGATACGAACGGCGAGCGGTGGGCCCGCTCGCCCTGGACTCGATCGCGTTCCCCACGGACGTGTCCTACGACGTGGAACCGGTGGGCCCGCTCATGGTCCTGGAGGTCCTGTCGGGGGGTGTGACGGTGGACTGCGACAGCGTCAGCAGCGACTCGGCCGTCGGGGACGTGATGGCCCCCGCCCAGCCGGGCATCCCCTTCCACTCGCATCTGGACCACGCCCGCACCCGGGTGGCGGTCATCGAACCCGCCCTGCTCCGCGAGGTCGCGGGGCTGGGCCGGGAGGAGTCCCGTACCCCGCTGCGCCTGCTGCGGCTCCAGGCATCGGCCGAACCCGCGCACGCGGCCGTGTGGCGGTCGGCCACGCGCTACGTCTGGGACCTCTTCGGCGCGGAGGGCGTGGCGGGCACCCCGCTGGTCCTGGACGCGGCGGTCCGCATGCTGGCCGGGGCCGCGCTGGCCTTCTTCCCCAACACCTACACGGCGCAGGACCCGCTGCTGCGCGGCCCCGGCCACGTCGGCGAGGTCACCATGCGCCGGGCCGTCGCGTACATCGACGCCCACGCCGACGGCCCGCTCGCGCTGTCCGACATCGCCGCGGCGGCGGGCGTGTCCGCCAGGGCGCTCCAGTACGGATTCCGCCGCCACCACGGGATCTCCCCCATGGGCTATCTCCGCCGGGTGCGCCTCGAACGCGCCCATCTCGAACTCCAGGCGGCCGACCGGGCGGACGGCGAGACGGTCGCCCTGATCGCCGCGCGCTGGGGCTGGGGCAAGCCGGGGAACTTCTCGGTCGCCTACCGGCAGGCGTACGGGATCTCCCCCTCGACGACTCTGCGGAACGACGGCGGCCTGCCGACAGCCCGGTCATGACGGGCGCCGGCGGCATGGTGCGCACGCAACCGCGCACCCCGGTGCCCCCGACAACCGGCGGCGCGGTACACACGCTCGCCGGACCGTCCGCCACCACCGGAGCCGGCGGCGCGGTACACACGCAGCCGCGCACCCAGGCACCACCGACACCCGGCGGCGGCGTGGTGCGCACGGAGTTCCGCACCCGCAGCGCGGAGGAAGCCGGACGGTTCCTCGGCGACGCCTACGGACTGAGCCTGCGGCTGCGGGCCGCGGCGGACGGGCCCGAGTACAGCCTGCTCCGTACGGACGCGGGAGCCTTCGCCGGCGGCGCGGTCTCCCTGCCCGCCCGCATGGAGTTCACCACGCACGAGGTCACCGCCCTGACCGTCGTCACGATGTCCGCCGGGCTCTTCGAGCGCAGCGCGGCCGGAGTGGACGAGCGGTTCACGGCGGGCGACGTCCTCCTCGTACGCCCCGGCGGTCGGCCCTGCTTCGCCCGCCACACCGAGACCCGCTGCACGACGGTGAACCTGTCGGCCGCGCTGCTCACCGAGGCGGCCGCCACCGCCGACCCCCGGCATCCGGGACTCCCCCGCTTCCTCCGCTCGATCCCCTCGGACGCCCCGCTCGCCCGCCTGTGGACGCGCACCCAGGACTTCGTCGCGGAGACGCTCGCCTCCGGGCTCACCTCGAACCTGGTGCTCGGTCAGGCGGGCCGGCTGCTGGCCGCCACGGCTCTGACGGTCTTCCCCAACACCGCGACCGCCGGCGGTCCGTCGCCGGAGAACGGCACCCGGGACGCCTCACCCGGCACTTTGCGCCGGGCGATCGCCTTCATCGACGCCAACGCCCACACCGACATCTCCCTGGCCGACATCGCCGCCGCCGTGTACGTCACCCCCCGTGCCCTGCAGTACGCCTTCCGTGGCCACGCCGAGACCACTCCGCTGACCTATCTGCGGCGGGTCCGGCTGGCCCACGCACACGCCGACCTCAAGGCCGCCGATCCGGGGGCCGGTGCCACCGTCGCCGCCATCGCCACCCGGTGGGGCTTCGCGCACCAGGGCCGATTCGCCGCCGCCTACCGCCGGATGTACGGGAGGAGCCCCGGCGCCACCCTCCGCGGCTGACGGCGCAGCCCGCCCGCGGCCCGCCAGGTCGGTGTCGAGCGGGGCCGAAGAGGCCTCCGGCCGACGGGAGTTCATCCACTGGTCGTGGCGCAAAGACTGTGCAGGACGCGCGTCACACGGCACTCTGGACTCGCCCGTGGACAGGCCACGTGGCGCGCACCAACTCCCGTCCTTGGTACGGAGGTTCTGCATGCGTCGCCGTTCTGCCCTTCCGCTCGCCGCACTCGCCCTGGCGCTCCCCGCCGTTCTGATTCCGGCCGGGACCGCCTCAGCCGCCCCCGCAGACAAGCCCCAGGTGCTCAGCTCCTGGACCCAGACCAGCGCGTCCAGCTACAACGCCTGGGCGGCCGCCCGGGCCAATCAGGGCGCCTGGAGCGCCTACGGCTTCGACTGGACCACGGACTACTGCTCCTCCTCGCCCGACAATCCGTTCGGCTTCCCTTTTCGGATGTCATGTGCACGACATGACTTCGGATACCGGAACTACAAGGCCGCAGGAACGTTCAGCGCCCACAAGGCCCGACTCGACTCGGCCTTCTACGAGGACCTGAAGCGCGTGTGCGCCCGCTACTCGGGCGCCACCCGCACCTCGTGCAACGGCACGGCCTGGACCTACTACCAGGCCGTGTCGGTCTTCGGGTACAAGGCGCCGGAGAAGGCCCCGGCCGCGTAAGCCCCCCGCGAGACCGTGGGGCCCCTCACCTCGGCGAGGGGCCCCACGGAAATCCCCGCACGCCGCACCCCACGCCTACGGGATCTCGGCGGTCCTTCCCTTCCTGCGGGCGCCTCGGTGGAGCACCCAGAGGTTCACCAGAACCAGCAGTCCCCCGCCGGCCGGCCAGAGCACGGACCCGTTGTCCTGGTACTCCCCGATGCCGATCGCGAGGACGAGTCCGGCCGGGATCAGCCCGGCCCAGTCGAGAGCCCTGCTCAGTCGCTCGCCCGCCGAAGTCCGACTCACGCGCGTGATTCTGGCAGACGCCCCTTCCGTCCACCGGACAGGGGCCCCTCGCCACCTCGCCCCTTCCGCCCCGTCCGCCGCCCCGCACCGATCCGGAAGGCCCCGGAGCCTCGCTGCCGGCCCGGGAGTGCCCCGCCGCCCGTCAGGCGGCTCCAGGTACGCCGCGGGATAGTGGACGAGGGGGCCGCTGACCGTCCGCCGTGAGCCGTCACTCCAAGGAGCCGACCATGTCGTACCCCGAGTATCCGGAACCGCGGTACCTCGGGAAGGAAGGAGAGATCAACGCCGTCTTCAGACCGGCCGACACCCCTCCCGACATCTCCTCGGAATCGGGCAACCGGACGAGCTATCTCGCGACGCACGCCAAGACGGGCGGGGAGTACGGGCTGTACCGCGTCGACCTGGCTCCGCGTTCACCGGGGCCGAGCACCCACTTCCACCGGGCGATCTCGGAGTCGTTCTTCGTCCTGGACGGGGAGTTGAGCCTGTTCAACGGCGAGCGCTGGACGTCGGGTCACCCCGGCGACTTCCTCTACGTACCGGTCGGCGGGCTGCACGCGTTCCGGAACGACTCGGACGCGCCCGTGTCCATGCTGCTGTTGTTCGTGCCGGGTGCCCCACGCGAGGAGTACTTCGAGCGGGTCGGCGAGATGGCGCGCAAGGGCGGCAGGGAGTTCGCGGACTTCCTCGTGCGCCACGACTCGTTCTTCGTCGACACGGAGGACGGGCCGGGCAAGACCTGACACCGGCCCACCTGAATGCCCCACCGGACCATTCCCGGTGACAGGTTGACCGCGTCAGGCTTAGGGTGCCGCGATGATCAAAGAAGCAGGGACACGGCTGGGGTCGGATGCGGCGGACCGTCTGGCCCGAACGGGGCTCTACCGGTTCGAGCCAGGGCTGACGGATGCGGAGTTCGCTCACATCGAGGGCGAATACGGCTTCGAGTTCGCAGACGATCACCGAGCGTTCCTTGCGGCGGGCCTGCCGGTCAATACCCCACCTGAGGAGGGGCAGACGTGGGCCAGGCCGTGGCCTGAATGGCGCGGGGGCGACCCGGACAAGCTGCGCGCCCGGCTTCGCCGGCCGATCGAAGGCGTGCTCTTCGACGTCAAGAACGGCTTCTGGCACGAGGCATGGGGTGAGCGCCCGGCCGACGAGACGGCGGCGCTGGCAGAAGCACGGCTGCACCTGGCGGAGGCGCCGGTCATGGTGCCGGTGTACGGGCACCGATACCTTCCCGCCGGCCGAGGCGCCTTCGGACATCCGGTGCTCTCGATGTGGCAGACGGACATCATTTACTACGGAACCGACCTCGCGGATTACATCCATCAGGAGTTCGAGGAAGGACGTGGCCGGGTGAACGAGGAGTGGAGCCCGAAGGCAACGGCACCGTTCTGGCGCGATCTCGTCTCCTGACCTCCACAGTGGCGGTCGCACGGCACCGTGGGTTCGCATCCGCTGCCAGGAAATGACCCAACGCGGGGCGCAGTTCGCGAGCCGGTTCTCCGGCATCGCCCCCTCGGTCCCATGTCTCCCCGCACGCGACTCGTAGCGGCTTGACGTGCAAGCTTCAATGGTGACGCTGCTGGCTCTCAGCGCCGCCGACCGGTACGGCCACGAGGGAGCCACGGGCGGCGCACGGTCTGGTCCGAGGCACACAAAAGGCCCCGACCGGGCTCGGTCGGGGCCTCTTCGCTGGTGGGCGCGGACGGTTTCGAACCGCCGACATCTGCTTTGTAAGCCTGGCGCCGCGCGTGGATACGTCCTCGCTGTTTGTCGTGCGTGCCACGGTGCCGAGTCTGTCGACGGGCGTTCGCGCCGCTACGGGCTCCGAGTGTCCGTGATTGACCGCTCGATCTGGCACGGATCTGGCCGCGGGCCGTCGTCGGCACCTGCCTTCTAAGTTCGGGCGGACGGGCCGTCTTGAGCCCATGTCCGCTGTCGTTACTCGGTTCTGGCACAGATCTTGGGGAGCGGTCGCGGAGCGTTACCTGGATGTTCGATTGCGAGGAGTCTGGCTCGTGCGAGACGGCGTACGCCTTGGCGTCTGACAGCCGAAGGTGACGCTCCCTCAGGTAGAACCCGATCGCTGAGGTTGATCCCCGGGAGTGGACACCGAGTTTCATGCGACGAGTGACAGCGTACGTGACGTGATCAGTTGCTGTTCGAACTCGACCGGTGTGAGGTAGCCGAGGGCGGAATGCCGACGGCGCCGATTGTAGTACGACAGCCAGCGGAACAGCTCCAGCCGAGTCTGAGTCTTCGAAGTCCAGCGCCTGCCGTGGAGCAATTCGCGCTTGAGGCCCTGGAAGAACGACTCGGCGAGGGCATTGTCGTAGCTCGAGCCGACCCGGCCCATGCTGCGCCGGATGCCGTGGCGGCGGCATACCTCGGCGAAGGCGGCCGCGCTGTATTGGGCGCCCTTGTCGGTGTGGAAAACGACGCCGTGCACCCGACCTCCGCGGGCGGCCACAGCCATCTCGATCGCGTCGGTGACCAGCAAGGTGCGCATGTGGTCGGCGATTGACCAGCCCACCACCTTCCTCGAGCAGATGTCGATCACCGTAGCGAGATAAAGCCACGTCGCGCCGACGGCTATGTAAGTGATGTCGCCGCACCACCTGGTGTTCAGCGTGTCCGCGGTGAAGTCGCGCATCACCAGGTCAGGCGCGGGCGGCGCGGTCCTGTCCGCGATCGTCGTCCGCTTCTTCCTCCGCAGGTGACGGCCGACGATGTGGTTGATCCGCATCAGCCGGGTGACGCGCTTGCGGTTGATCCTGCGTCCCCTCGCACGCAGTTCAGCATGGACGCGCGGAGCCCCATACGCCCCTGGTGTTCGGCATGGATGGCGCGGATCTCGCTCACGGTCCGCTTCTCCTCGGCCCGGCGCTCGGCTCGGGCCTGCTCGGTGGCCAGGTGCCGGTAGTAGCCGGCGCGGGACACCCCGAGCACCCGGCAGATCCGCTTGACGCCGAAGTCGGCGCGGTTGTTGGAGATGAAGTCCCAGCGGCGGGGGCTCACTTCACCTCCCGAGCGAAATAGGCCGCTGCTCGGCGCAGGATCTCGCGCTCCAGCTGCCACTCCTGCTCGGCCTTGAGCAGCCGGGCGTTCTCGGCCCGTAGGCGGGCCAGCTCCTCCTCCGCGCTCACGCTGCCGTCACGGCCCACGGTTACGGCCTGGGCCTCGTCCTTGCGCACCCACGTCCGTAGCGACTCCGCGGTGATGCCGAGATCCGCCGCCACCGCCGCATACGTCCGCTTCCCGGCCGCGGCCCGGTAGAGCGCGACCGCGTCCTTCCTGAACTCCTCCGGATACGGAGACTTGCGTCCCACCTGAACATCCCTCCCTGGACCATCAAGATCCATTGTCAGGGTGTCCACTCCAAAGGATCATCCTCAAACCGGCGCCGACCCAGCAGGCTGGACCCCTACAAGCCCTACCTGGAACGGCGATTTGCTGAGGGATGCACCAGCGTCACCCGACTGCACGGCGAGCTGATCGCCGAGCACGCCCCGGTCACCTACGGCATGGTCCGGGCCCACATCGCCACCTTGCGCGAGGCCCCATCCGCAGCACCGCCGCGGCCGCCCACGGTACGGCAGGTGACCGGCTGGCTCACCCGGCACCCCACGGCTCTGGCCGAGGAGGAACGGGCCGGTCTGAAGGATGTCCTGGCCCGCTGCCCCGAACTGGACACGGCTGCCGGACATGTCCGCGACTTCGGCGAAGTACTCACCAACCGGCTAGGCTCCACACTCCCCACCTGGATCGACGCAGTCGACGCCAGCCAGCTGCCCGGGCTTACCGGCTTCGCACTCCACCTGCGCCGAGACCTCGACGCCGTGACCGCCGGCCTCACCCTGAACTGGAGCTCGGGCAGCATCGAAGGCGCTGTGAACCGCATCAAAAAGATCAAGAGACAGCTCTACGGCCGAGCCGGCTTCCACCTGCTCCGGAAGATGATCCTGCTGCAATAGCCCAGAGGCAGGCATCTTGCTGATGCGGGTTCGGCGAGCTAGAACTTCATGTGATCACTTTTGTGTGTGCCGCATGCGCCCGCCCTCTGACCAGGGCTGTGCGGCTGTCCGAGACCCTGGTCAGGCCAGATTTCGACGGGCGAATTGGACCTGACGGGTATCGCCGGGCCTCGGCCACGATGCATGCGGGGCGCTACGCCCTGGAGCCCGAGCCATGGGGAGCCCCGTTCCTGCCGACCGACGAACCCGTCGCAGTGTTTCCCGGCGGGCCTTGTGTCGGCGATCCGGACGGAGAGGGGTTCCTGACTTCCGCAGGCCCCCGAAACACGATCGTCCTCCATCCCGACGACGCACCCAACTTGCTGCCCGACCTTGAGGGAGACCACACAGGCTGCTGCGGCTGGCATGGGCAGAGCGGTCTGAACCGGCTGTGCCCATGTGGTGCTGCGGTAGGAACTGAGATCAGCGAGTGTTACACCGCGTACGAACTCCACCTCGACCCAGCACAGGTTCATGGGGTGGACGCCAGCATCGTCGGAGCACCGCCAAAGTTCGGTGGGGCAGAACAGTAGGCGTGGAGCTCAGGCTCAACCTCCCACATGGGACTGCTGCAAGGTTGGGTGACACCTGACCTGGCTTGCTGAGAGGCGGCCTGGAAGGATGTTGCAGTGCCCAAGCCGTATCCGAGGGAGTTCCGCGAGGACGTCGTGCGGGTCGCGCGCAACCGCGAGCCCGGCGTCACGCTGGAACAGATCGCCGCTGACTTCGGGGTCCACCCGATCACGTTGTCGAAGTGGCTGCGCCGTGCCGACGTCGACGAGGGCGCCGGGCCCGCGACGACGTCGGGTGAGTCCGCCGAGCTGCGCGAGGCCCGCAAGCGGATCCGGTTGCTGGAGCAGGAGAACGAAGTGCTCAGGAGGGCGGCGGCGTATCTGTCGCAGGCGAACCTGCCGGCAAAATGATGTACCCGCTCGTCCGCGAGCTGGCCGCCGCCGATGCCCGTGTGCGGGTGCCGGTGGCGGTGACGTGCCGGGTGCTCGGGCTGGCCCGCCAGCCCTACTACCGGTGGCTGGCCTGCCCGGTCTCCGACGCCGAGCTGACCGAGGCATACCGGGCCGACGCGCTGTTCGACGCGCACCGCGACGATCCCGAGTTCGGACACCGGTTCCTGGCCGACGAGGCCCGTGCCGCGGGTGAGGTGATGGCCGAGCGGACCGCCTGGCGGATCTGCCGGGACCACGGCTGGTGGAGCGCGTTCGGCAAGCGAAAGGGCCGCGGCAAGAACACCAAGGCCGGGCCACCGGTGCACGACGACAAGGTGCGGCGCAACTTCACCGCCGACGCCCCGAACCGGCTGTGGCTCACCGACATCACCGAGCACCACACCGGCGAGGGCAAGCTGTATCTGTGCGCCGTCAAGGACGTGTATTCCGGCCGCATCGTGGGCTATTCCATCGACGCCCGGATGAAGTCCCGCCTCGCGGTGGCCGCACTGGAGTCCGCCGTCGCCCGCCGCGGCCCGGCCGCCGGATGCGTGGTGCATTCGGATCGCGGATCGCAATTCCGGTCCCGGAAGGTCTCCGCCGTGCTCTCCCGGCACGACCTGGTCGGCTCGATGGGCCGGGTCGGGGCGGCCGGCGACAACGCCGCGATGGAGGGGCCTTGACCCCGGATGTTGAACACGTCTATGCGGCTCGGGTCAGGGTAGTTGATGTTGGGTGGAAGGCGTTCTCGTAGGCGATCGGGGATCGTTGTCCGAGGCGGGAGTGACGGCGTCGGGTGTTGTATCGGTGGAGCCATCGGAAGGCGTCGAGGCGGGCCTCGCGCTCGTCCGACCAGCTCTTTCGCCCCTTGAGCGTCTCTCTTTTGAAGGTCGTGTTGAACGACTCGGCGGCGGCGTTGTCCGCGCTGGACCCGACCGCGCTCATGCTCTGTCGGACCCCTGCTGACCTGCAGGCTTCGGCGAATGCCCGGCTCGCGTACTGGGCTCCGTGATCGGTGTGCATCACGGCTCCGGCGAGAGTGCCGCGGGTGCGGATCGCCGCAGCGAGGGCGTCGGTGACGAGATCGGTGCGCATGTGGTCGGCGATCGCCCACCCGGCCAGACGGCGTGAGCACAGATCGATGACGGTCGCGAGGTAGCAGAACTTCCCGGCGCCGATGGGCAGGTAAGTGATGTCGCCGACGTACTTCGTGTTCGGGACCACGGCGGTGAAGTCCCGGCCGATCAGGTCCGGTGCTTTCGCGGCGGCCGGGTCCGGGACGGTGGTGCGGTGCCGGCGCCGCAGGCGGACGCCTTCAAGGCCGATGGTCCGCATGATCCTCGCGACGCGCTTGTGGTTGACCACCAGGCCGTCCTCGTCGCGGAGCTCGGCGGTGATCCTCGGGGCGCCGTAGGTGCCGTCGGAGTCTTTGTGGACCTGGCGTATCCGGGCCGCGACTTTGGCCTCGGCGGCCTGGCGGGCCGCCCGGTCCGGGGCGGTGCGGCGCCAGTAGTAGAAGCTCGAGCGGGCGATCCCGAGGATGTCGCAGAGCCGCTTGACGCCGTATCGGCGCTGGTGGTCGTCAACGAACTGGCAGCGGTTCACCAGCGCGTCTCCCCGGCGAAATACCGGGCCGCCTTGCGGAGGATGTCTCGTTCTTCCTCCAGCTCGCGAATCCTCTTCCTTGCCGCGGCCAGCTCCGCCTGGACGGCGTTACCACCAGACTGCGCAGTGGCCGGCGGCGCGGAGTGGGCACCGGAGCGGCGGCCGTCGGCAGCCCGTATCCAGTTCCGCAGCGTCTCGGTGTTCACCCCGAGATCAGCGGCGACCGACTTGATCGTCGCTCCCGGACGTGATCGGTACAGCGCGACCGCGTCCGCCTTGAACTCGGCGGGGTAGTGCTTCATCCCCACGGGGACTCCGTTCTCCTGGACCATCAAGATCCAAGTCTCTCCGGTGTCCAAGATCCGGGGTCAAGGCCCGAGAGCTTCTTCGCGCTGCTGCAAAAGAACGTCCTCGACCGCCGTGTCTGGGCGACCCGGCAGGAGTTGCGGATCGCGATCGTGACCTGGATCGAACGCACCTACCACCGGCGCCGGCGCCAAAGACGCCTGGGCCGATTGACCCCCGTCGAGTACGAGACCATCATGGCCCCCGCAGCTCTGGCTGCATAAACCACGCTGTCACCCGATCATGCAGCAGTCCCCCCACGACCTCTTCGTCCCGAAGCAACTTGGGATGCCCCCTGTCCTTGAGCTGCTGTTCCTGTCACCTGCGTTGATGGTCCGCTGACGTCCACGGTTGTTCGCGGGCATCTGTCGCCGTTGTCACGCAGTTAGACACTCAGGGGCTTCTCCATGGCTAGCAAGGTTGTTGGGTTGATCCCTGGTCTCGGCCTCGTGCAGTGCGACGAGTTCTCCCAGGTCGTTACCCACCATTACGCGAGCGAGTCGTCCAGCGACGGCCACGACCTCGGGCCAAGAGGCTGCCTGGAGGTACTCCGCATCGGTGTCGTTGGGCGCCTCCTCTGCGGCCGCGTTGAGCGCTGCGCCAAGCTCCCGCATGAGGGCGACCTCCGCCTCTGTTCGCAGACTTGTGCCGAGGTAGCGCTCGGGCTCGTCGGCGTCGCAGAAGTCGTCGAAGAGCGTATGGAAGATATGGGTCACGTTCTCGAACGTCGACGGGTCGAGCCACACATCCTGCTGCCAGGGGGGATTGGCCAGAGCCAGGATCGCCGGCACCACGTGGACTCGGAAGTTCGCCAAGCGTTGCGGATCCTCGTTCATGGCACGAGCCTAGACAACCTGGTCATGGGGAGAGCACCGCTTTAGGAGCGAGGTGGGGCGATTTGTGGTCTGACCTGCGGCACGCCGACATCGATGGACATGGGCGCGGAGCACCGTTGGCGACCGCAGTTCCCCGTGGCTCCCCGCTCCATCTGGCGCGGTTGTGGCACGGGGAGCGTCTGATCCGTAGCTCTAGCCGGATCGGTCAGTAACGTCCGTACCGGCTGCTTCGCGTCTCCTTTGGGACACCTGCGGACATGATCGGTCGCTGTGGTTGCGGTACCTCCCTGCTGTACAGCACCGAGCTGCACGAGCAGCTGGAGTGCAGCCTGATGCGGATCGGTTCATAGGGCGGGGCAGTTCCTGGCGGACAACTCGCGATGCGGGTAGGACCCATCGGGCATGCTGCCGTGCAACCAGTCGGTCAGCCACCCGGCCAGTGACTGCCCCAGCGGGGCCAGAGCGTGCTCCTTGCAGCAGAGGTTGGGGTCCCAGTCCCACATCTGCCCGTCCGCCGTCTTGAAGTCGATGAGTGCCCACATGGCGCAGCCTCGGTCCATGAGCGGCACGATCCCTGGTGGGATCCCGCGCTCGGGATCGGCGAGCTCACGGTATGCCATCGCGATGTCCTCGCAGTCACTGAACCAGTCACCCGTGTCCGTGAGGGACACGACCTCTGCTGGTCCGAAGCCGCCATTGGAGACTTCGAGGTAGATCCTTCTCAGCAGTTGGGGCATCGGGTGCCCCACTATCCGTTCGAACGCGGTGACGTCCTCCGAAGAGGCTGGGCCAGGTAGTTCCTGGTCAGCCGCGTACGCGCGGACGGCCGCTACGAGATCGTCATCAGTCACATGCAGATACTCTGCGGCGCTACGTCATTTGTCGACGGCCCCGGAGTTTTGAGATCTGGCCTCATCCTTATCAGGTCGATCACCGAAACCCCGGGGCCACGCGTAACCCCTTCATGGCCCCTACCGACCAGCCGCTGAGGTTCAACGCTGTCCGGTGCCGTTCGCACTCGTTGGTGTCAGCTGGTGATGTCAGGAAGCGGGGTTCCCTTGACACTGCTCGCGCTGGCACTCGTCGTCTCGCAGGTGCAGCCGACGGAGGTCTTGCAGAGCGGCAACGGGGAAGGGGTGCTGCACCCACTTCTTTCGGTAGCCTTCCTCGCCATGAAGTCGTAGCACTGTCTGCGCGGCGTCCATGACCGCGTGGCCGAGGGTGCGGCGGGGTTGTGTGGAGCTCCAGGAGAGCGTGCCCTCCTCGTCAGGCGAGTCCCAGCTCGTGTGCATGTCCGGGAACCGGTAGATGGCGATGTCTACGTTCGCCCCTCGACCGCGGAGCACCCACCTCACTTCGGCGGGTTCGAGGTCGAAGGAGAGTCGCTGGACGGTCGAGGGGCCATAGAGACCCGCCACCCCATGCAACAGGTCGGCTAGTGCGTCTGTGCAGTAGCTGACGAATTCCTTCTGCTGCGAAGAGCTGTCAGCAATACGGCACGTGGCCCAGCCAGAGCCGCTGAGCTCCCAGCTGAACTGGAGATCACCCGTCATCCTGCCCCTCCCCCGTCATCCTCTGCGGAGACGGTACCCGGAGGTCGGTGGAGCGGCTTTGGGCGGGAGCTGCCATGGGGCGAGAGATCGGGGCCCGTACGCTGGTCAGCGAAATCGGGCAGTCTGTGGACCTGCCCGTTAAGGCCCGATGTGGGCCCCGATCTTCGAGGCTCGCCCCATGGTGGCTGCCTAAAGCCGTGGAGCCGACCGGGCCCAGCCACAGCGGGCTACCGCCCACTGCATCAGGTGTGCTCGCTCCAGCCGCGCGGCCGGCGGAGCCGGGGCCCGGAGCGGGGCGGAGACAGGAGCGTCGGGACCCGGCGCTGGAGCCGGGGCCGCGCGCGGCGAGCGGAGCGAGCCGCCTTGATGAAGTAGAGAAACTTCTACCGCACCGGCTCTGTGGCCTGTGGTTCGGCCTGTCGGGCTGTCCGTGAGCTGGGCTACCGTGCTGCTCATGCCTTCTGCGCTGGATACGCCCCAGGGAGCGGCCGAGCTGGCCGAGTCGTTGCTGCCACCGCTCGGGAACCGCTGGTTGCACACGCAGGCAGTTGCTGCACGGGCCGTCGAAGTGTCGAAGGCCGTGCCCGAAGACGAACGGGACCTCCTCGTTGCCGCGGCCTGGCTGCATGACATCGGATACGCACCCGAGCTGCGTGACACCGGGTTCCATCCGCTCGACGGTGCGCGGCATCTGGCAACCCTCGATGCGCCCGATCGCCTCGTCGCTCACCACTCCGGCGCCGTGTACGAGGCCGAGCAGCGTGGACTCTCGGCTGAACTCGCCGTGTACGAGCGCGAGGACTCGCCGGTCCTGGACGCTTTGATCTTTGCCGACATGACCACCGGCCCGGCCGGGCAACGCTTCGACTTCGATCAGCGTATGGGCGAGACCCTGGTTCGCTACGAGCCCGGCAGCGAGGTGCACACCGCGATTACTAAGGCCCGGCCGTACCTCGGAGCCGCTGTCGACCGGACGTCTGCCCGCCTCGCCGGACGTGTGGCTGGCTCGCGATGAGCAGAAGCCCCTACTGCCGAGTGGAGAGCGAGAACGGGGAGACGTACGAAGACGCCTCCGAGGACCTGCTCTACGAGCTCATGCGGGCCTTCGAGCTGCCGGACAACGGCCATCTGATCGTTGAGGGTGTCGGCGACTCCGACTGGTACATAGTTGCCGCGCTGCTCGAAGAAGGCGTCTACGAGATCGAGTTCCGCGATCCCGTACGAGGCGTGCACCGGATCGAGACCGGGTCACGACTGTCTGAGATCGCGAACGACATGATCGTCTGGGTGTCGGACACGGTGCGCTTTCACCAGGCACGAGCTGCTCATACTCAGCCGATGTAAGGCTCCGCCCGATCAGTCAAAGCGTGGTCGATCCGCATCCGCATCGACGGGTGAATGTTCAGCTCGTCCAGCTGGTCGCGGGAAACGAAGGCGACTTCCTTGCTCTCGCTGCTGGTGCGCAGCTCCCCTCCGATGATCTTCGCTATGAAGCAGATCGAGAACTGCTGCCGCACCTCCCCGTCGTCGTACGCCATGACGTGCGCTGGGTTGGTGTACAGGCCGACTAGTCCGGTGACCTCGATGTCGAACCCAGTCTCTTCCTTCGTCTCACGTACCGCGGCGTCTGCAACAGACTCACCGACGTCAACACCACCGCCTGGGAGAGCCCACAGATCGTTGTCGGTCTTGTGGATCAGCAACACTTCGCCCGCCTCGTTGCGTGCCACGGCGGTGACGGACGGGACAATGCTGTTCGCCTTGGGAGCGTTCGGGTCGTTGAAGTAGTCGATACGGGCCATGACTCCAGCCTCGCACGACGCTGCCCGATGCCGGTTACGACGAGGTGCCCTGTCCCCACGCAAAGTCGAAGCTCTTCATGTAGTGCCGGAACGTGCGGGCCCCGGGGATGTAGCGGAAGTGCAGGACCGGGTTCTGGCCGGCCGGAGCTCCGAGGACGTGCGGGTTCACCAAGACGTCGTCGTCGAACCGGTAGATCGAGTTGTACGGGATCGTGTCGTGGAGTCGAACCTCAACGCCTGGCGACTTGGTGGCTGGCTCGAGGTACCGGCGCGTGATCCGCGCCCGGGCCGCAAGGTCACTGCCGATGCCCTCCTCCTCGCCACGCTGGCGGACCATGTCGGAGTCGGGGTCACCGAGGAGTATCCGGACCTGTGCGCCGGCCTTCGCCTTGTCGGCAAGCTGGTCCGGCAGGTCGGGGTGGCTGTCGAACAGGAACAGGCCCGCGTAAACCAGGATCTCGATGTGACTGGTGGCCTGGTCGATCAATGACGACCAGAGTGCCGCCGGCACTGCCCCTCGGTGCGGGTAGTACGTGACCAGTTCCGAGGCACTCGCGGTTTCTGCCTGCTTGGAGACGGCCGGCCACAGATAGACCTCATCGATGCCCAGAAAGCTTGACGTCTTCCAGCGGTGCCCGCGGTGCGGGGTGCGGTCCGTAGTGATCCATCGCTCGACACTCTTCGGGTCCACTCCGACGTGTAGCGCGACCGACTGAATGGTCTCGCCCTTCGCCGAAATCGCCGCGCGCAGACGCTCGTTCGCCATCTCGTGCCGCCCTCCCCAAGGGACGCTAGGGACGTTTTGTCGATAGCTCAGACGTCCCCAAACGTCCATACGGGCCGTGACGCGTCCATCACCTCCTGCGGTCTCCTGGTCTCACCGCCCAAGCAGGCGGCCCGAACTCCCCTCGATCACAGGAGACAAGACGATGCGTCAGATCCCCGTCGACACCACCGGCGCTGTCCTGATGGTGGCCCAGCCCCCGCAGCCGAAGATTGCCAACCGTCAGACCGGTGAAGTCGCGACCGACCGGGACACCGGTGCACCGCTGATGACGATCGACGTCATGTTCGTCATGAACGGCAACGCCGAGATCCTGAGCCTGACCGTTCCCGAGACCGGGTTCACCGGTGACCTGGCCACCGGCACCCCGGTCGCGCTTACCGGCGTCGTGGCCCGGCCGTGGGAGAACGAGTTCGGCGGCCAGAAGCGCCACGGCATCAGCTTCCGCGCTGTGGCCGTCACCTCGCTGGCCGAGAACACGGCCAAGCCGAAGGCGGCCTGATCATGACCGGGACTGCGATCGGCCTGCTGGCCGTCGTCGGGCTGGCGCTGCTGCTCAAGTGGCGCCGTCCCGCCTGGTACTGGCTCGCCTTCGGCATCGGTCTCGCAGTGGTGCGGGTCCTGGTCCGGTACGCCTCGGTGATGGACGCCTGTGGACTCACGGTCCCGCCGTCCAGGCTCCGGCTGGCCTGGGCTCGTATCGCACACCGGCCCATCCCGGACCCTCGGCCGCCCCGCATCCTGACTCTTCGCCCGACCCGTACCGGCCTGGTGCTCCGGCTCAAGCTGCGGCCCGGTCAGGATGCCTTCGACTTCGCGGCCTCCACCGACCGACTTCGACACTCGTTCACCATGCAGGGCGTCACGTCTCGCGAGATCAAGTCCGGTGTGGTCGAACTCCGGATGACCGGTTACGACGTGCTGAAGCGGGTGCAGATGCCCGCAAAGATCGACCGCGAAGGCATGCGCATCCCCGTCGCCTTGCGCGAGGACGGAGAGGTCCACTACCGCGACTACCGACAGGTTCCTCACGCCCTCAACCTCGGCGCGACCGAGTCCGGCAAGTCCGTCTACCAGCGACAGCTGGTCAAGGAACTCGCCGCTCTCGACGTCGCCCTGGTCGGCATCGACTGCAAGGAAGGAGTGGAGCTCTACCCTCTCGCCCGTCGCTTCTCGGCGCTCGCAGACAACCCCGATGACGCCGCCGACCTGCTCGACGTCCTCGTAGACCGCATGGCCGCGACGTACCGGATCGTCCGGTGCGAACAACGGATCAGCTCGGACGTCCCGGATGCTGAGATCACCGCCGACATATGGGGACTGCCCAATCACCTGCGCCCGACCCCAATCGTGCTCCTGGTCGACGAGGTAGCCGAACTGTCGCTGTTCGCCAATGCGGCGGAGAAGAAGCGTCGCGAGCGGATCATCACCGCACTGGTCCGGCTCGTCCAGCTCGGCCGTGCCGCCGGCATCTACGTGGAGATCTGCGGTCAGCGCTTCGGCTCCGAACTCGGTGATGGGATCACCATGCTCCGCGCCCAGCTCACCGGCCGTACCTCGCACCGAGTGAATGACGAAGCCTCCGCCAAGATGGCGTTCGGCGACATCTCCCCGGACGCCGTGATCGCCGCCACGCAGATTCCTGCGAACCGCCCCGGCACCGCAATCGCCGGTGACTCGACCGGCGGTTGGGTCCGCATCCGCACCCCGTTCACCACGCTTCGCCGAGGCACACCCGGACCTGCCCGGCGCCTACATCACCGCCAGCGACATCACGCCCGCTGAAGCCCACGTCCTGCTCGACGGCCCGAGCGACCTCGAAGCCTGGCGCCACGCCCTCTACGCGGAACCCGCCGACGTGCAGATCACCGAACGCGCTGAGGGTACGAAACTGCTCTTCACGGCATCGCTCGGCCGCATCTCTCTGCGCGTCTACACGATCTTCGACCCCGTCACCGTGGCGGTGAGCGCGTGACCGACACCGCGACCATCGCGGGCCTGGACCCGGCCACCCTCGGCGACCTGCTGCGGGTGGCCGGGTCCCCCGGCTTCGACCGCTGGCGCGACCAGATCCGCCGCACCGGCGGCTGCGCCAACCCCATCCACCTGTCCGGCTGGACCCTCACCAAGGACAAGACCACCGGCGACACGCTGCACCGCTACTCCACCGACACCGAGCCCGACGGTCGGCTCCGCGTCGCCTGCGGCAACCGCCGTGCGTCCCGCTGCCCTGCCTGCGCCTGGATGTACGCCGCCGACACCTACCACCTGATCCGCGCCGGGCTCACGGGCGACCAGGACAAGGACGTCCCCGCGACCGTCCGCGACCACCCCCGGGTCTTCGCGACGCTCACCGCACCGTCGTTCGGCCGCGTTCACAACCGCCCCGACTCCGGCCGCTGCCGCTGCGGCCTCCAGCACCCGGCGGACGACGACGCACTCGGCACACCACTCGACCCGACCACCTACGACTACGCCGCGGCGGTCCTCTTCAACAGCCACGCCGGGGAGCTCTGGCAGCGCTTCACCAACCGGCTCCGCCGCGAGATCGCCGCCCGCGCCGGCATCACACAGCGCGAACTAAAGGAATGCGCCCGCCTCTCCTACGGCAAGGTCGCCGAGTTCCAGAAGCACGGCGCCATCCACTTCCACGCCGTCATACGCCTCGACGGACCGGACGGCCCCGAATCCCCGCCCCCGTCCTGGGCCACCGTGCAGCTGCTCACCGACGCCATCCACGCCGCCGCCGCGCACTCCTACACGACCATCACCGTCCCGGCCGCCGACGGCCACCCCGCCCGCACACTGCGCTGGGGCACCCAGCTCGACATCCGGCCCATCCGCGCCTTCGAGGCCGGCACCGCCATCACCGAACAGGCCGTCGCCTCCTACGTCGCCAAATACGCCACCAAGGCTGCCGAGACGACCGGCACCGTGGACCGCCGCATCGGCAACCGTGAGGTCCTGGTCCTCCTCGAGGTTCCCGACCACCCGCGCCGCCTCATCGAAGCGTGCTTCGAACTCGACGCCGCCTATCCCGAACGGCGGCTGAGGGCCTGGGCCCACATGCTCGGCTTCCGCGGCCACTTCTCCAGCAAGTCCCGCCGCTACTCGACCACCCTCGGCGCCCTCCGCCAGGTCCGCGCCGACTACCGCGCCGCCCAGCAACGCAACGAACTCGGCCTGCCAGACCCGGACCAGGACCCGACCGTCCTCGTCCTGGCCGACTGGCGATTCGCCGGACAGGGCCACAGCCCCGGCGAATCCGTACTCGCCGCATCCATCGCCAGAGACATCCAACTCAACCGCCAAACCGCCCGCGAAGCCCTGCAAGACCAACTCGCCCTGGAAGGAGCCGCAGCATGACCACCGCAACCGCCGAACTCCTGACCGTGCCCGAGGTCATGGCACGGCTCAAGCTCGGACGCTCCAAGGTCTACGACCTGATCCGCTCGCGCCGCCTGACCTCGATCAAGATCGACGGCTGCCGCCGCATCCCCGCTGATGCCGTGCGGGACTTCGTCCTCGTCCAGATCGAGGAGGCGGCCTGATGGCGACGCAGCGCAAGCGCAACCCCAACGGCGCCAGCACCATCACCAAGCGGAAGGACGGCCGCTATCAGGCAGCCGTCTACGTTCTCCAGCCGGATGGCACCCGTGCCCGCAAGTTCGCCTACGGCAAGACCTGGGCCGAGTGCGACGCCAAGCGCCGGGAGCTCCTCGACAAGGTGGACCAGGGCGTGCCCGTGCCCACCAAGTCGGCGAAGCTCTCGGAGTGGTTGCCGTACTGGCTGGAGAACATCATCAAGCCGCGCCGGAAGCGCACCACGTTCGCCAAGTACGAGGTGCATGTCCGTCTCTACCTCGTGCCAGTGCTCGGCTCCAAGCGGCTCGAATCTCTTAGCGTCGCCGACGTCCGGCGGTTGCTCGTCCAGCTGGAGAAGAAGACCACCGCCGCGACGGCCAAAGAAGCGCATCGGGTGCTACGCACCGCGCTGACCGCGGCCTGCCGTGAGGAGCTGGTCACGCGGAACGTGGCAACGCTCGTCGAGCCGCCCTCGGTCGACACCCGCGAAATGTCGCCGTGGTCTCTGGACGAGACGCTCGACTTCCTCGGCGCCGCTCGCAAGGACCCGCTCTATGCCGCCTTCGTCCTCGCCATCGCGCTCGGCTTCCGCCGTGGTGAGATCGTCGGTCTCCGCTGGGAGAACCTCGACCTCGACAAGCGGGAGATCCGGGTTCGCACTCAGCGTCAGCGCGTCCGCGGCGAGGCGTACGAGGACGACCCCAAGGGGCGCCGGCGGAAGCAGACCCTGCCGCTCCCCGCGATCTGCGTCGCGCCCCTGCGCTGGCAGCGCATGCGGCAGGCTGCTCAGCGTGATCGGGCCGGGGCCGACTGGAAGGAGACCGGCTACGTCTTCACCACACGCACCGGCCAACCGATCGAGCCGCGCAACCTGTACCGCTCGTTCACCCGGGTCGCCGACTCCGCCGGCCTCCGCGTCATCCGGCTGCACGACGCTCGGCACGGCTGCGCCACCCTGCTCACTGCGGCCGGGGTTGCTCCCCGCGTCGTCATGGAGATCCTCGGGCACAGCCAGATCGCCGTCACGATGAACGTCTACGCACACGTCGTCCAGGACACCCAGCGTGAGGCTGTCAGCCACATGGACCGGCTGCTCAAGCGGCGGCCCGGCCGTGAGTGAACGCCCGCGTTGATGTCAGAAGTAGATGTCAAAGGCCCCCAACCATGATCGGTTGGGGGCCTTCGTGCTGGTGGGCGCGGACGGTTTCGAACCGCCGACATCTGCTTTGTAAGAGCAGCGCTCTACCCCTGAGCTACGCACCCGAGAAGGAGGCAACAGCCTACATGGACCCGGGGTGGGTGCCGCAAACCAGATCACATGGGGATCCTCCGTGGTGAGCGGGGCCCCGAGGCCGGTCGGGCGGGAGCCGGCAGGTGAGCTCTGCCCCAAGCGAGCAGGGTCTTCTTCGATGGGGTGCGCCCCCATACCCATACCGGCCCGTTCCGAGGAACCTGGAGGCCGGTACCCCACCACACGGCTCCCCGACCGCCCCGCCCCGCGCCCCTCTCCGCAGGATCGTCACGCGAAGCGCGAACTGACAGCCCCGTGTGTTCGTCCTTACCCAGTGGGAGAATGAACCGGCAGGGCGGACACGGCACGGGAGAGGGATGTGACGGCGACACACGCACGGCCACGCGCAGGAGCGAAGGCGAGAGCGGGTGTCGTGCGGGACCTGGTCGCCCTGGTGCTGCTGCCGTTGCCGTTGGTGGTCGCGGCGTTGACGGCCGCGTTCGCCGGAGGCGGGACGCGGCGATGGTTCGGCGGCCGTGGCGAGAGCCAGCGGGCCGATGCCCAGGCCGCGAAGGACGCCGCCGCCGCCGCGTTCTACGAGCTGGACACCGCCCAGCGTGACCTGCGGATCTCCATCGAGACGATCACGGCCGTCGACAGCTCTCCCGGCGCCCGGCGCGCGGCGGAGGAGTTCGCCGCGCTCGGGCGGCGGATCGACGAGGTCAGCCACGCGTACATCACCGCCGTCGACGCGCACGACCTCGACCGGGACGGCCTGGACCCGTCGGTGGCGGTGCGCGCCCGTACGGAGCTGACCCGGGCGAAGGACGAGCTGGTCCGGGTCAAGGGGGAGCTGGACCGGTTCGGGCAGGGCCTCGGGCCGCTGCTGGACACGGCGGAGACCCAGCTGGCACGGCTCGCTCCCGCGGTGGAGCGGGCCCGCCAGGCGCTGCTCGCCGCCAGCAACGCCCTCGACTCGGTACGCGCCTCGGGTATGCGAGCGGACGACCTCGCCGCCCGGCTCGCCGCCCTCGCCCCCGAGCTGACCAGGCTCAACGAGGGCGCAGGCCGGCACGGCGTGCCCGAGACCCTGCAGCGTGCCGACCGGGTCGTACGGGAGGCCGAGGCGATACGGGCCGAGGCCGAGCGGCTCCCCGAGCGCGCCGCCGAGATCGACAGGCGCCTGGTGTCGCTGCGTACCCGCGCACAGGCCCTCACCACCCGCGCGGAGGGTGTCGAGCCGGTCCTCAGCGAGCTGCGCCGGCGCTTCACGGCCGCCTGCTGGCAGGATCTGCAGCCCGTTCCCGCGCAGGCAGGCGAGAACGTGCGCAGTGCCGAGGAGAAGCTCAAGGAAGCCGCCAAGGCGCGCGACGAACAGCGCTGGCCCGATGCCACGGCCCTCCTCGGCACGGTCCGGGCCCTGCTGAACAGCGCCGAAGAGGCCGTCTCGGCCGCGGGTGACCGACTGCGGCGTCTCGACGCGGTCGCCAAGGACCCGGAGCAGGAGATCCAGCGCACACGGTTCGCCATCCGCGACGCCCAGCGCCTGGCCATGGCGGGCCGCAACACGCCCGATCCGCGTCACGCCCGTCCGCTGGACGACTCCGTCGCCCGGCTCGACCGCGCGATCGCCGGTCTCGAGGGCCGCCACCCCGACTACTGGCACTTCCTGACCGAGCTGGAAGCGGTGCGGCAGAGCGTGGCCCGCGTCGTGGAGCAGATCCGCAGCGAGCGCGGCCCGGCGGCCTGACGGGCACGGCCCCGGCCACGCCTACAGCCCGTACGACCGCGTCGCCGCCGTGACCAGCCGGGCGCGGCCCAGCCGCCCGAGCAGCACCCCGCCGGACGGTCGCGGCACCGTGCGCCGGGCACGCGGTTCCGGCGCCCCGAGCGAGCCGGCGACCGCACCACCCCACCCACCCCGCGTCCCGTTTGTCCGTGTGCCGGAGCGGGCGGATCCTGTATGGAGGTACGCACGGCCAAAGGAGGCCGCAATGGCATCCATGCACACGCCGCAGGCCACGCAGCAGTCCAGCGGACTGCACGTCGCCCTGGACGAGCATCTGCCCGTGGACCACAAGCTCAGCCAGGTCTACCGCTACGGCGCCGGGCTCATGGGCCTGATCCTGCTGGCCTTCGGGATCCTCGGGCTGACGCACAACATCGGCTTCTTCGACACGGGGAACGAGACCGTGGGCGGTCTCAACGTGAACGGCGCGCTGAGCGTGCTGTCCATCTGCGTGGGGCTGCTGCTGTTCGTCGGCATGGTCATCGGCGGGAACTTCGCCTCCACGCTGAACATGGTGCTCGGCATCCTCTTCATCTTCAGCGGCTTCGTGAACCTCGGTCTGCTGGACTCCGGTGCGAACTTCCTCAACTTCCGCATCCAGAACGTCCTCTTCAGCTTCGTCGTGGGCGTCATGCTGATGTGGTTCGGGATGTACGGGCGGATCAGCAGCACGCTTCCCCACGACAACCCCTACTGGAAGGCCCGCCACCCCGACGAGGCGGCGAAGGAGGAGCAGGCGCGTGCGGAGCGGATGCGTTCGCGCGGGCTCCCGGAGGCCGGTCGTCAGGGCTGACGGCCGGGCTAGTCTGTCCCCATGCCCCGTTACGAGTACCGCTGCCGCACCTGCGACGACACCTTCGAGCTGAGCCGGCCCATGGCCGAGTCCTCCGCTCCCGCGTCCTGCCCCGCGGGGCACGACGACACCGTGAAGCTGCTGTCGGCGGTCGCCGTGGGCGGGACGAGCACGGGCCCGGCCCCCGCGCCCGCCGGCGGTGGCGGTGGCTGCTGCGGCGGCGGCTGCTGCGGCTGACGACCGGCCGCTCTGTGCCCCGGCGCCGTGGGGCGGCCCCCCGGCCGCCGGCGCGGGCCCTTTGCCGCACGCCTCAGGTGTCCAGGGAGCGCAGCGCGGCCCGCAGGCCCTCGTCGGTGTGGGTGGGCGGCATGCGGACGTCGGCGACGAGGACGTCCGGGCGCTCGGCGGCGACGGCCGCCAGAGTCCGTTCCGCGTCGGCGACCGCCGCGAGCACCTCGTGGCCCTCCTCGGCGAGCAGCCGCACGAGCCCTTCCCTGTGCAGGGTCGAGTCCTCGGCAGGGATCACGCGCACGGCAGCTCCGCGGTGACGAGGGTGGGTCCGCCGGGCGGGCTGTGCACCGCGAGCCGCCCGTCGAGGGTTCCTGCAGTTCGGTGGCGGCGGTGGCGGCATCGGCGCGAGTCCGGCCGCGTGCCCCGCACCGCGAGCCGCCCGTCGAGGGTTCCTGCAGTTCGGTGACGGCGGTGGCGGCACAGGGCGCGAGTCCGGGCGCGAGTACGGCCGCGTGCCCCGCCCCGCGTACGGCGATGTCCTTCGTCACCGCCCACCCGTGGTCATCCATGGCGACACGTCCCCCTCGTCCCCTGGGCCTCCCAGGCGACGCGTCGTTCCCTGGTCCTCCCAGGCCAGGCGTCGCGCCCCGCGGCCGACCCTGCGGCCGTCACGCTACGGGCCGTCACTCCCGCGCGCGCCGCGGAGACCCGCAGTTCTGCCCGCCGGTTCACCGCAGGCGGGTGTGCGGCCGTCTTCAGGGTCCCTTCAGCTCCGGTTCCCTAGCGTGGCGGCCATGGACCCGATGATCGTGCGCGCCGCCGCGGACCAGACGGCCGAGAGCGGCGCACCGGGCTGGATCAACAGCCTCATGGACAGCCTCGGCGCGCCCGGTGCGGGCATCGCCGTGGCCCTGGAGAACCTCTTTCCGCCGATACCCAGCGAGGTGATCCTGCCGTTGGCGGGCTTCGCCTCGGCGACCGGGCGGATGGACCTGTTCGCCGCGCTGCTGTGGACGACGCTCGGGTCCGTCGTGGGCGCGCTGGCGCTCTACGGTGTCGGGGCGCTCCTCGGCCGGGACCGTACGGTGGCGATCGCGGCACGGCTGCCCCTGGTGAAGGTGACGGACATCGAGCGCACCGAGGCGTGGTTCGCCCGCCACGGCACGAAGGCCGTGTTCTTCGGCCGGATGGTCCCGGTGTTCCGCAGTCTGGTCTCCGTGCCGGCGGGCATCGAACGCATGCCGCTGCCCGTGTTCCTCACGCTGACGACGCTGGGCAGCGCCCTGTGGAACACGGCGTTCGTCCTCGCGGGATACGCGCTGGGCGACAACTGGACCCAGGTGACCGGGTACGTCGACGCCTACTCGAAGGTGGTGCTGGTGGGCGCGCTGGGGGCGGTGGTGCTGTTCGTGACCGTACGGCTGCTGCGGCCTGGGAAGGGGACGCGCCGCGCCTGACCGTGGCCGGTTCCGGCACCGGCCGTGGCGCCGGAAGCCGCACCCGCCACCGCTCCCGAGGCCGCGCGCGGCGTCGCCACCCCCGCACGGCCTCCGTCCGCGACCGTCGCCGTGAACCGGCGGAGGATCTCCTCGCCCGCCTCGACCCCCCGCTCGGCGAGCGCTGTCACATGCCGCGGCGCCCAGTCGGTGTCGGCGAGTTCGCCGTGGCCCGGGCGCCAGGCGTGGTCCGCGGCCAGCAGGAGATCGGCGTCGAGGAGGGAGTCGCCCGCGGCGAGCACGCGCTCGGCCCCGGTGCGCCGCACCAGTTCCCGCACGGCCGCGCTCTTGGTGAGCGGCTTGGGCACCGCGTAGATCTTGCGGCCCTGCAGGGAGACCGTCCAGCCCTTCGTCTCCGCCCAGGCGGAGAGCTCCCGGGTCCAGCCGTCCGGGAGCAGCGAACGCTCCACGACGAGATAGGCGAAGAGGTCCTCGGCGACCCGTTCCTTCAGCAGCCACGCCGGGTCCGCGGCCGCGAGCAGATGGGCGCGGACCTCGGCGAGCGAGGCGCACTCGTCCGCGAGCCGGGCGGCGACCACGCGCTGCCAGTGGCGGTCGGACTCGCCGTCGACCAGCAGATGACCGCCGTTCGCACAGATCGCGTAGCGGGGGGCGGGGCCGGGGAGCCGGATCCTGCCGTACTGCTCGCGGGTGCGGGTCGTCGTCGGTACGAAGACGGCGTTGTCCGCGAGTTCGGTGAGCAGCGCGGCGGCGGCCTCCGTCATGTACGACAACGGCTTGCGCTGGTACACCTCGACGCACAGCAGCCGGGGCGCGAGGGCGTCGGGGACGGTCAGCTGCAGGGCGGCGGCCGAGTAGATGAGCGTCCGGTCGAGATCGCTGGTGATCAGGGAGGTCACTGCGCCGCCACCGCCTTGCCGTCGGCGCCGGTCGCCCCCCGGGTGAACCGGGGGTGGATCAGTCCGACGCAGCTGTAGGGCAGGTCGTCGATCTCCTCGACGGGGACGCCGCGCTGTTCGGCGAGCAGACGTACGTGGTCCAGGTCGGCGCCCGCGCCGCGGCCGGCGAGGATCTTCCACGGGACGCGGCGCAGCAGGACGCGGGTGGTCTCGCCGACCCCGGGCTTGACGAGGTTGACGTCGTGGATGCCGTACTCCTCGCTGATCCGCTCCACCGCCGCCCAGCCGGCCCACGTGGGCGCGCGGTCCGCGGAGAGCAGTTCCTTCACGTCGGCGTCGACGGCGTCGGCCACCTCGTCGAAGCGTGCCTCGACGGTGTCGAGGAAGTGCCCGGACACATCGGCGGCGGCCAGTTCGCGGTAGTACTTCGCGCCGTGGAAGTCGTGCGGTCCGACCAGGTCGGTGCGCAGGACGGTACGCGAGACCAGCCCGGACACCGTGGAGTTGAGGCAGGCGGAGGGGATGAGGAAGTCCTCGCGGGTGCCGTACGTGCGGACGCAGCCGCCGGGGTCGGCGAGCACCGCGATCTCCGGGACGAAGCCGTCGAACTCGCCGAGCGCGGCCGCCAGTTCGCGGGTGATGGCGCCCTTGCCGGTCCAGCCGTCGACGAACACCACGTCGGCCGGGTCGTGGTGGGCGGCGAGCCAGCGCAGCGCGTTGGCGTCGATGCCTCGGCCGCGGACGATGGAGACGGCGTAGTGGGGCAGGTCCAGGCCGTGGCGGTGCCGGGCCCAGCGGCGCATCAGCACCCCGACGGGTGTGCCGGCGCGGGCCAGCGAGACGAGGACGGGGCGCCGCTCGTGGGAGGGAGTGCCGGGGCGGTGGCGCTGCGGGTGCTCGGCGAGGACGGTGTCGGTGACGGCGCCGACGGCGCGGGCGATCCGGGCGGCGGAGGTCTCCAGGGCGGCGTGGAAGAGCGCCTGGTACGCGTCGCTGGGCTGGTACTCCACGGGCAGCGATTCGGCGTAGTGCGCGCCACCGCTCTGTATCGCCTCCTCGCGCTCCTCGGTGGGCGCCTCGAGTTCGACGTCCGAGAGGTCCTGGAGCAGCCAGCCGACCTCGTCGGGCGCGTAGGAGGAGAACTCGGGTCCGCGGAGCGGTTCGGGCAGCATGGGTTCCCTCTCGGGAGCGGGGACGTAACTGGGGACGACGGCGAGCACGACGTGCGGTATGTGCGCGGCGAGCTGCGCGAGCAGTCCGTCCGGGGCGTGGAGGGCGGCCGTGTCGGCGGCCGAGTCCACGACGGCGACGACCGCGTCGAAGCCTCCGCCGGCGACGTTGTAGGCGTACCGCTCGCCCGGGCCGTCGGCCGGTTCGTCGTGGGCGGGGAAGACCAGCCGGGTCCGTATCGCGTAGCCGGGGTCGTCGACGGCGAGGACGGGGGACCGGGTGGTCGTCGAGTAGCGCACCTCGCGCGCGGCGCCGGTCCGCTCCAGTTCGAGCGCGAGCCGCAGCGGCGCGTACATCAGCTCCTCGAAGCCGAGGACGAGGACCCGGGGGCCGTCCGCTTCCGGCGGCGCGGCGGTGCCGGCCGTCGGCGTCCTGCTCCCGGCGGGCGCCGGGAGGCCGCCTGGGCCCAGGGCCTCGGCGAGGCGGTGCGCCATGGCGGGAAGGGCCGCCTCCAGCCCGACGCGGTGCGCGGGCGTGAAACCGTGCCGGCCGCCGTCGGGGACGTCCGCCGGCCAGTCCAGGTCCACGCGTACGGCGTACGGGCTGTCCACCTCGTGCGGCGTGTGAGGGGCGTGCGGTGTGTGCGGCCTGTGAGGGGCGTGCGGCCCGCGCCCGGCGGAGCCGTGCGTACCGTGCGGACCCCGCGTGCCGCCCGTGACGTCAGCGCCGTCCGGGCGCTGCGAGCGGTCCGGGCACTGCGAGCCGTCCGGGCCACCGGTGCCGTGCGGATCCAGCCCGTCGTCCGTACCGTCCGGGCCCCGCCCCCGGTCCGTACCGTCGGCGCCGGGCTCACCGTCGGCGCCGTGCGGCGTGTGCCGCGTGCCGGAGGGGCGGTCCCCCACGGCGGAGGGTGCTCCGGAGGCCACGTCCGCCGTGGCGGACGGGCCGGCGGGTGCGGGGGCCGTGCTCCCGGTCTCGTGGGCCGCGACCAGGGCCTGGCCCTTCTCGAGGACGTCCTCCGGGAGGCGGACCGTGCCGCCGGCGTGCGCCACCAGGTCGATACGGGCGCCGATCTCCTCCGCGAAGGCGTCCAGCCGGCCCAGGTCGTCCGCCGAGCGCATGTCGACGAGGGCGACGATCACGTACCGGCCGCGAGGGTGGCGGGCGTGGAGGTCCCGGATGGTGTTCAGGACGGTGTTGCCGGTGGAGAACTCGTCGTCCACGAGGACCAGCGGCCCCTCGCCGGCGAGCAGCTTCGGGTCCTCCGGCAGCAGCAGGTGCGAGGTGGCGTGGGAGTGGGACTCCTCGAAGCCGCCGGCCCGGGCGACGCCGTCGACGGGACGGCGCGTGGAGTGGAGGTAGGGCGCGAGGGCCAGGCCGTCGGCCACCGAGTGGCCGAGGCCCGTCGCCGTCTCCGCGTAGCCGAGGACGACGGCCCGCGCGGCCTCCTCGCTCCCCAGCAGCTCACGGACGCGCAGGCCCAGCTCGTACCCGTGGCCGTACACGACGGACGGCCTCTGCGGCACGTGCTTGCCGAGCACGTGCGACACCAGGAGGTGCGCACGTTTCGGGTTGCGCCGCAGAGCCAGGCCGAGCAGCTCCTTCAGCCCGTCGTCGCCGACGAGCTCCACGCCCAGTCGCTGGGAGACCCAGCTGCCCGACCACTCCACTGATTCGTCTTCCTCCTTCATCAGCCTGCCAGACCCGCGGTCAGCAGCTCCACGAAGCCGACGTCCTCCCGGGCGACGCCGAAGGCCTCGGCACGCCGGAGGGTGCGCTCCGCCCAGGCGCGGTGCGGCTTCACCTCGTTCATTTTGTTCGTATAGGCCGAACGCATCACTCCGCCCCCTCCCCGCTCCGGGCGAAGGATGTCCTGCGCGTCGCTGAACTCCTCGTGACTGACGACCGACAGAGCGTGGACGGGCAGCACGTGGGAGGGGTGGATGCAGGTCTTGCCGAGGAGACCGTTGGCCCGGTCCAGCTCGATCTCGCGGAGCAGTCCGTCGAGGTCGTGCTCGATCAGCGCCGTGCGCAGCTTCTCGGCCCGCAGCTCCATGAAGGGGCTGTGGCGCAGCTGCGGCTTGAACATGCGCTCCTGGAGGCGGAAGTACTCCCAGACCGGGCCGGTGATGGTGAAACCGGTGCCGTCGGAGCGGCCCAGGACGTTGACGACGTCCGCGATGACGTTGGCGACGATCTGGACGTCGTACGCCGTCATGTCGGGCGGTCGGCGCAGTCCGTAGGCGGAGCAGAAGTCGGTGACACCGAGACGGAGGGCGAGGATCCGGTCCCGGTGGCGGCCGACGGATCGGGCGATGCCGGCCAGGGTCTCGTACCGGGTCTCGAGGTGGAGGAGCTCGGGCGATTCGAGCACCGGCATCACGTAGAGCATGCGGCCGATCACGGATTCGGCTGCGGCGACGGCCTCCAGGAAGGGCCCGCCGCGCTCCTCGGTGAACTTGGGAAGTACAAAACCGGACAGCAGTCGGCTCGACGCGCCGAGCCGCCGGACGAGGTCCTCGATCTGGCCGGGCTCGCGGACCCGGACGAACAGCAGCGGGGGCTCGGTCCCGCGCTCGTCGAGGTCGGCGAACTGGCGGACGAGGTTCTCCTCGGCGGTGGAGACGTCGGCGTCGTCGATGGAATCCTCCAGGCAGAGGACCATCGAGACCACTCCGCGGGCGGCCTGCTTGAGCACGTCGCCGGCGAGGCCCGGCCGGGTGGCGGGGCTGTAGAGCGTGGCTCCGAGAGCCACGGAGAGCATGGCCGCGGGAGAGCCGGCGTCGAATTCCGCCGGCTCCTGATGGAACAGTTCCTTCCGGGCAGTGGCCGGGATTTGCCCGAAATGACGCATCTGAATCCCCCGTACTGCCTGTGCGGCCCTGTGGTTTGGGTGGCCGGTAATAGTACGTAGGGACAGGTGTCGCGAGTTCCCCAGTCGGATGAAATCCAGGTAACTCGTGCACTTCGGTCCCCGACACAGACTGCCCCCCACCGGTGCGGGGCATGCCGGGCCGGACCCTCCGGGTCCGTACGGCTGTACGGGGCGCCCTGAGGCGGTCCCGGTACGGGCCGGCACCGGCCGCCCGACCGCGTACGGTGCCCGGCAGCGAACCCCGCGTTGTCCGCACGGGGCGCGGGAGGGCAGGATGACGGGCATGACGCACGCGATGCTGAAGGGTTCCAACGTTCCGCTCGGAGCGGCCTCGATCCGGGCAGTGCTGCGCTGGACCCCCGGCGCCGGAGTGCCGGACGTGGACGCCTCCGCCCTGCTGCTGGGCGCCGACGGCCGTGTGCGCGCCGACGAGGACTTCGTCTTCTACAACCAGCCCCGGCACCCCTCCGGGTTCGTACGGCTGCTGCCCAAGAAGCGCACCGCCGAGGGACTCACCGACACGGTCCAGGCGGACGTCGGCTCACTGGACGCCTCCGTGGACCAGGTGGTGCTCGCGGCGTCGTCCGACGGCGGCACGTTCAGCGGTGTCGCGGACCTGCGGATCATGCTGTACGACGCCGCGGTGCCGGACGGTGAGCCGCTGGCCGTCTTCGACGTCCGTGCGGAGACGGGCGAGGAGACCGCGGTCATCTGCGGCGAGCTGTACCGGCGCGGCGACGGCTGGAAGTTCCGCGCGGTGGGTCAGGGCTACCCGACCGGGCTGATCGGTCTGGCCACGGCGTTCGGCATCTCGGTGGACGACAGCGAGCCGTCCGCCGCGGCTTCCGCACCGGAGCACGAGACGCAGGCCCAGCCCCCGTCCCCGCCGGAGGCGCAGCCTCAGCCGCAGCCCGAACCGTCGTACGGGTACCCCCAGCCGGTGTCCCCGGCGACGCAGCCCGCGTACGGCTACCCCCAGCCCGCGTCCCCGGCGACGCAGCCCGCGTACGGCTACCCCCAGCCCGCGTCCCCGGCGACGCAGCCGGCCTACGGCTATCCGCAGCCCGCCGCCGCGGCCGGTCCCGCGCCCGATCCGGACTTCCGGCTGCCGCCGATGGGGCCGCAGTTCATCCGTCAGTAGCCCCGCGCCGGCGGAACCCACGGACGACCGGAAGGCTCCGCACGACCCCTTCCTCCGTGCCGGCGGCGTTCGCCCGGCGGCACCCGGCAGCCGCTGCGCCCCGCCGCGGGCGCCCAGACGGTACGGAGCCCCCGCCGTCGGGCGCCCAGCACGGTACGGAGCCCCCGCCGTCAGGGGCTCAGGCCTTGGTCTTGTAGCCGCGGCCCCACTGCAGACCCCAGCCGTAGAGCCGGTCCAGCTCGGCCTGGAAGCCGTACACGAACTTCACCTCGCGGCGCACGACCAGCTCGCCCTTGACGTTCTCGACCATGAACACGGCGCACGAGCGGGCCTGCGGGGCGCGCTCGTCCAGTTCGATCTCCACCCGCGGCCCGTTGCTGGGATAGAGCGTGACCTTCGCGTGCGTGCGGTCGAACGCGGGCGTCCGGTCGTAGATGTAGACGAAGAACAGCAGGCGCCGGATCGCGTCCCGGTGGTCCAGATTGACGAACAGCGTCTCCCCGGACGGAGCGCCGAAGCGGTCGTCGCCGCTGAGGCGGACGTACGGCGGCTCGTTCAGACTGCCGAAGAAGCTGCCGAGCGGCTGCACCACGCCCTTGCTGCCGTCCGTCATCTCGTACAGGCAGCCGAGGTCGAGGTCCACGTTGACGACGCCCTGCGTGTGGGCCTGGACCACCTCGGGCCGGAAGAGCTTCGACGGATTGCGCAGCAGCCGCCCGCTCTGCCGCGACCGGCCCTCGATGTCGGAGGTCCGCATCCGCCAGGAGAGGTTGACCCGCAGATTGCCCGTGGCGGCGCTCTGCTTGGAGAGCGAGACCTGAGGGCGCCGCCTGGTCAGCTGGATGGAGTTGGTCGAGGCACTGCCCGAGTCGAACTGCGCTGCCCTGCCACGCCACAAACCGTCCCAGAAGGCCATGTCCCACCCCTGACTGCGCCGGCCCCCTCCCGGAGCCGGTCCCGGTACACCGCGCGGCCCCGTGACCCGGGGGCCCGGCAGCCGCGCGGGGCGGCCCGGAGACCATGTGCCTCCCGGCCGCCCCGCTGAGAGCGTTCCTCGAACCCCGCGGTGTCACACTTCCTTTGCCGCGAGTGCCTCTTCCTTCTCCTCGTGCGCCCTCAGGCGCCGGTTGCGCCGCACGGAGGACCAGAAGGACCAGGCGATCAGGGCCACACCGATGAGGCCGGTGACGACCTCGGGGACCTCGTACTGGATGGTGATCAGCAGGATCACGGCCAGCGCGCCGATCGCGTAGTGGGCGCCGTGCTCCAGGTAGACGTAGTCGTCGAGGGTGCCCTGGCGGACCAGGTAGACCGTGAGGGACCGGACGTACATGGCGCCGATGCCGAGGCCGAGCGCGATGACGACCGGGTCGTTGCTGACCGCGAAGGCGCCGATGACGCCGTCGAACGAGAAGGACGCGTCCAGCACTTCGAGGTACATGAACATGAAGAAGGCTGCCTTGCCGACGAGCTTGGCGGCGGAGACCGGCTTCCCGGCCCGCTTGGCCTCCTCCTCTGCCTCGTGCTCGCGCTCCTCCTCCTCTTCGAGCTTTTCCTCGAAGAAGCCGGAGAGACCGCCGACGACCATGTACGTGACGAGGCCGGCGACACCGGCGAGCAGCACCGTCGACGACTTGTCGACGTGCACCCCGCCGTACTGGTGGGCGTGGACGGCGAAGGTGGTCGCGGTGATCAGCAGGATGATGAGCGCGACACAGGCCGCCAGCATGTCGATCTTGCCCAGCTTGGCCAGGGGCCGCTCCAGCCAGGCGAGCCACTTGATCTCCCGGTCCTCGAAGATGAAGTCGAGGAAGATCATGAGGAGGAACATGCCTCCGAACGCCGCGATGGCGGGGTGGGCGTCGGTGACCAGTTCCTCGTAGCGCTCGTGGTCGTTCAGGGCGAGGTCGACCGCCTCGATGGGACCGAGCTGCGCCGTGATCGAGACGATGACGACGGGGAACACCAGCCGCATGCCGAAGACGGCGATCAGGATGCCGATGGTGAGGAAGATCTTCTGCCAGAACTCGCTCATCTTCTTCAGCACGCCGGCGTTGACCACCGCGTTGTCGAAGGAGAGCGAGACCTCCAGGATGGACAGGATCGCGACGAGCCCGAAGGCCGTCCATCCCCCGTAGAACACCGCAGCGACCAGGCCGAGCGCAGTGACTGCGAACGACCAGCCGAAGGTTTTCAGTACCACTGGCTACCCAATCGTTGTGTACGGAGCTCCCCCGCCGAGAGCGGGATTCCCCCCGCGCCGCACGCGGCTTTGCGCTGCCTTGTCGCCGGGGCGGACCCCCGGACCCCGACAGGGGTCCAGGACCTCCGGTCCCCGTTTTTGACCAAGCCGGAGCAGTGCTTTAGGAAACGTTGACCCCGAAGTCTAGAGCGATGCCGCGGAGCCCCGACGCGTACCCCTGGCCCACCGCCCGGAACTTCCATTCGCCGCCGTACCGGTACAGCTCTCCGAAGATCATCGCCGTTTCGGTGGAGGCGTCCTCGCTCAGGTCGTACCGGGCGAGCTCCTGGCCGTCGGCCTGGTTCACCACCCGGATGAAGGCATTGCTGACCTGGCCGAACGTCTGGCCCCGATTGTCCGCCTCATGGATCGAGACGGGGAAGATGATCTTGTCGCAGTGCAGCGGCACCTTCGTGAGGTCCACGATCAGGGACTCGTCGTCCCCGTCGCCCTCGCCCGTGAGGTTGTCCCCGGTGTGCGTGACCGAACCCTCGGGGCTCGTCAGATTGTTGTAGAAGACGAAGAACTCGTCCCCCAGCACCCGGCCCGACTGGCAGAGCAGTGCGCTGGCGTCGAGGTCGAAGGGCGCTCCGGTGGTGGAGCGCGCGTCCCAGCCGAGCCCGACGAGGACCTGGGTGAGGTTCGGTGCGGCCTTGGAGAGGGAGACATTGCCTCCCTTGGCGAGCGTGACGCCCATGTCGGTGTCCTCCCCTGAACGTACGGAACTGCAGGCGCGTCCGGCGCCGCACGGATGTGTGCGGCGCCGGACACTTCAGGTGATGTCGGCTCAGACGTTGACGCCGAAGTCCTGCGCGATGCCGCGCAGGCCCGAGGCGTAGCCCTGGCCGATGGCACGGAACTTCCACTCCGCGCCGTTGCGGTACAGCTCACCGAAGACCATGGCGGTCTCGGTCGAGGCGTCCTCGCTCAGGTCGTACCGGGCGAGCTCCTCGCCGTTGGCCTGGTTCACCACGCGGATGAACGCGTTGCGGACCTGGCCGAAGGACTGCTGACGGGTCTCGGCGTCATAGATCGACACCGGGAAAACGATCTTCTGGACGTCGGCGGGGACCCCGGCCAGATTGACCTTGATCTGCTCGTCGTCGCCCTCGCCCTCACCGGTGAGGTTGTCACCGGTGTGCTCCACCGAGCCGTCGGCGCTCTTCAGGTTGTTGAAGAAGACGAAGTTGCCGTCGACCGCGACCTTGCCCTCGGCGTTCGTCAGCAGTGCGCTGGCGTCGAGGTCGAAGTCGGTGCCGGTGGTGGTGCGGACGTCCCAGCCCAGACCGACGGTGACCGCGGTCAGGTTGGGGGCGGCCTTGGTCAGCGAGACGTTGCCGCCCTTGCTGAGGCTGACTCCCACGAGTCCTCCCATGTGGTTTCAGGGGCAGCGCCCCCGTCGTGCGTTGGCATTCGGATCAACGACTGGATCCTAGTGACCGGTTCCCGGGCGAAACAGGTAGTTGGCCCGAAGGATCACAGGGTGTCGATCGCCGTCACAGGGTGTCCAGTGCCTTGACGTAGTCGTTCAGGTCGCGGGCGTCGGGCAGGCCGTTGACGACGGTCCAGCGCACCACGCCCTCCTTGTCGATGATGAAGGTGCCGCGCACGGCGCAGCCCTTGTCCTCGTCGAAGACGCCGTACGCGCGCGAGGTCTCGCCGTGCGGCCAGAAGTCCGACAGCAGCGGATACTCGAGGCCCTCCTGCTCGGCGAAGACGCGCAGGGTGTGGATGGAGTCGTTGGAGACGGCGAGCAGCTGGGTGTCGTCGTTGACGAACGTCGGCAGCTCGTCGCGGAGCGCGCAGAGCTCGCCCGTGCACACCCCGGTGAAGGCGAAGGGGTAGAAGAGCAGCACCACGTTCTTCTCACCGCGGAACTCGGCGAGGGTCACGGTCCGCCCGTGGTTGTCCTTGAGCTCGAAGTCCGGGGCCTTGGTGCCGACCTCGATCGCCATGACTGGTGCATCCCTTCGTTGGCCGCTCCGGCACCGGAGCGCCGCATCGGCCGTGGGCCGCCGCCGCGGCTCCGGGCCGCTGATGCGCCCAGCCTACGCACAGGGCCCCCGCCGGCGGTCCGCCGGCGGGGGCCCGGAGTCAGCTGTGGATCAGCGCTTGGCCTTGGGCGTGGCCAGCCTGCTGCCGGTCCAGTCCTTGCCCGCGTTGATGCTCTTGGTCTGCGAGAGGCCCGCCGTCTGCGAGGCCTCGTTGATGTCACTGGGCTCGACGTAGCCGTCACGGCCGGTCTTCGGCGTCATGAGCCAGACGAGTCCGCCCTCGTCGACGAGGCCGATGGCATCCACGAGCGCGTCCGTGAGGTCGCCGTCCTCGTCGCGGAACCACAGCAGGACGACGTCCGCGACGTCGTCGTACTCCTCGTCGACGATTTCCTGGCCGATGGCGGCTTCGATGCCCTCACGGAGCTCGTGCTCGACGTCGTCGTCGTAGCCGATCTCCTGGACCACCTGTCCGGGCTCGAACCCCAGCCTTGCGGCCGGGTTGGTCCGCTCCTCCGCGTGGTCCGCGGTCGCGCTCACGGCTTGCCTCCTGATCTTGTTTCGGAAAATGCTTCAGCCGCGCGCGTACGCGAGGCATTGGCCGTAGTCCACACGGGCGGGACGGATCGCGCAAGTACCCGGCCGCCGAGACCGCCGAAACGGTGACGTTTACGGCCGTGTCGCCCCAACTCAGGGACGGGCGTCCGTCCGCCCTGGTGAGTCGGACTCACCCCTTCGCACCCTTTGTACGCTTCCGTGCCCACGGTTCGCCAATCGGGGACGGTTGGTTACCGTTCGGTAGAGATGACGTTTTGCTCCCCGGGGGTACACGATGGGGAGCGCGTAACGACATACCAACCGACCAGCGAAGGAACAGCGTGGCTTCCGGATCAGATCGCAACCCGATCATCATTGGCGGCCTTCCGAGCCAGGTCCCGGACTTCGATCCGGAGGAGACCCAGGAGTGGCTCGACTCGCTCGACGCCGCCGTCGACGAGCGCGGCCGTGAACGGGCCCGCTACCTCATGCTGCGACTGATCGAGCGGGCCCGCGAGAAGCGCGTGGCCGTGCCCGAGATGCGCAGCACGGACTACGTGAACACCATCGCGACCAAGGACGAGCCGTTCTTCCCGGGCAACGAGGAGATCGAGCGGAAGATCCTCAACGCCACCCGCTGGAACGCCGCGGTGATGGTGTCCCGCGCCCAGCGCCCCGGGATCGGCGTCGGCGGACACATCGCCACCTTCGCCTCCTCCGCCTCCCTCTACGACGTGGGCTTCAACCACTTCTTCCGCGGCAAGGACGAGGGCGACGGCGGCGACCAGATCTTCTTCCAGGGCCACGCCTCGCCCGGCGTGTACGCCCGCGCGTTCCTGCTGGACCGGCTGAACGAGACCCAGCTCGACGCCTTCCGCCAGGAGAAGTCGAAGTTCCCGAACGGGCTGTCGTCGTACCCGCACCCGCGGCTGATGCCGGACTTCTGGGAGTTCCCGACCGTCTCGATGGGCCTCGGCCCGATCGGCGCGATCTACCAGGCGCGGATGAACCGCTACATGGAGGCGCGCGGCATCGCCGACACCTCGCGCTCGCACGTGTGGGCGTTCCTCGGCGACGGCGAGATGGACGAGCCGGAGTCGCTCGGCCAGCTGTCGATCGCCGCCCGCGAGGGCCTGGACAACCTGACGTTCGTGGTCAACTGCAATCTGCAGCGGCTCGACGGCCCGGTGCGCGGCAACGGCAAGATCATCCAGGAGCTGGAGTCGATCTTCCGCGGCGCCGGCTGGAACGTGATCAAGCTGATCTGGGACCGCACGTGGGACCCGCTGCTCGCCCGCGACCGCGACGGCATCCTCGTCAACCGGCTGAACACGACGCCGGACGGCCAGTTCCAGACGTACGCCACGGAGACGGGCGACTACATCCGCCGGCACTTCTTCGGCGACGACCAGCGGCTGCGCGCCATGGTCGAGAACATGACCGACGACCAGATCCTCCACCTGGGCCGCGGCGGCCACGACCACCGGAAGATCTTCGCGGCCTACTCCGCGGCCCGCGCCCACAAGGGCCAGCCGACGGTGATCCTGGCCCAGACGGTCAAGGGCTGGACGCTGGGCCCGAACTTCGAGGGCCGCAACGCGACCCACCAGATGAAGAAGCTGACGGTCGACGACCTCAAGGGCTTCCGCGACCGGCTGCACCTCCCGATCAGCGACGGCGAGCTGGAGTCCGGCCTGCCGCCGTACTACCACCCGGGCCGCGACTCGGAGGAGATCCAGTACATGCACGACCGCCGCAAGTCGCTGGGCGGGTACGTCCCGACCCGCGTCGTGCGGTCGCAGCCGCTGGCCCTGCCGGACGAGAAGACGTACGCGGCCGTGAAGAAGGGTTCCGGTCAGCAGTCGATCGCCACCACCATGGCGTTCGTCCGGCTGCTCAAGGACCTCATGCGGGACAAGGAGATCGGCAAGCGGTTCGTGCTGATCGCACCGGACGAGTACCGCACGTTCGGCATGGACTCGTTCTTCCCGAGCGCGAAGATCTACAACCCGCTCGGCCAGCAGTACGAGGCCGTGGACCGTGAGCTGCTCCTGGCGTACAAGGAGTCGCCGACCGGGCAGATGCTGCACGACGGCATCTCGGAGGCGGGCTGCACGGCCTCGCTGATCGCGGCCGGCTCGGCCTACGCCACCCACGGCGAGCCGCTGATCCCGGTCTACGTCTTCTACTCGATGTTCGGTTTCCAGCGGACGGGCGACCAGTTCTGGCAGATGGCCGACCAGCTCTCGCGCGGATTCGTCCTCGGTGCGACCGCCGGGCGCACGACGCTGACCGGTGAGGGTCTGCAGCACGCGGACGGCCACTCCCAGCTGCTGGCCTCCACGAACCCCGGCTGTGTCGCCTACGACCCGGCGTTCGGCTTCGAGATCGCGCACATCGTCGAGGACGGCCTGCGCCGGATGTACGGCGGCGACGCCGAGCACCCGCACGGCGAGGACGTCTTCTACTACCTGACCGTCTACAACGAGCCCATCCAGCACCCGGCCGAGCCCGAGAACGTCGACGTGGAGGGCATCCTCAAGGGCATCCACCGCTTCAGGGAGGGCGAGGCGGGCCAGATCCCGGCGCAGATCATGGCGTCCGGTGTGGCCGTCCCGTGGGCCCTGGAGGCGCAGCGGATCCTCGCCGAGGAGTGGAACGTCAGGGCCGGCGTCTGGTCGGCGACCTCCTGGAACGAGCTGCGGCGCGAGGCCGTGGCGACCGAGGAGTACAACCTGCTCCACCCCGAGGAGGAGCAGCGCGTGCCGTACGTGACGCAGAAGCTCACCGGCGCCGAGGGCCCGTTCGTGGCCGTGTCCGACTGGATGCGATCCGTTCCGGACCAGATCTCGCGCTGGGTGCCCGGCCGCTACACCTCGCTGGGTGCGGACGGCTTCGGCTTCGCCGACACCCGGGGCGCGGCCCGCCGGTACTTCCACATCGACGCGCAGTCGATCGTGCTGGCGGTCCTCACCGAGCTCGCCCGGGAGGGCAAGGTCGACCGCTCGGTGCTGAAGCAGGCCGTGGACCGCTACCAGCTGCTGGACGTGGCGGCGGCCGACCCGGGTCCCGCGGGCGGCGACGCGTAGGCGTGCCGGAACTGCGGTCGTAGGCGGGTGCGGAGGGAGGGCTCCTTCCGCACCCGCCTACGATCCCGGGCATGAAGGAACGTACGGCGCAGATGCGCTGGGAGGCCCGCACCCAGGGGCCGCTGCTGGTGCTCGCCGTGGTGTTCGGGCTCGCGTACGCGGTGCCGATCGTGCTGCCGGACGCATCCGCGGTGGTCCACCAGAGCTGTCTGTTCGTCGAATGGACGGTCTGGGGCGCCTTCGCGGTCGACTACCTGGTACGGCTGTGGCTGGCGCCGTACCGGTGGCTCTTCGTGCGGAAGCATCCGCTGGACCTGCTCGCGGTGCTCCTGCCGCTGGTGCAGCCGCTGCGGCTGCTGCGGGTGGTCTCCACCCTCCTCCTGGTCGGCCGGCGGGCCCGGATGGCCCCGCAGATCACGCTCACCACGTACGTGGCCGGCGCGGTCGTCGGGCTGATGATGTTCGGCTCGCTCGCGGTGCTGGCCGTCGAGCGGGACGCGCCCGAGGGGAACATCCGGACGCTGGGTGACGCCGTCTGGTGGTCGTTCACCACGATGACGACCGTCGGCTACGGCGACCACGCGCCGACGACCGGCCTGGGGCGGGTCCTCGCGGTCGGGCTCATGCTGTCCGGGATCGCGCTGCTCGGTGTCGTGACCGCCAACATCGCGGCCTGGTTCATCTCGCGCTTCGAGCGCGACGACGCCGAGGAGCGCCGCCAGACGGCGCTCCTGGAGGCCCTGACCCGGGAGGTCGGGGAACTGCGGGCGGAGGTGGCGCGGCTGTCGGCGGTGCCGGCGACCGCGCCCGACGAGCCCGCCGTACCGCGGCCTAGTTCTCCCACACCTTGAACGCCCGGACCCGGTACGGGGTCTGCGGCACCCATGTCCCGCCGCCCGGGTACGTCTCGAACTCACCGGTCTCCGCGCACTCCGCCGACTGGTAGGCGGTGACGGGGCGGCCGGTGCGGTTGGCGAGGGCCTGGGCGCCGGCGCCCGCCGGGAGCGGGACACAGGACTCGATGTCGATGCCGGACAGCTCGTGGACGTGGCGCGCCCCGGTGAAGCCCGGTTTCGCCCAGAGGCAGAGCTCGCCGGGGGCGCAGCTGCCGAGCCGCGGCTGCGGTGCGGCCCGGACGGCCTGCGCGGTCCGGGTCGCCGGGGCCGGGTCGGCGGGCGAGGCCGGTGAGGCCGGTGAGGCCGGTGAGGCCGGTGAGGCCGGTGAGGCCGGAGCGAGCAGGCACAGGGCGGCCAGGGCCGCGGTGGTGAGGACGGTCGTACGCATGAGGATCAACCCCCGTGTCGGTGTGTCGGCAGGTGCCCGTACCGGAATCCGGGACCGTCCGTGCGCGTCGCGCCGTCCGTCCGGACCTCCGTGGCGGATCACCTGTCCGCACCCTGACCGGTGGCGCGGGCGGCCCGGAAGACCTGCCGGACCGGTTCATCCTGATGGGCGACAGCCCCGCCGGGACCTCCCCCGGGGGCCTTCGCGGCACGGGAGGGGCCCCTCGGCGGGGCTGTCGTACGCGGGGAGTCGGCGCCGCGCGAGACGCGCGGGCCCGGGGTCAGATGTGGGCCGCGCCCGCACCCGCCTCGGCGTTCTCGCCGCGCTTGGTGAAGAGGGCCACCGCGGCCGCCACCACGGCGACGATGCCGGCGACGGTGAAGGCCATGCCCATGCCCGAGATGAAGGTGTCGTGGGTGACCTGGGTGATCTGCGCCGCGACCGGCTGCGGGGTGCCGGGCGCCAGCGGGGCCATCCCGACCTCGACGGCCTGCTCGGCCAGGCCGAGCTGCTCGGGGGGCAGCGGGGGCAGTTCGGCGTCCGCCCAGTTCTCCGCGAAGTCGGAGCTGACCTTGGCCGACATCACCGCGCCCAGCACGGCCGTGCCGAGGCTGCCGCCGACCTGCATGGCCGCCTGCTGGAGACCACCCGCGACACCGGAGAGCTCCAGCGGGGCGTTGCCGACGATGACCTCGGTGGCGCCGACCATGACCGGGGCCAGGCCGAGGCCGAGGAGCGCCAGCCACACGGACATGGGCAGGGTCCCGGTGTCCGCCGAAAGAGTGGTCATGCCGAACATCGCGACGGCGGTGCACACCATGCCGCCGACGAGCGGAACGCGCGGGCCGAACCTGGTGATGAGCGCACCGGCGAGCGGCGAGGAGACGATCATCATCGCGGTGAGCGGCAGCAGGTGGAGTCCGCTGTCCACCGCGCTCATCCCGTGCACGTTCGCCAGGTAGAAGGTGACGAAGAACAGGCCGCCCATGAAGGCGAAGGCCATGAGGACCATCAGCACCGTGCCCGCGGAGACCGGGACGGAGCGGAACAGCCGCAGCGGGATGAGGGGCTCCGCCACCCGGGTCTCCCAGACCGCGAACAGCACGAAGAGGACCAGGGCGCCGGCCAGCCAGCCCAGCGTGCTCGCCGAACCCCAGCCCCACTCACCGGCCTTGATCAGCGGCCAGATGAGGGCGAACATCGCGCCGGACAGCAGCACGATGCCGGGGATGTCGAAGGACCGCGGGGCGTTCTCGGCGCGGTGGTCCTTGAGGATGACCAGGCCGAGGGCGAGCGCGACGACGCCGACGGGCACGTTGATGAAGAAGACGGACTGCCAGCTGACGTGCTCCACGAGCACACCGCCGAGGATCGGACCGCCGGCGGTGGAGGCGCCGATGACCATGCCCCAGATACCGATGGCCATGTTGAGCTTCTCGGCGGGGAAGGTGGCCCGCAGCAGGCCGAGCGCCGCGGGCATCAGCAGCGCACCGAAGAGTCCCTGGAGCACGCGGAAACCGACGACGAGGGCGATGGAGTCGGAGAGCCCGATCGCGGCGGAGGCCGCGCCGAACCCCGCGACCCCGATCAGGAAGGTCTGGCGGTGGCCGAAGCGGTCACCGAGCTTGCCGGCGGTGATCAGCGCGACAGCGAGCGCCAGCAGATATCCGTTGGTGATCCACTGGACATCGGCGAGGGTCGCGCCCAGATCCCGCTGGATGGCCGGGTTGGCGATAGCGACGATCGTGCCGTCCAGGGCGACCATCATCACGCCGATGGCCACGGCGAAGAGCGTCAGCCAGGGGTGTCCGCGGAGCCCCTTGGCCGGTGCCGGCGCGGGACCGTGGTCCACGGGCACCTTGTCGACGGTGGTCTGACTAGTCATACCGGAGACATTATGTCAGTCACTGACAGTTGACAAAAGAATTCATCCGTCGGTAACTGTCACCTGGCTCACAAGTACGCTGAGCTGGGAAAAGCGACACATGGACGACGGAGAGCGGGCTCATAGGTGACGGGAACCGGACTGCGTGCGCTGAAGAAGCAACGCACCCGCGACGCCCTGCTGCGCGCGGCGCTGGAGCTCTTCACGACGCAGGGGTACGAGCACACGACGGTCGACGAGATCGCCGACGCCGTCGAGGTCTCCCAGCGCACCTTCTTCCGCTACTTCGCCAACAAGGAAGAGGTCGTCTTCGCCGTCCAGGACATGGTCGAGTCCCACTTCGTCGACGCGCTGCGCCGACGCCCGCCGGAGGAGGGGCCGTTCGAGGCGATGCGGCATGCGGTGCGGTCGGCGTGGGACACCATAGGAGAGGCCATCGGGGAGGTCGTCCCGGTCGAACTCCACATGCGGGCCTACCAGATGATCGAGTCGACCCCGTCCCTGCTCGCCGTCCATCTGCGCCGCTCCGCCGAACTGGACGAGCAGGTCGCCCGGCTGATCGCCGAGCGCGAGGGCCTCGACGTCGACACCGACCCCCGGCCGCGCGTGGCCGTCGCCGCCTTCGCCGCCGTGATGCGGGTCACCGGCCGGCTCTGGGGGCAGGGCGAGGATCCCAGCGTCGAGGCCATCCGGGAGCTGACCGAGGACTACCTCGACCATCTGGAACCCGCCCTCGCCACGGACTGGCGCGCACCCGCCGCGCGTCCCGCCCGCGGCCGGACGGACCGCACGCCGCCGGCGGCACCGGATCAGGCGGACCGCGGCTCCCGGACCTCCCCGGACCGGACGGAACCTGCGCCGCCGGCTGCCGCGGACGCACCGGAACGTGAGGCCGGCGCACACACGGAGTAGCCGCACGCCGGTCATGTGCCCCCAGACGCGTGATCTCCCTCACGGTCGCCGTGAGCGCCCCCGGGCTCCCCCTAGGCTGTTCCCCCAGTGACTGCTTTCGACTCCTCCCCCACACTGAACGTCTGGCGCGCCCTCCTTGCTCTCGCCGTGGTGTTCGTCCTGCTCGCGACCACCGGTTGGACCGCTGTACGGCACCAACGCGGCCCGGTCGACGCCCGGGCGGCCGCGACGACGGCGTGGGAGCAGGCCCGAATCGGGCACCGCGCGCTGCCGGACCTGGAGTCGTCCCCCGGCGTCCTGGCCGGTTTCTTCTCCTCCCTCGGCGGCAGGCAGGCGGCCTCGCTGGCGGAACGTCATCCGCTCGTCGTGGGCAATCTCAACGGCGCGCCGGTGACGCTGCGCTACCGCGCCAACCGCGTCGCGCTGGCCGAGGCACGCCGGGTCGAGCAACGGCGGATGCGCGACGGCAGACTCTCCGCCGAGGGGCGCCACGAGGCGAGCCGGCGCATGCACCGCTACGAGTCGCTGCTGCGCCCCGGCCGCCAGATCCTCGCCTTCGACCCGACCGGGAAGGGCCGGGTCGCCGAGGTGTTCGGCGACCTCGACCGGGCCCAGCGGGTCTCCGTGATCGTCCCGGGGGTCGACACCGACGTCCTGACCTTCGAGCGGAGCAAGCGCAGGTACTCGGCCCCTGTGGGCATGGCGCAGTCGCTCTACTCGGCGGAGCGCGCCGCCGCCCCCTCCGTGCGTACGGCCGTCATCGCCTGGGCCGACTACACCTCGCCGACGGGCGTCGGTCTGGACGCCTCCACCGGCCGCCTGGCCGCGAACGGCGCGAACCGACTGGTCGCCCTGACGGGGGCGCTGCCCGGCCGGGCCGAGGTGTCGCTGTTCTGCCACAGCTACGGTTCGGTGGTCTGCGGGGTCGCCGCGCGTGAACTGCCCGGGCGCGTACGCGACATGGCGGTCGCCGGCAGCCCCGGCATGCGCGCCGAGACCGCGGCCCAGCTGGGGACGGACGCCCGGGTGTGGGCGATGCGGGACAGCGACGACTGGATCGAGGACGTGCCGTACCTGGAGGTCGGCGGGCTCGGCCACGGTGCCGACCCGGTGACGCCGGACTTCGGGGCACGCGTGCTGTCGGCGGCGGGAGCGGTCGGCCACACCGGCTATTTCGAGCCGGGCACGGAGAGCCTCAGCAACTTCGCCGAGATAGGCGTCGGTTCGTACCGGACGGTCAGCTGTGAAGACGGCAACTCCGCGTGCCGCAGTGGAATTTACGGTGCGGAAGTGATCTGACGCGCGTAGAGCACGGTGGCGAGGGGCATATGACCGCCTTGTTCACGGGGGCGACGCGCGGGCGCCCGCCGCATACGATGAGGCGCATGGGTGATGTGCTGGCCGGAATTCATGCCACCTGGGAGTTCGAACCGGACTCCGTGCTCATCCGCTTCACTCGGGGGAACCGCGGCACGCCGAAGCTGTTCCAGGTGCTGGAAGAACGGCACGTCCCCCTCGAAGCGCTCGAGTCGGTGACCCTCTCCCCGGGCAAACGCGGCACCGTGGTGCTGCACGCGGTGCCGAGACCGGGCGCCGATCCGCTGATGGACGCGGCAGCGGGCCAGCTCAAGGAGGGCGCGGACCCGTACCGGCTGGTGCTGCCCGCGGAGCGCGAGACGCTGGCCGAGTACTACGCCGACGAACTCCGCGCCGTCCTGCCCGGCCCGGACACCGGCCCGGCCGCCCGGTACCTGGTCTCGTCCGTCGGAGCGCCGCTGCAGTTCAAGGCGTACGACGGCAAAGCCGTGTTCGACGGGGACAAGGTGTCCTTCCGCTGGTCGTGGACGGGGGCCTCGTCCGCGAAATGGAAGGCAGGCGACCAGAACTACGCCGTCTCCGAGCTGGCCGGGGTCGAGTGGCGCTCCCCCGAGGTCTTCGACGGCCATCTGCGGCTGCTGCTCCGCGGCGGCGTCCCGGGCGGTGCCGGGGACCGGCCGGCGCAGGCCGACCAGGACCCGGCCGCGGTGGTCTTCGGCCTCGGCTACGGACCGGTGCACGAGTCGCTGCCGTTCGCGGCGGCGGTCCTGGAGGCGGTCCGCGAGTGCGCGCCCGCGCCGCCGGCCGCGGCGGCGCCCCCGCGCGACCCGGCGGGCGTCGCGGAGCGGATACGGCACCTCGGCGAACTGCACAGCGCGGGGCTGGTCACGGACGAGGAGTTCCGCACCAAGAAGGCCGAACTGCTCGCCGAGTTGTAGGACCGGGTACCGGCGAACGCCCCGGACCGCGGCACCGTCGGCACCACCCGAGGTCGTACCAGGACCGCGGGTACCACGGCCCGGGACGTCATACCGGGGTATGGCATCCCGGCCGGCCCCGAGGTATGACGCGGTGGCCTCTCCGGGATGCCTACGCTGAGGCCACTATGACCACCACGCCCCCCTCCGCCGAGAACGACCACCCGGAGCCGGCGCCGGCACGGATCCCCCGGGTGCGGCACCGGCTGCGGGACGTCTCCCTCCCCGAAGCCGGTGCAGCAGGTCCGTTCCGCCGCGCGGGAGTCGCTGACGTCCCTCGGCACCGCGCTGACCTCGCCCGCCCCGTCGTCCGGCCCACCGCTGCCGATGACGTCCTCGCGCGTCCGCCAGTGGCTGCCGTACGTGCTCGCGCTGGCCGCCGTGAGTGCGCTGCTGCCCGTCACGATCAACGTCCTCACCCAGGACTACCGGCTCGGCGGCGCCCTCGCCGGAGCCCTGGCCACGGCACAGACCGCGCCGCTGCTGCCGGCCGTGACCCGTCCGCTGCAGGCCTGGTGGATCGTCTTCGCCGCCGATGTGCTCGGCGCGATGGCCCTGCTGGGCGCGGCGGGCACACAGGGCCGGAGCTGGCCCTGGACGCCGATGGCCGTCGTCGGCTACCTGCTGCTGATGCTCTGCCTGGGGCTGCGCGAACGGCGGCGCACCCTGGTGGCCGTCTGGCTGGTGACGGGCGCGGCCGGCTTCCTCTTCGATCGAGCTGGTCTCGCAGAACAGCAGCGACGGCATCCACGTGCTGCTGTTCGTGCTCAGCGGCATCGTCCTGCTGGTCGCCGACACCCTGCGCAGCCGCGGCGAGGTGCAGCGGCGGCTCGCCGAGCAGGAGACCATCAGCGAGCACAGGACGGTCCCGGCGCACCCTGCTGGAGGAGCGGGCCCGCATCGCCCGCGAGCTGCACGACGTGGTCGCCCACCACATGTCGGTGATCACCGTGCAGGCCGACTCGGCCCCGTACCGCGTCGACGGGCTTCCGGCGGCCGCCCGGGAGGAGTTCGCCACGATCGCGGCCGGCGCGCGCGAGTCCCTGACCGAGATGCGGCGGCTGCTCGCGGTGCTGCGCAGCGAGGGCTCGGAGGGCGAACGCGCCCCCCAGCCGGGACTCGACCGGCTGCAGCAGCTGGTGGAGGCGACGGTGCGGGCCGGGGTACCGGCCGAGTTGTCGCTCCCACCGCCGGCTCGTCCTCGCCCTCCGCCTCCGGGAGCGCGCCGACCGCGCCGAGGCCGGTCTGAGCGCTACTCACGGGAGTCCGACGTCGAGGACATGTCCGGGTACCGCTCCCCCACGACGCGCTCCGCGATCGGCTCCAGCAGCGCCAGTTCGTCCGGGGTGAGCGTGATCCGCGTCGCCGCGGCGTTCTCCTCCAGGCGCCCGCGCCTGCGGGTGCCCGGGATGGGGACGACCGGGAGGCCGTGGACGTCGGCCCGCTGCTGGACCCAGGCGAGGGCGATCTGCGCCGGTGTCGCCCCGTGCGCTGCGGCGATCGTGCGGACGGGCGCCAGCAGTGCCGCGTTCGCCGCGGCCGCGTCGCCGGTGAACCGCGGCTGCATGCGCCGGAAGTCGTCCTCGGAGAGCTCCGCCGCGTTCACGAACGATCCGGTGAGGAAGCCCCTGCCGAGGGGCGAGTACGGCACCAGCGCCACCCCGAGATCCGCGGCCGCGCCCACCGCGCTCCGCTCGACGGAGCGGCTGAAGAGGGACCACTCCGACTGCAGCGCGGCGATGGGGTGCACGGCGTGGGCCTCGCGCAGTTCCGCGCCGGTCACCTCGCTGAGGCCGAGATGGCGCACCTTGCCCGCCCGCACGAGTTCCGCCATCGCGCCGACGGATTCGGCGAGCGGCACGCCGGGGTCGCGGCGGTGCATGTAGTAGAGGTCGATCACGTCGACGCCGAGCCGGCGGAGGCTGGCCTCGACGGCCTCGCGGATGTACGCGGGCTCGTTGCTGATGCCCCGGAAGGTCGGGTCGTCGGCGCGGCGGACGATGGAGAACTTGGTGGCGAGGGTGATCTCGTCCCGGTGAGCCGTCACGAACGGCCTGAGGAACTCCTCGTTGGCGCCGCTCCCGTATATGTCCGCCGTGTCGAAGAGCGTGACGCCGGCCTCCAGCGCCGCGTCCAGGGTGTCGCGTGCCGCGGCCCCGTCGGTGTCGCCGTAGAACTCGCTCATGCCCATGCAGCCGAGCCCCTGCACCCCGACCTCGGGACCCGCCGTGCCGAGCCGTACCTTCTCGATCGTGCCGTCCGTCATGGGGCTCAGGCCCTCTCCGGCGCCCGCTGGGCGCCCGCATAGAAGTTGATCTTGTAGTCGAGCACGGCGAGGGTGTCCTGGAGCTCGGTGATCCGGGCGCGGACGTCGCGCCGCGTCGACTCCAGCAGCTCCTGGCGCTGCTCGTAGGTGTGGTCGCCCTCGCGCGCCAGTTCGGCGTAGCGGACCATGTCGGCCACCGGCATCCCGGTCCGCCGGAGCTTGCCGACGAAGGTCAGCCAGTCCAGGTCGCGGTTCCTGAAGCGCCGCTGTCCGGTGTGCGAGCGGTCGATGTGCGGCATCAGGCCGATCCGCTCGTACCAGCGCAGCGTGTGCGCGCTCAGGCCGGTCCAGTCGGCGACCTCGCTGATGGTGTAGTGGTCCTGCCCTTCGGGGCGGGGGTGGGCGGGTGGCGCCGATGCGCAGATGTCGGTCGTCGCGGATGTGGTCTCCAGCACCGTCATGACCTCCACGCTAGAAGGTTCGAGTGCACTCGAAGCAAGCGAAATCCTGTCGGTTCCGCGCCGGGGGCGGCCGCCGCAGCGGTAGCCTCCCCCTTCCGTGAGCCTCGCACGACCCGCACTCCCCGACGACGCCGAGGAGCTGGTCCGCCTCCGTGCCGTCATGCTCGCGTCGACGGCGCGGCACCCGGCGTCGGAGACGGGCTGGCAGGCCGCCGCCGTCGAGACCTTCCGCAGGCGTCTCGCCGATCCCGAGGGGGACATGGCCGCGTTCGTGGTGGCACGGCCCGGAGGGCTCGCCGCCAGCGCCGTCGGCACGATCGAGCACCGCGTCGGGGGCCCTGCCGATCCCAGCGGGCGGACCGGCTACGTCTTCAGCGTCGCCACCGACCCCGACCTGCGCCGCCGGGGCCACTCACGCGCGTGCGTGGAGGGGCTGCTCGGCTGGTTCCGGGCGCGCGGGGTCCGCAGGATCGACCTGCGGGCGAGCGCCGAGGCCGAGCCCCTGTACGCCTCCCTCGGCTTCGTACGGACCACCGATCCCGCGATGCGGCTGACCCTTTAGGCTCGTAGCCATGCAGAGCCTGGCGCTGATCGAGAACTGGCCCGTCCCCACCGCGGCCGCCGCCGTCGTGCGCGCGGACGGCACCGTCGCCGGTGCCCACGGCCCCACGGGACACCGCTTCCCGCTGGCCTCGGTCACCAAGCCGCTCGCGGCGTACGCCGCACTCGTCGCGTACGAGGAGGGCGCGGTGGAGCTGGACGAACCCGCCGGGCCCGACGGCTCCACCGTGCGGCACCTGCTGGCGCACACCAGCGGCCTCGCGTTCGACGAGCACCGGGTGACGGCCCCGCCCGGGAACCGCCGGCTGTACTCGAACGCCGGTTTCGAGGTGCTCGGCGACCACATCGCGAAGGCCACCGACATCCCGTTCGCCGAGTATCTGCGTCAGGCCGTGCTGGAGCCGCTGGGCATGACGTCGACGACGCTCGACGGCTCGCCCGCGAAGGACGGCGTCTCGACGGTCGACGACCTCGTGCGTTTCGCCGCCGAGGTGCAGGCCCCGCGGCTGCTCGACCCCAGGACGGTCCTGGAGGCGATGTCGGTGGTGCATCCTGGCCTGTCGGGCGTGCTGCCCGGCTACGGCCACCAGAAGCCGAACGACTGGGGACTCGGCTTCGAGATCCGCGACGGCAAGTCCCCGCACTGGACCGGCGCGGCGTCCTCGCCCCGCACCTTCGGCCACTTCGGCCAGTCCGGCACGTTCCTGTGGATCGACCCGGACGCCGGCGCCGCGTGCGTGGCGCTGACCGACCGCGCCTTCGGGCCCTGGGCGGTCGAGGCCTGGCCGCCGTTCACCGACGCGGTCCTCGCGGAACTGCGCGGCCGGGCGCACTGAGCACCAGGGCCGTTCACACGACCGGCCCGGGTGCGCCGGAGGTGTCCGGGTCCGCGCCGCACGGAGGACTCCGTCTCCCGTCGTCACACTCGTCCGGGCCGCCCGCAGTCCCCGTCGCAACCCCGCGCGCCGGTCGGGCGGCCTCCGACGGCCACGGCCTCCGCCCAGCCCAACCGGTCCTTTCCCAGGGCGTCCTGACGAGCCGCCGCACGTCCACGCCGAGCCCGCCGTTCGGACTCCGCGTCCGCGCGCGGGACCTGGCGGCTGCCGGAGCACGGGCGGGTCAGCTCCGGCGCCGCCGCGCCGGGCACCGGGCCCGGCCGGTCAGCCGGACAGCTCCCACATCAGCACCTCCGCGGGTGCGGCGGCGGTGAGTTCGAGCCCGCGGGCGTCCGTGATCCGGGCCGCGTCCCCGGGACCGAGGGCGTCGCCGTCGATCCTCACGACCCCACGCACGACGTGCACGTACACGAAGGGCGCATCCGGTACGGCGGTCCGCTCCTCGCCTCCGAGGCGCCGCACGTGCAGCATCGCCCCGGCCTGCGGGAGGGCGTACGGCGTCGAGTCGGCGATACCGCGGACGATCTCGTACGACGGCTCCCCGCCCGGGTCCCTCGGTGCGAGCCACATCTGCACGAACGTCAGCGGTACGCCGGCGTCGTTGCGCTCGACGTGCCGCACCCCTCCGGCCGAGCTGAGCCGCTGGACGTCTCCGGGCCGTACGACGGTGGCGTGGCCCGCGGAGTCCCGGTGGGTCAGCTCCCCGTCCACCACCCACGTCACGATCTCGGTGTGGCTGTGCGGGTGCTCGTCGAACCCGGCGCCGGGGGCGAGCCGCTCCTCGTTGCAGGCGAGGACCGCGCCGAAGCGGAGGTTGTCCGGGTCGTAGAAACGACCGAACGAGAAGGAGTGGAGGGACTCGATGCCGGCGGACGCGTCCCCACCGCGGTAGCGCTCACCGGCGCGCCGTATGGACATCACGCCTCCACCGTAGACGCCGGACCGGCGGGGCGGGGCCCTCGCGCCCGCACCCGCGCACCGGTCCCGCACGAGGACCGGCCGACCGCACCCTCGCGACCGCACCCGCGCACCGGCTCCGCACGAGGACCGGCCGGGCACCCACCGGACCGGGGCGCCGCGGCCGTCCCGCGCGGGTCCGGGAGCCTGTCCGGGACCCGCGTCACCGCCGCGGCGTCCGGATAAGGCACTCTTGTCCCCGTGCCCCATCCCGAACCGGCTCTGCCCCCGAACGCCGCCCATCCGCACACCGCGACCCTGAAGCGCCTGGAGCAGTCGTCCGGGCGCCTCGCCGCGAACGCGATCGCCCGCATGGACGAGACGCTGCCGTGGTACCGGGCGATGCCCCCGGAGAACCGGTCGTGGATCGGCCTGGTCGCCCAGGCCGGTATCGCCGCGTTCACGGAGTGGTTCCGGCACCCCGAGACCCCGCAGGCGATCTCCACGGACGTCTTCGGCACGGCCCCCCGCGAGCTGACCCGTGCCATCACCCTGCGCCAGACCGTGGAGATGGTGCGGACGACCATCGAGGTCATGGAGTCCGCGATCGAGGAGGTCGCCGCACCGGGCGACGAGTCCGTGCTGCGCGAGGCGCTGCTCGTCTATGCGCGGGAGATCGCCTTCGCCACCGCCCAGGTCTACGCGCAGGCCGCCGAGGCCCGCGGCGCCTGGGACGCCCGGCTGGAGTCGCTCGTCGTCAACGCCGTGCTGTCGGGCGAGGCCGACGAGGGCGCCGTCAGCCGCGCCGCGGCGCTCGGCTGGAACGCCCCGGAGCATGTGTGCGTCGTGCTCGGCACCGCGCCCGACGGGGACAGCGAACTGACGGTGGAGGCGATCCGGCGCGCCGCCCGGCACGCCAAACTCCAGGTGCTGACCGGTGTGCTCGGCGACCGGCTCGTCGTGATCGCGGGAGGCAGCGACAACCCGCTGCACGTCGCCAAGGCGCTGATCGGCCCGTACGCGGCCGGGCCGGTGGTGGCGGGCCCCGTCGTTCCGGATCTGCTCGCGGCGACCAGGTCGGCGCAGGCCGCGGCCGCCGGACTGAAGGCGTGCTCCGCGTGGCAGGACGCGCCGCGCCCGGTACTGGCGGATGATCTCCTTCCGGAGCGCGCGATCGCGGGAGATCCGTCCGCGCGCGAACAACTGGTGGAGGAGATCTACAGACCGCTCGAGGAGGCGGGCTCGGCCCTCCTGGAGACCCTGAGTGTGTATCTGGAGCAGGCAAGCAGTCTGGAGGGGGCGGCACGGATGCTGTTCGTGCACCCCAACACCGTCCGCTACCGGCTCCGACGTGTGACTGACGTCACCGGCTGGTCACCCTCCGATGTGCGTTCCGCGTTCACTCTGCGGATCGCGCTCATCCTCGGGCGTCTGGTAGACGGCGATCAGCAACTCTAGGATTTTGTCGGACACCAACAATTCCCCTGACGGTTCTTGGTCCCTGTCCCCACGGGCGGCCGGGACCATCCACAAGAGAGAGTGTGAGGGTGCTCGTACTCGTCGCTCCCGGCCAAGGCGCTCAGACGCCCGGCTTCCTGACCCCCTGGCTCGAACTCCCCGGCGCCTCCGACCGCATTGCGGCATGGTCCGACGCCATCGGGCTCGACCTCGCCCACTACGGCACGAAGGCCGACGCGGACGAGATCCGCGACACGGCCGTGGCGCAGCCGCTTCTCGTCGCGGCCGGACTGCTGTCGGCGTCCGCGCTCGGTGACGTCGCGCCGGGTGCCGTGGCCGGTCACAGCGTCGGCGAGATCACGGCCGCCGCGTTCGCGGGCGTGCTCGACGACATTGCGGCGCTGCGTCTCGTACGGACCCGCGGGCTGGCGATGGCCGAGGCCGCCGCCGTCACGGAGACCGGTATGTCGGCCCTGCTCGGGGGCGACCCCGAGGTGAGCGTCGCGCACCTGGAGAAGCTGGGTCTGACCGCCGCGAACGTCAACGGCGCCGGGCAGATCGTCGCCGCCGGCACCAAGGAGCAGCTCGCCGCGCTGGAGGCGGACAAGCCCGAGGGTGTGCGGAAGGTCGTCGCGCTCAAGGTCGCCGGGGCGTTCCACACCCACCACATGGCCCCCGCGGTCGCGAAGCTGGAGGAGGCCGCCAAGGCCCTCACCCCGGCCGACCCGAAGGTGCCGTACGTCTCCAACAAGGACGGGCGCACGGTGGCCGGCGGTGACGAGGTCGTGGCCCGGCTGGTCGGCCAGGTCGCCAACCCGGTCCGCTGGGACCTGTGCATGGAGACCTTCAAGGAACTCGGCGTGACCGCCCTCGTCGAGGTGTGCCCCGGCGGCACCCTCACCGGTCTCGCCAAGCGCGCGCTGCCGGGCGTCACGACGCTCGCGCTGAAGACCCCCGACGACCTCGACGCGGCCCGCACGCTGCTCGCCGAGACCGGTTCACCTGCCGCTGACGCGGCAGGCGCCTGACAAGGAGCCGAGACAGCATGTCGAAGATCAAGCCCAGCAAGGGCTCCCCGTACGCACGCATCATGGGTGTCGGCGGCTACCGCCCCACCCGGGTCGTGCCCAACGAGGTGATCCTCGAGACGATCGACTCCTCCGACGAGTGGATCCGCTCCCGCTCGGGCATCTCCACCCGTCACTGGGCGAACGACGAGGAGACCGTGACGGCGATGTCGGTCGAGGCGGCGGGCAAGGCCATCGCCGACGCCGGGCTCACCCCGGAGCAGATCGGCGGCGTGATCGTCTCGACCGTCTCCCACTTCAAGCAGACCCCGGCCGTCGCCACGGAGATCGCGGACAAGATCGGCGCGGTGAAGCCCGCCGCGTTCGACATCTCCGCCGGCTGCGCGGGCTTCGGCTACGGCCTGACCCTCGCCAAGGGCATGGTCGTCGAGGGCTCCGCGGAGTACGTGCTGGTCATCGGCGTGGAGCGGCTCAGCGATCTGACCGATCTGGAGGACCGCGCCACCGCGTTCCTCTTCGGTGACGGCGCGGGCGCCGTCGTCGTCGGTCCGGCGAAGGAGCCCCGGATCGGACCCACCGTGTGGGGTTCCGAGGGCGACAAGTCGGAGACCATCAAGCAGACCGTGCCGTGGACGGACTACCGCGACGGCGCCGTCGAGCGGTTCCCCGCCATCACCCAGGAAGGCCAGGCGGTGTTCCGCTGGGCCGTGTTCGAGATGGCGAAGGTCGCCCAGCAGGCGCTGGACGCGGCCGGGATCACCGCGGACGACCTGGACGTCTTCATCCCGCACCAGGCGAACATGCGGATCATCGACTCGATGGTGAAGACTCTGAAACTGCCGGAGCACGTCACGGTCGCCCGTGACGTGGAGACCACCGGCAACACCTCGGCCGCCTCGATTCCGCTCGCGATGGAGCGGCTTCTGGCGACCGGGCAGGCGAAGAGCGGCGACACCGCGCTCGTCATCGGCTTCGGGGCGGGTCTCGTCTACGCCGCGACGGTCGTTACCCTCCCCTAGGCAAGCATCCGGATCTTCCGGATATCCGGTCCTCCGGGCAAGCCCGTTCAACCCTCTGCTACACATCGAAGGAGCGCCACATGGCCGCCACTCAGGAAGAGATCGTCGAAGGTCTCGCCGAGATCGTCAACGAGATCGCCGGTATCCCGGCGGAGGACGTCCAGCTGGACAAGTCCTTCACCGACGACCTGGACGTCGACTCGCTGTCCATGGTCGAGGTCGTCGTCGCCGCCGAGGAGCGCTTCGACGTCAAGATCCCGGACGAGGACGTCAAGAACCTCAAGACCGTCGGCGACGCAGCCGAGTACATCCTGAAGCACCAGGCCTGATCCAGGCCGATCAGGTACGCCACCCAGCGGTGGCGCCGCTGATTCACGAACCCTCATAGACCGTGGAGAAAGAATTCCTGTGAACTCGACCAATCGCACTGTGGTCGTCACCGGTATCGGCGCAACCACACCGCTGGGTGGCGACTCCGCATCGACCTGGGAAGGTCTGATGGCGGGACGCTCCGGCGTCAAGCCCCTCGAAGGAGAGCGCTTCGAGGAACTGCCCGTCCGTATCGCCGCCCCTGCGGCGGTCGACCCGGGCGAGGTCCTGCCCCGGCCGCAGGCGCGCAAGCTGGACCGCTCGGCCCAGTTCGCGCTGATCGCCGCGCGTGAGGCGTGGGCCGACGCCGGGTTCACCGCCCCCGCCGGCGAGGACGAGACCATCCTTCCCGACCGCCTCGGCGCGGTCATCGCCTCCGGCATCGGCGGTGTCACCACCCTGCTCGACCAGTACGACGTGCTGAAGGAGAAGGGCGTACGCCGGGTCTCCCCGCACACCGTGCCGATGCTGATGCCCAACGGCCCCTCCGCCAACGTCGGTCTGGAGGTGAACGCCCAGGCGGGCGTGCACACTCCGGTCTCCGCCTGTGCGTCGGGCGCCGAGGCGATCGGCTACGCCATCGAGATGATCCGCAGCGGCCGCGCCGACGTCGTGGTCGCCGGCGGCACCGAGGCCGCGATCCACCCGCTGCCGATCGCCGCGTTCGCCAACATGATGGCGATGTCCAAGAACAACGACGAGCCCGAGCGGGCCTCGCGCCCGTACGACAAGGCCCGCGACGGCTTCGTGCTGGGCGAGGGCGCGGGTGTCGTCGTCCTGGAGTCCGCGGAGCACGCGGCCGCGCGCGGCGCCCGCGTCTACTGCGAGGCGCTGGGCCAGGGCCTGTCCGCGGACAGCCACCACATCGCGCAGCCCGAGCCGACCGGCCGCGGTGTCGCGGCGGCGGTGCAGAACCTGCTGGACAACACCGGTCTGAAGCCGTCCGAGGTGGTCCACCTCAACGCGCACGCCACATCCACGCCCCAGGGCGACATCGCCGAGATCAAGGCGCTGCGCAAGGTGCTGGGCGACGACCTCGACCATGTCGCGATCTCCGCGACGAAGTCGATGACGGGCCATCTGCTGGGCGGCGCCGGCGGTATCGAGACCGTCGCGACGGTCCTGGCGCTGCACCACCGGCAGGCCCCGCCGACCGTGAACGTCGACGACATGGACGACGAGATCGAGGCGGACATCGTCCGCGGTGAGCCGCGTGCGCTGCCCGAGGGCACGATCGCCGCGATCAACAACTCGTTCGGCTTCGGCGGCCACAACGTGGTGCTGGCCTTCCGTACCGTCTGACGCCCGTCCGACACACGACGACGCGCAGCGGGCCCCGTCTCCCCTCCCGGGAGGCGGGGCCCGCTTGTTCCCCGGTACGGACGCATCGGCGGGCCCAACTCCGGTACGGGATCGCGGCTCGGCCCGCTTCCGGTACGGGGGACCGACGGCCCCGGAACGGCCGGCCGGCGGTCGTCCGTCAGCGCAGGGCCCACGCCTCCGGGACACCGAGGTCCGCGCAGAGGCGGACCCGCTGTTCCGGTGCGAGCGTGCCGGAGAGGGCGTCGAGGCTGCGGCCCGCCTCGCTCCCGGGTACGGACTCGACGGTCGCACGGGCGACGGACGCGCGGACCGCGGGCGGCAGGGCCGGAAGCATCCGGTGCAGGTCGCTGAGCCCCTCCTGCGCGGTCCGCGAGGCGCGGAACGCCCCGAGGACGGCGGCGAGTTCGTCGTCGCCGCAGTGCCGCCACAGCGCGGGCATGGCGACGGTCTCCTCGGCGTGCAGATGTGCCAGGTAGGCGCTGATCAGCTCGTTCAGCGCCAGGTGGAGCGCGTGCTGCGCCTCGGGGCGGGCGTCGGGGGCGCTGCCGGGAACGCGCGTGCCCGGTCGTCGAGGGCCGCGATCGCCGCGCCGAGCCTGAGGTGCTCGGCGTCCAGCGCGTCGGCCGCCACCGGATCCCGCTCGCGCAGCAGCGGATGGATGAAGGTGTCCTCGTGCTCGGCGTGCTCCCGCAGCTCCCCGGTCATGGCCGGACAACGCTCGGCGGCCCGCTTCCCGGCCGCCGCGTCCGCGCTGTCCCCCGCGCCGACCTCGACGGCGAGCGCGAGGAGGCGCGCTCGCCGGCCCATGTGGACGTGGAGCAGGGGTTCGCCGCCCACGCCGACAACCCCGACCACCGGGGCTCCCCCGTCCTGACGCTCGCCGCCGGCGGCCGCGACGCACTGGGCAAGGTCACCGGGCGGGCGACGGAACGGCATCGCGAACTGTTCGCGGACGTGCCGGACGAGGAGGTCGCCGCGGCGCGGTCGCTGCTGCGCCGGCTGCTCACTGAGCCGGACCGGCAGGAACGGGCGACGGGGGAAGCGCTGAACCGGCCGGGGAACCCGGACGGCTCACGGGCGGCGGGACGGGCACGAGCGCCCGGGCGTGCGGGGCACAGTGGCCCGGGCAGAACACAGGACCGGGCGGCGCGACGGCCGCCCGGGATGGTGCCGGTGGGTCAGACCACCTGGTGGAGCCAGCGGACCGGGGCACCCTCGCCCGCGTACCGGAACGGTTCGAGCTCGTCGTCCCAGGGCTTGCCCAGCAGCTTGGAGATCTCCGCCTCGAGCTCGGTCTCACCCTGGGTCGAGCGCGCGAGGGCCGCGCGGAGGCGGTCCTCGGGGATGAGGATGTCGCCGTGGATGCCGGTGACGGCGTGGAAGATGCCGAGGTCGGGCGTGGCGCTGTAGCGCTCCCCCTCGGCGGTGGCGCAGGGCTCCGCGGTCACCTCGAAGCGGAGCAACTGCCAGCCGCGCAGTGCCGACGCCAGCTTGGAAGCCGTCCCGCTCTCGCCCTGCCAGGAGAACTCGGCTCTCCAGGTGCCGGGGGACGCGGGCTGGCGGATCCAGTCGAGCTGGACCCGTACGCCGAGCACGCCCGCGACCGCCCATTCGACGTGCGGGCACAGGGCGCGTGGTGCGGAGTGGACATAGAGAACGCCGCGTGTCGTCACCGGGACCTCCAGTGTGGGACGAGGATCACCTTCCCAGCGGCCTCAGTAAACAACATCAAGTACGAATCCCCGCAAACGGCAAAAAGCGGACAGCATATGACGTGATGTAATTTACTGGAGCCGGCGAGCCAAGTGCCTCTGGTTCGACGTGGGCAAAGCTACCGTGCGTCGGGGGCCCAGGTGTGTCGTACCGCCCCTCCCGGGCCCCGTACGCACCAAGCATTCACCCGCCAGGACGCCTTGGGGGAGGGCAGATGCGTGAAATCCGGCGTAGCCGGCGGCGCGCCGTCGCCGGTGCCGTCGCGGCGGCCCTGGCGATCACGGCCGGACCGGTCGGATGCGACGCGCCCCCCGGAGCCGACCGCGGGCCCGTGAAGCGCCCGCAGCCCTCCCCGACGCGCGTCTGGGACCGCGCCCCCGGCTCGCTGGCCGCCGTCGGCGACTCCATCACCCGCGGCTTCGACGCCTGCTCGCTGTTCGCGGACTGCCCCGAGGTGTCCTGGGCGACCGGTACCGACACCGCCGTGCGCAGTCTCGCCCTGCGGCTGCTGGGGACGGCGGCCGCCCCCCGGCGCGCCTGGAACCATGCGCGGTCCGGGGCGCGGATGGCCGATCTGCCCGCGCAGATGACGGCGGCGGCGGACCGCAGGCCCGAGTTGGTGACGGTGATGGTGGGGGCCAACGACGCCTGCCGGGACACACCCGCGCAGATGACACCGGTCGCGGAGTTCACCGAGTCGTTCACGGCCGCGATGCGCTCGCTGCGCAGCACGGCGCCCAGGGCGCACGTGTACGTGTCGAGCGTGCCCGACCTGAAGCGGCTGTGGTCGACCGGGCGCGGCAATCCGCTCGGCAAGCAGATCTGGAAGCTCGGCATCTGCGCCTCGATGCTGGGGGACGCGGACGACCTGGGGCCGGCGGCCCAGGAGCGCAGGGCGCTCGTGCACGACCGTGTCGTCGCCTACAACCGGGCGCTGCGGGACGTCTGTGCGAAGGATCTGCGCTGCCGGTACGACGGTGACGCCGTCTTCGACTACCGCTTCACCGGCGAGCAGCTGAGCCCCTGGGACTGGTTCCACCCGAGCAGGAACGGCCAGAGCCGGCTGGCGGAGATCGCCTACCGGAACATCACCGCGGCGCGGCCGCCGGAGTAGACCGCGACCCGGGGGCGGACCCCGGGGCGGCTGTCAGGGACCGCCCCGGGGGGACCGGGGCCCCGGAGGGTCACCGATCGCGGTGCGCGCACCCTTCGGGCGGCCGGCGCACCGGACCGCGTGGGCACCGGGGACGAACCTCCAGGATGCTGCTTCCCCGTCATGAGTCGCGCAGGCGCGCCGAACCGCCCCGGTCCACGTGACATGTGTCGCGGTCGGGCGGAGCCCCTGCGCGTGCGGCTCCCGCCCGTGGCCCGGCCCTCACCGGCTTCCCCTCTGGTCACGGCACCAACTCCTTTTCCATACTGGCCACTTCGGAAGAACGGTTTCGGCGGAGGGATGCGGTGTGCGGCGGACACTCGGGTTGCTGGTCGTGACGGCGGTGGTGGGCACGATGGCCGGTGGAGCCCCGGCGAACGCGGGCGAACCGGCGACGGGCGCGGCTCCCGCCGCGGCCGCGGCGACCGTGGAGGAGCAGCGGCTGGACCGGGCCGTACCGCAGGAGATCCTGCGGCGCAGTGGATTCGACTCCGTGGCGGGCGGTTTCGCCAGGGCGTTGCGGTCGGCGGACTCCCACGCCGAGGCCCGCCGGGTCGTGGACCGGCAGGGTTCGGCGCTGTGGCGGCGGGCCGTGGACCGGGCGCAGGGCCGGGGTCCCGTACGCGGGGACCTCAGCCGCGACGACGACCGCCCGCTGTACTGGGCGCGGCTCGCCATGACCCGGGAACTGCGCTCCTGGGAACCGGGGTTCGCCCTGGCCCCCGAGGCTCGGGAGCGGCTGCTCGCTGAGCTGGAGCGGACCTCCCGCGGCCAGGACACCATGGACTTCCCGGGAGGGGGGAGGACCGGCGGCAAGGGCTTCAAGCGGATCGTGCTGACCGGCTTCGACCCGTTCACCCTGGACCGCGACATCAGGATCAGCAACCCGAGCGGGGCGACGGCGCTCGCCCTCGACGGCACCTGGCTGCGGACCCCGGACGGCGGCCTGGCCCGGATCGAGACGGCGGTCTTCCCGGTGCGCTGGGCGGACTTCGCCGCCGGCACCGTCGAGGAGACCCTGCGCCGGCGGCTGCCCGAGGCGGACCTGTTCACGACCGTGAGCCAGGGCCGGGTCGGGCGCTTCGACATCGAACGCACCAACGGCGCCTGGCGCGGCGGCTTCCCGGACAACGAGAACGTCTCGCGCACGGAGACCGTGCCGGTGGCCGAGAGCTCCGCACAGCCGCAGTGGACGTCGACGACCCTGCCGTATGCGGCCGTCGTCTCCGCGGAGACCGGACGCTTCCCGGTGTACGACAACACGTCCGTCACCGAGATACCCGCGGGCGGTACCGACCAGGTGGTCCGCCCCGACGGCCCCACCCCCGGGTCCACGGCCCGCGCGGGAGGCGGCGGGAACTACCTGTCCAACGAGATCGCCTACCGGGCCACGCTGCTGCGCGACCGCCTCGGGCTGCGCGACACCCTGCCGGGCGGCCATGTGCACACCCCGGTGCTCGAGTTCGGGGCGGGCAACACGGATCCGGCGACGGGCAGCGTGACCGACCCCGGGTTCGTACGGAACCGGCTGGACATCATCGCCCAGGTACGGGCCATCGTGGCGGTGGCGGCGGCGGCCCGCCGCTGAGCCGCACCGGCGACGAAGGACGCCTGATCGTCTTCAGCGGCCCCGTTCGTCGCGGCACCGGGTGACGTCCCGGCCGAGTCCCTGCCATGCCCGGCTGGTCCACGGGGCTGCCTCGCGCGGGGCGCGGCCGACCGTCGCCGGAGGGCCGGCGGTCACCGGGTACGAACCGGGCTGCTCGCCGCCGGCCCCGGCTGTGGGACGCGCCGGGCGGCACGCGGCCGGCGCCGGGCCGGGACGCGTGCCGGGCAACCGGCACCGCCGCGGCAGTCAACCGCGCCGCGCTCGCGGCACCGGCGGCCTGCCGCCGCTTCGCCCGCTCGTCCGGACGGCCGCCTCGCCCGTGACGACCGTGAGGGGACGGGTGGGTGCCGTCTCGGGTGGCGGTGGGCCCGTGCAGGACACGCCTCGGCACCCGCGCTCCGGGGCTGGTCTTCGCGACTTCGGGGCAGCCGCGACGTCGGCCCCGAACCGGCGATCGCGCCCGCAACACGCCCTAGGAGCGGGCCTCGTCCTTGCCGAAGCCGTAGGGCGCCGAGGGCCGGCCCTGGTCGCGGCTCGCGTGCGGGTCCTGCCCCGGCTGCGGGTGGGCGTGCGGGTCCGGCGCGGCGTACGGGTGCCGGTCCGGGGTCCGGTCGCCGGACTCCTCCGCCTCCCCGTCCTCCGTCAGGTCGCGCACCAGCAGCGTGGCGCCCGCGACGGCGCCCGGCATCAGCAGCACCGCGACGAACGGGACGAGGAAGGCCAGCGCCAGCGGAACGCCGAAGCCGAGGGTCAGCATGCGGCGGCCGCGCAGCAGCGCGAGGCGCTCCCTGAACTCGACGCGCCGCCGCTGGAGGGCCACGGCGGTGAGCTCCTCGGCGAGGAAGAAGCCGGTGACGCAGAAGCCGAGCACGGGGACGACGGTCTGGCCGACGACGGGAACGAACCCGAGCGCGAAGAGCAGCACCCCGTAGAGCGCGACACGGATCACGATCCGCAGGCTGTCCCGTGCGGAGATCCACAGCTCGCGCCAGAGCGGCAGCCCGGACCGCGGGACCTCACCGCCCTCGGCGCGGTCGACGGCCTCGGAGAGCGACTCGTAGAACGGCTGCCCCACCAGCAGCGTCACGGCGGTGAACGTGATCACGGCGAGGAAGAGGCCGAAGACCCACACCAGCGCCGTGAGGAAGCCGCGGAACAGCCCCTGCCACGGCGACGACCAGTCCGACGCGAAGGGGGTGGCCCAGCCCACGAGGTCGTCGGCGCCGTAGGCGAGCCCGACGAGGGCTCCGGCGTACAGCACCAGGGTGATCAGCCCGGGCAGCAGCCCGAAGCCGAACCACCGGCCGTGGCGGCCGACCCACTGCTGCCCCTTCACCAAGTAGCCGAAGCCCGCACCCAGATCACGCATGCGCCACACCCTATACGGGGTGCGGAACCGCCGGTCACGGGCCTGTGGACGAAGGCCGGGACCCTGTGGACGGCAGTCCGCCGAGGCGGCGCCCGCCGCGGGCGCCGCCTCGGCAGGCGTCCACCGTCCGGCGGCGGGCATGCCCCGTCCGACGCGGCAGGCGTCCCCCGTTCGCCACTCAAGTCCCTCTTGTCCTTCCGGAGTTGAACAGGTAGACCCTGCGTACCGAACGCTTCCGACCCACCGGAGGTCCGTACGCATGGGCATGCCCAGATCCCTTCTGGCCGCCACCGCGGGAGCCGCCGCCGTCGCCGTGACGGGCGCGCTGCTCCTCGCCCCCGGCCCGGCGGCCGCCGCCCCGGGGCCCGACGGCCCGCACCATGTACGCGAAGGCGCGGGCCGGGACACCGGACGGGACGCCACCCCGGTCGGAACGGGTGCGCTGCGGGCCCTCGAGGTCGCGGAGCCGGGCCTGCGCAAGGACGGCGGCTATCCCCGGCGGACGGTGCTCGCTCCCCCGCCGGTGAACCCCGCGGACAAGTCGGTCAAGCTGGGGCTGGCCCCGTACCACGCGCTGGCGCCCCGGCTGAACGCCCTGCAGGGGCTGGGCGACCGGGTCAGCGTGGAGATCGCGGGGCGCTCGGCGGGCGGCCACGAGCTGTACCTGGTGACCGTCACCGCTCCGGAGACCGCCAAGCAGGCGCGTGACCAGGAGCGGATGCGCGAGCTCATCGAGAACCGGCCCGCCGTGGCCGCGCGGGACCGCCGCATCAGGACCGCGTACAAGACCCCGGTCTTCTTCAACAACAACATCCACGGCAACGAGTGGGAGGGCACCGACGCCGCGCTGGAGCTCGTCGAGGAACTGGCGCGGGCGAAGGACGCGCGGACCGCCTCCCTGCTCGCGAGGAACCGGATCCACATCAACGTCACCGCCAACCCGGACGGCCGGATCGCCGGCACGCGCGCCAACGGCAACGGCTTCGACCTCAACCGGGACTTCATCACCGCCTCCCAGCCGGAGACCCGCGCGATGCGCCGGATCGCCGTCGACAAGCAGCCCGCGGTGATGCTCGACCTCCACGGCTACGTCAACGGCACGCTGATCGAGCCGACGACCCCGCCGCACGGGGAGAACTACGAGTACGACCTGTTCCTGAAGAACGCCTACGCCAATGCGCTGGGCATGGAGAAGGCCGTCAACGGCCTCGGCCGCACCCCGGAGAAGGACGGTGTCGAACCGGCCGTCATCCCCTTCCGCGACCAGCAGGAGGGGTGGGACGACTGGCCGCCGATCTTCACCCCGCAGTACATGCCCTTCCACGGCGCCGTGGCCGCGCACACCATCGAGTTCCCGCTGGCGGTCAACAACCGGGCGTACGACACCCTGCCCGTCGCCGAGCTGCGCCGCCGGGCCGCGATCAACACGGACATCGCGGGTGCGGCGATGCGCGCCGCACTCGACTGGACGCACACCCACCGGGCGTCCGTGATCGCCGACCAGATCGAGACGTTCCGGCGCGGCGCGGCGGGTGAGGCGCAGCGGCCGGTGTCGGAGGCGACCGTGCCGGGCGTGCCGGGGATCGGCCCGGAGGACGTCTACACGACGACGTTCCCCCGGGCGTACGTCATTCCGGCGGGTGCCCGGCAGCGCAGCGCGACGGCGGCGGCGCGGCTCGTGGACCACCTGGTCGCCAACGACGTGCGGGTGGAGCGGGCGCGCTCGCCGTTCCGGGCGGCGGGCCGCACGTACCCGGCCGGTACGTACCTGGTCGACATGCACCAGCCCAAGCGGGGCCTCGCGAACGTGATCCTCGCCGACGGCCGGGACATCAGCGCCGACGTCTCCACGATGTACGACATCTCGGGCTGGAGTCTCGGGCTGCTGTGGGGCGCGAGCGTGGTCGAGGTGACCGGGGGCGCCCTCAGGGTGGACAGCCGGCCGGTGCGGGCCGCCGCGCCGACGGGTTCCGTGGCGCACCGCGGCGATCTGCGGCTGCGGCTCGACGACCCGAGGGAGCTGGCGGCGGTCAACTCCCTGCTGGCCCGGGGCGTCCCGGTACGCCGGGCGGCCGACGGTGCGGCGCTGGTGCCGGGCTCGGCCCGGACGGAGGCGAGGTCACTGGCGACGCGGTACGGGGTGGAGTTCCTGGCGACCGCCGAGCGGAGTTCCGTGCCGCTGAGGCGTACGAGGGTGGCCGCGGCGGTGAGCGCCGGGGAGCTGTTCGCACTGCGCGAGATGGGCTTCGACGTGGTGCCGGTGTCGAACGCGGTGCTCGACGCGGGCTTCGACTGGTCGTCGGCGGACGCGCTGTTCGTGTCCTCGGGCCTGGACCGCGCGAAGCTGACCCCGGCGGCGCGGGACGCCCTCGACGGCTTCCTCGCCCGGCGGGGTACGGCGGTGGTCGCGTCCGGCGCGGCGGGTGCCGCCTTCAACGCCTCCGCCGGTCTGCTGCCGGTCCGTGCGGTGGAGGGCAACGGGGACGCCAACGGTGTCGTACGGGTGGCCAACGCGGGCCGGATCACCGCGGGCACCCCGCGGCACACGTTCGTCTACTCGCCGCTGTGGTTCGCCGACCTCGGCCGGGGCGTGCGCGCCGAGCAGTTCTTCGCCTCCGGCGACCCGCTGGTGTCGGGCCACTGGCGGGCGGGGGCGGACGGTGGGGGCGGCCCGCGGGACGCGGCCGGCAGGGCGTCGGTCGTCAGCGGGGCGTCGGCGCACGGCGGTCCGGTGGTGCTGTTCGGCACCGAGCCGCTGTTCCGCGACCACCCGAAGGGCGTGTTCGCACAGGTCGGCCGGGCGCTGCTGCTGCGCTGAGCGGATCGGATCGGATCGGATCGCGTGCGGGCCGGTGGGGCGCCGGGTGCCGTCGGGGTCCGTGGCGGGCAGCGGAGACACGGCGGGGCGACGCCGGACCGGCGACGGGCGCCGGCGCGGCCCGCGCTCACGGCCCTGGAGTACCCGGCCGGGCGGCTCGGGGCGCGGCGGATCGCGCTCGACACACGGCCGGCCCCGGGCCGGCACGGGGGACGTGGGCGGGCGCCGCGGGCCCGTCACGGGCGGCGGGAGGCGCGGGCCGGTGACGCGGGCCGTGATGCGACGAGGGCCGCACCCCAGGGGTGCGGCCCTCGTCGCGTGCTCGGTCGCGCCACGGGCGGACCCGGCGCGGGTGGGTCAGACCGCGAGCTCGACCGTGATGTTGCCCCGGGTGGCCTTGGAGTACGGGCACACCTGGTGGGCCTTCTCGACCAGCTCGCGGGCGGTCGCGGCGTCCACGTTCGGGATGGCCGCGGAGATCTTCACGACGATGCCGAAGCCCTCGTCGTTCCTGCCGATGCCGACCTCGGCGGTGACCGTCGAGCCGGAGATGTCGGCGTTCCCCTGGCGGGCGACGACGCCGAGCGCGCCCTGGAAGCAGGCGCTGTAGCCGGCGGCGAAGAGCTGCTCCGGGTTCGTACCGGCGCCGGAACCGCCCATCTCCTTGGGCGGGTTGACGACGACGTCGAGGTTGCCGTCGTCGGTGGCGACACGGCCGTCACGGCCGTTCTCCGCCGTGGCGACGGCGGTGTACAGGACGTCGGACTGCTGGATCGACATGGGTCTGGTTCCTTCTGTCGTTCGCCGCGGCTCGCGCCCACGACCGCGACGGCTGGGCCGAGCCTAGCGGGTCAGCGAGACGATCATCTTGCCGGTGTTCTGGCCGCGCAGCAGGCCGAGGAACGCGTCGAAGCCGTTCTCGATGCCCTCGACGACCGTCTCGTCGTACTTCAGCTCGCCCGAGCCCAGCCAGCCGGCGACCTCCTGGACGAACTGGCCCTGGAGCCCGCGGTGGTCGTTGACGAGCATGCCCTGCAGGCGCAGGCGCTTGCCGATGACCAGGGCGAGGTTGCGCGGGCCGGGGGTGGGCTCGGTCGCGTTGTACTGGGCGATCATTCCGCAGATGGTGACGCGGCCGTGGACGTTGAGCGAGGAGATCGCGGCCTCCAGGTGCTCCCCGCCGACGTTGTCGAAGTAGACGTCGATGCCGTCGGGGGCCGCCTCCTTCAGCTGCTCGGCGACGGGGCCCTTCTTGTAGTTGAAGGCGGCGTCGAAGCCGTACTCCTCGACGAGGAGCTTGACCTTCTCGTCGGAACCGGCCGAGCCGATGACGCGCGACGCGCCCTTCAGCTTCGCCATCTGGCCCACCAGGCTGCCGACCGCACCGGCGGCACCCGAGACGAAGACCGCGTCGCCCTCCTTGAACGAGGCGACCTCGAACAGGCCGGCGTAGGCGGTGAGCCCCGGCATGCCGAGCACGCCGAGGTAGGCGGAGAGCGGGGCGACGGAGGCGTCGACCTTGACGGCGTGCCTGGCCTCCACGTCCGCGTACTCGCGCCAGCCGAGGCCGTGCAGGACGTGGTCACCGACCGCGAAGCCGTCCGCGTTCGACGCGACGACCTCGCCGACAGCGCCGCCCTCCATGGGCTGGTCGAGCTGGAACGGCGGTACGTACGACTTCACGTCGTTCATGCGGCCGCGCATGTACGGGTCGACGGAGAAGTGGAGGTTGCGGACGAGGATCCGCCCCTCGCCCGGTTCGGTCACCGGGGCCTCACGCAGGGCGACGTTCTCCGGCTCGGGCCAGCCGTGGGGGCGGGAGACGAGGTGCCATTCGCGGCTGGTCGCGGGAAGTGCGGGCATGGTGCGGGCCTCCTAGAAATGCTTCATGTTCTGAAACAACCATGCGACTGAATATTTCATGTTGTCAAGTATCTGGGTATGCTGACGGCATGGCCACCACGCGCACAGACCCGCTGACCCTCGAGGTCGTCGATCTCATCGGCACCGTCGTGGCGCGGTACCACGACGAGTACGAGGAGGTCGCGGCCCGCTACCACCTCACCGGCGCGCAGGCCAGGGTCCTCGGGCTGCTGTCCATGGAGCCCACCGCCATGCGCCGGATCGCCCGGAAGCTGAAGTGCGAGCCGTCGAACGTCACGGGGATCATCGACCGGCTGGAGGCGCGCGGCCTGGTGGAACGGCGGCCGGACCCGGCCGACCGCCGGGTGAAGATAGCCGCGGCCACGGAGGAGGGCCGCCGGACGGCCCGCGAACTCCGTGACGCCCTGCACTTCGCCCGTGAGCCGCTGGCGGAGTTGTCGGCGGAGGAGCGCGGAACGCTGCGGGATCTGCTGAAGCGGATGCTGGGCGACGGCGGCGCGGGCGCGTAGGCGCGCCCCTGAGCGGCGCGGTACCGGACGGACTCAGCGGGCTACGAGCACCAGAAGATGAGCCAGCAGGTCTCCGTCGGCGACGGAGAGGGCGTCGGCTCCGCGGGGGGCGGGGGCGGCGCCTGCGGGGGCGAGGACGACTGCGAGGGCTGCGTCGACGGGTCGCCGGTCGGGGACGGGGCGCCGTCGTCACGCGGATCGGACACGGCCGGATCCGACTCCGCCGGATCCTCCTGCGGCGCGGACGCCCCCACCGTCGGCCTGGGGCTCCCGCGCCCCACCGACCCGGTCGGCCTGGCCGTGGCGGACGACGTCGTGGGCGGCTCGCTCACCGCGCTCGGCCCCGGCGGCGGCTCCGCGCTGCCGGTCGGCTCGGGTATGTCGTCGACCTCCAGGGACTCCTGCTCACGCACCTCGACGGCCGTGTCGTCACCGCCGCGCGAGGACTCCCGGGCCAGTTCCGCCAGGCTCAGCGCGCCCGCGGCGAGTGCCAGCCCGAGCGCCCCTATGAGCACCTTCCGCCCGCGCTTGCGGCGCGCCCTGCGGGTGCCGGCGGCCTTGCGGGCGCGGCGGCCCTGACCACCGGAACGCCGACGGCCGGCGGTCGCCCGGTCCTCGCCACCGTGCGCGCCACCCAGTTCGACGACGACGTCGCTCTCCGTCGCGGCGGAGGCGGGTCGGAAGTGGCGCAGCTCCTCGGCGGGGGTACCGCATCCGGCGCACGCCAAGGCCCCGTTGAGGTGTCGGCGGCACTGGTGGCAGTAGTCCATGGCCCCCGGAGCGTATGCAGCGATGTGACGCCTGAGGTAGGCGTGACTGTGAGGATCCTGTGTGGAATCCGCAGTTCCTCGGTACGTCGGCTGGCCAGACCCCCTTCACGGACCGGTCCATACGGGCACGATGAGGGCATGAACACCTTCGGGCCCCGCGCGTTCCAGCTCGTCCTGCTCCGCCGGATGGCCGACCACCAGCCGGAGCTCGTCGAGGAGGCGCGCCGTGAGCTGGGCGCCTCGGCCGCCGAGATGCGGGAGGCGAACCGCCGCTGGCAGGCGATCGTCCGCTCCCCGCGCGCCCGCGGGGCTCTCTCCCGGTACCGTTCCGTGCTCGGTGAGCCCGAGGCGACGGCCCGCCGCAGGATGGGCGACCTGGAGTGCGACGCGCTGGCGTGGCGCGTGCCCCTGTGGCCGGACCTGCGGTTCGAGGTGCTGGCCGGGCCGGACGGGGCGGTCTGGAACGAATGGCTCGTACGGGCGCCGGGTGCCCCCGGGCCCGAGCTGCGCACGGCGGACGACCTGCGCCCGTGGAGCTGCACGGTCGACGAGGTCGCCGCGGCCTTCGCCCCGGTACGGCCGATGGAGGGCACGGCCCCCACCCGCTGGCGGCTCGCGTTCGGCGTGCCCGACGGGCGGTCGTGCGTGGCGGAATTCACCTGGGGCCTGCTGCAACGCGTCGCGTACGACTCCTGATGCGACGTCACGCCCCGGGCCCGTCCGGCCCCGGCGCCCTCCGCGGAGCGCACCCCCCGACCGGCTCAGCCCAGCGCGCGTCCCACGCCGGGCGATCGCAGGATGCGAGGAGGGAAACGTCTCGGGAGGACCTGCCATGACCGTCAGTCTTGAGCAGTTGCGCCGCTGCCATGTCGCCGTCGACCTGGGTGCCGCGCGGACCCGGGTCTATGTGAAGGGCGCCGGACTGGTCGTCGACCAGCCCAGCGTCGCCGCCGTCAACATCCGCAACGGCGCTCTCATCGCCGTCGGCGAGTTCGCCGAGCAGATGACCGGCCGCACCCCGGACTACATCCGGGTGATGCGTCCCGTCTCCGGCGGCACCGTCGTCGACATCGACATGGCCCAGCGCATGCTGCGCCATCTGCTCGGCGAGAAGCTGCGCAGGCAGCTGCGCCGCAAGCCGCGGCTGCGCGCCGCCGCCTGCACCCCGCACGAGGCCGATCCGCTCGCCCAGCGGGCCACCGTGGAGACGCTCGTCGGACTGGGTGCGCGGCGGGTCGAGCTGGTCGACACGCTGATCGCCGCGGCCGTCGGCTGCGGTCTCCCGGTGGAGCAGCCGACCGCCACGATGATCATGATGTGCGGCGCGGCCACCACCCAGGTCGCCGTCCTCTCCCTCGGTTCCATCGTCACCGCGGCCCGGATCCCGATCGGCGGCGAGGCCGTCGACCACGCCGTCATCCAGCACCTGCGCCACCAGCACGAACTGATGCTGCCCAGCCAGTCCGTACGTCCCCTCCAGATCGCCCTCAGCGAGAACGGCCTCACCCTCCAGGGCCCCTCCACCACCGAGATCCACGGGCGGGACGTGGCGACCGGGCTGGCGCGGTCCGTGCGGGTCGACACCGCCGCGGTGCGGGACGCGATCCACACCCCGTTGACCGCGGTGCTGGACGGCATCGGAAGGATCCTGCGCGACTGCCCGCCGGACCTCGTCGCCGATCTCGCCGACCGCGGGATCATGATGGTCGGCGGCAGCGCGCTGCTGCCCGGGTTCGACCAGATGCTGCGCGACGCGACCGGGATGCCGGTCCTCATCGCCGAACGGCCCGACGTGTGCGCGGTGCTGGGGCTCGGGGAGATGCTGGAGGGCAACATCACCTCGATGGTCCTCTCCCCGCTCACCGCCTGAACCGGGCCCGGGACCGCGGATGCCGCCTGCCGGTACGTCATCGGAGGGCCCCGCGCCGGACGACTCGGAACGGGACGGCCCCCCGTCGGACGGCCCCGTACCGGACGGCTCCGTACCGGACGGCTCCGGGTCGGACGGCCCCGTACCGGACGGCACCACGCCGGTCGGCCCCGGGGCCCCGGAGCCGCACGGCCCCGTGTCCGCGCGGCTGCCGGCGCTGCTGGAGGCGGTGCTCGGCGTCGGCACGGACCTCGATCTGCGGGCCACGCTCCAGCATCTCGTCGACTCCGCCGCGGAGTTGACCGGGGCCCGCTACGGGGCACTCGGCGTCGTGGACCCGGAACGCGACACGATCACCGAGCTGTACACCTCGGGGCTGGGCGATGCCGAACGGGAGCGGATCGGGCGCCTCCCCGGCGGCCACGCCGGTCTCGTCCGCGCCCTCCTCGAGAACCCCCGGCCCCTCCGCGTCGACGACGTCGGCGCCGACCCGCGCTCGACCGGGGTGCCGGAGGGACATCCGGCGACGGCGTCCTTCCTGGGCGTACCGATCCGCGTGCACACGGAGGTGTTCGGGAACCTCTATCTCGCGGAGAAGCACACGGGCGCCTTCACCGACGAGGACCTGGCGCTCCTGCGGGTCCTCGGCGCACAGGCCGGCATCGCCATCGGCAACGCCCGGCTGTACGAGACGGCCCGTCAGCGGGAGCGCTGGATCGAGGGGGCCGCGGCCGTGACCAACGCGCTGCTCACGGGCGAGGCCACGGCGGACGCGCTCATGACCGTCGCCGAGCGGGCCCGGGTGCTCGCGGACGCCGATGCCGGAGTCGTCCTCCAGCCCACCTCCGCGGGCGGCATGGAGATCGTCGCGGCCTCGACGCCCGACGACCCCGGCGACCTGATCGGCACCACCATCGAGCCCGGTTCGGAGGTGCTCGTCCAACTCCTCGGCGGGGAACCGGTCTTCATCGAGGACTCCGCCACGGACCCGCGCATGACGACGCCCGTACGGCACCGGTTCGGTCCGTCGATGATGCTGCCGCTGCAGAGCTGCGGCCGGCTGATCGGCACGCTCGCCCTGCCGCGGCGGCGCGGCGGGCGTCCGTACACGGCGGTCGACCGGCTGCTGGCCTCGCAGTTCGCCTCCCAGGCCGCGATGGCGCTGGTCCTCGCTGACACCCGGCACAACCGGGAGCAGCTGGCCGTGTACGAGGACCGCGACCGGATCGCCCGGGATCTGCACGACCTCGTCGTCCAGCGGCTGTTCGCCACCGAGATGATGCTGGAGTCCACGCGGCGGCGGGCGGCCGACCCGTCCTCGCCGGAGGGAGAGTTGCTCGGGCGGGCCATCGACGAACTGGACTCCACCATCCAGGAGGTCCGCACCGCGATCTTCGCCCTCCAGCAGCCCCCGGCCGACGCCTCGGCGTCCTTCCGGGGCCGGGTGCTGCGGGAGACGGACGGAGCGGCGGGCCCGCTCGGCTTCCGGCCCTCGGTGCACTTCGCCGGGCCGGTGGACGCGCTCGTGGACGAGGAGCGCGGTGACGCGCTCCTCACGGCGCTGCGCGCCGCGCTCGCCGCGGCGCGCCGGCGGCAGGGGCTCACGGCGGTGGACGTCGAGGTCGACGCCACGGCGACCCTCCCGGACGGCCGCCGCGCCCTGCGCCTCACGGTCACGGACGACGCGCTCCCCGACGCCACCGCCCCGGGCGACGCGGCCGCGAACGGCAGGGCTCCGGACGACTCGGCCGCCGACGCCACCGCCCCGGACGACTCGGCCCCGCGCGGTGCCGCCGGGGGCGAGGGTTCCGTCGCCGGGAGCGGTACGACGGTGGTGTGGGAGACGCCCCTCTGACCTGGCACCCGGGCGCGCCGCACCGCCGCCGGCCCGGGCGTTCGTACCGCACGAGTACGTCAGGGCGGGGAGAATGGTGGGGCCCGCGCACGCCCACGACGCGCCCCGTGCGGAAGCGACTTGAGGAGGACGACCCGTGAGTGCTCTCTTCCCGGCCCTGGCGGCCGCCGCGGACGGCACCTCCGCCGGCGTACGGCACCGGCCCGCGCTCCGCTTCGGCGACCGGGCACTGACGTACGGCGCGCTGGCCTCCGCCGCCGGGGCGGCCGCGGAGCGGATCGCGGGGGCGGGCCGGGTCGCCGTCTGGGCCACGCCCACGCCGGAGACGGCCGTCGGCGTGGTGGCCGCGCTGCTCGCCGGGGTGCCCGCCGTACCGCTCAACCCGCGTACGGGCGGGCGGGAGCTGGCCCATGTCGTCGGGGACAGCGCGCCGCGGCTCGTGCTGGCCGGCCCGGACGACGAACTGCCGCCCGTGCTGGCCGGTGTGGAGCGGATCGACGTCCCGGTGCCGGAGTCCGGGAGCGGGCCGGCGGCCGGCGTCCGCCCCCTGCCCCCCGAGCCGGACCGGGAGACACCGGCGCTGATCGTCTACACCTCGGGGACCACCGGCCCGCCGAAGGGCGCGGTGCTGCCCCGCCGGGCCATCGCGGCCACGCTGGACGCGCTGGCGGACGCATGGGCGTGGACCGGCGACGACGTCCTCGTCCACGCGCTGCCGCTGTTCCATGTGCACGGGCTGGTCCTGGGCGTCCTCGGTCCGCTGCGGCGGGGCGGCGCGATGCGGCACCTGGGGAGGTTCTCGGCCGAGGGCGTGCGTCGGGAGCTCGGCGCCGGAGGGACGATGCTGTTCGGGGTGCCGACGATGTACCACCGGCTGGCGGAGGCGGTGGGGGACGACCCGGAGCTGACGAAGTCCCTCGCGGGCGCGCGGCTGCTGGTGTCCGGCTCGGCGGCGCTGCCCGTCCACGACCACGAGCGGCTCTTCGCGGCGACGGGACGGCGGGTGGTCGAGCGCTACGGGATGACCGAGACGCTGATGAACACGAGCGTCCGCGCGGACGGCGAGCCGTGCCCCGGATCGGTGGGCCTTCCGCTGCCGGGCGTGGGGCTGCGTCTGGTGGAGGAGGACGGGACGGAGATCACCGACCCGGACGGTGAGACGGTCGGCGAGATCCAGGTCCGGGGCCCGAACCTGTTCACCGGCTATCTGAACCGGCCGGACGCGACCGCGGCCGCGTTCGACGGCGACTGGTTCCGCACGGGCGACATGGCGGTCCGGTCCCCGGACGGGCAGGTCCGGATCGTGGGCCGCAGGGCGACGGACCTGATCAAGAGCGGCGGGTACAAGATCGGCGCCGGCGAGATCGAGAACGCGCTGCTGGAGCACCCGCAGGTGCGGGAGGCCGCGGTGACCGGCGAACCGGACGACGACCTGGGCGAGCGGGTGGTGGCGTGGGTGGTGCCCGCCGATCCGGCCAGCCCGCCGTCCGGGGAGGAGCTGGCGGACCACGTCGCGTCCCAGCTCGCCCCGCACAAGCGCCCGCGCACGGTCCGTTTCCTCGACGTGCTCCCCCGCAACGACATGGGCAAGATCATGAAGCGGGCTCTCACCCGTGGCTGACCGTCTGACGGCGCGCGAGGCGGCGGCCCTGGTCACCGACGTCCTCGAGGTGCGGCCGCCGACGGCCACCGAGGACCCGTCCGGCGACGGGCCGCTCGGGTGGGCCGGCTACGCGGAGTCGCGGGCGCGGGCCGCGGCGCGGACCGGTGAGAGGGAGTCCGTGGTCTGGGGGACGGCGGACATCGGGGGCCGGCGCGCGGTACTCGTGTCGTTCGAGTTCCGGTTCCTCGGCGGATCGCTGGGCCGGCGGACCGGGGACCTGCTGGAGGAGGCGTACTCCCACGCCCGCGCCGAGCGACTGCCCCTGGTGTCGCTGATCGCGACGGGCGGCAGCAGGATGCAGGAGGGCATGATCGCCCTCACCCAGCTCCAGCGGGTGGCGCGGGCCTCGGCACTGACGCGCGCGGCCGGGCTGCCGCAGCTCGCGGTGGTGCGCGACCCCACCACCGGCGGCGGCTGGGCCACGCTCGGCGCGGGCGCGGACGTGGTCCTCGCGCTCCCGGGGGCGCAGGTCGGGTTCGCAGGGTCCAGGGTCAGGCCGCCGGACGCGGACCCCTCGGCCTACACCGCCGAGGGCCAGCTGGCCGCGGGGCAGATCGACGCGATCGTCCCCGCCGACCGGCTGCGTCCGGCACTGTCCCGGTGGCTGCGGCTGCTGACGGGCGGCACCGAGGATCCCGCACCGGGCGGCACCCCCGTCCCCCCGCCGCTGGCGCTGGACGGCGCGTACGGCACGGCGGCCACCGGCTGGGAGGCCGTACGGCGGGCACGGGCCCCGCACCGGCCCCGTGCGGGGGCGTACCTCGACGCCTGGTTCGACGAGCGGGCGGATCTCCACGGCGACCGGTGCGGCGGTACGGACCCCGGGATGATCTGCGGCTTCGGGCTGCGGGACGGAAGGGTCGTGGCCTATGCCGCCCAGGCCGGGACGGCGACCCGGCCCGCCGGGTACCGCACGGCGGCCCGGCTGATCCGGCTCGCCGACCGGCTGGGGATCCCGGTGCTCACGCTCGTGGACACGCCCGGTGCCGCGAACGACGCCGAGGCCGAGCGGACCGGTGCGGGAGCGGCCATCGCCGAGGTCTTCGCGGCGGTGGCGTCGGTGCGCGTCCCGGTGACGACGCTGGTGATCGGCGAGGGGGGTTCCGGCGGGGCGCTGGCGCTGGCCGCCCCGGGCAACACCTGGGTCACCCCCGACAGCTACTTCTCGGTGATCGCGCCCGAACTCGCGGCGGCGATCCTCAAGCGCGCCCCCTCCGAGACACCGGCGACGGCGGACCAGCTCAGGCTGCGGCCGCGGGACCTCGTGGAGCTCGGGCTGGTACGGGGGATCGTGGCCCGAGCCGAGTGACCGGGCGACGTCGTCACCACCTGCAACGCGTGCGGTGCACCGGGTGGGCGGGGCCCATGAGGTGCATCACAGCAACTTAGGCAAACCTTCCCTCGCACGCCGGCCCTCTGGTAGACGTGGCAGTCCGCCCGCACGGGCCACCGCACCGCAGCACCACCGGAAGTGTCGCTCATGGACCAGGACCGTTCGCCCGACCTCATACCGTTCGAGATCGACCTGACCTTCGAGGAGGCCCGCCGCCGGGCCGAGGTGGTGGCCGCGCTGGGGCCGGACTGGGACCCAGTGGCCGCCCTGGAGGGCGAGGAGGCGGCGTACGCGCTGCTCTACTCCGGTCTCGACGCGGAGCAGCAGCGGACGTACGACATGCTCGTCGCCGCCGGTGTCCTTCCGGAAGGGGGCCCGGGCCGTGCGCCTTCCCATTGATCCGCAGGCCGACATCGCGCGCCGGGCCTGGCTGCCCTGCCCCGCCTGCGACGACGCCCGGGACTGCGCCACCTGCGCCGACCGGCGCAACTGTGCGGACCACTGGCGCTATCTGATCTCCAACAAGGGCCCGGTGGTCCATCTGCAGTGCCCCGGCTGCACCCACATGTGGTCGGTCGACACCCGCCGCCGCGCGAGCCGCCCCGCGGGGGACCCGCCGCCCTGCTGAACCGCGGCCCCTCCCGGCCAGCCGCTCACAGCCCTCCCGGGCCGGACGCGGTCGGTCCCTGCCGCGGCGGGGACCCGGCGGCGCGGGGACGGCCCCGTAGCCCTCAGCGCCCACGCGAACCACGCGAACCACGCGAAAGGGCCCCCACGAAGGCGGCCCGACGGAGTGCCCCACGAGCGGCGCGCCCACCAGGACCGCCCACCGGGTTCGCCGCCCGCCGCCGGACCCGCGCCGGGTGCCGCACCGGTTCCGCGGGCAACGGGCCCCTCACGCACGTACGGCCCGGTACGGCGCCGCTTCGCCGTACCGGGCCTGCCTACCCGTGCCGTCGGCGCGTCATCCCACGCCGACCGCCCGGATGATCTCCTGTTCCACCGAGCCGCCCCGGTCGTCCGTCGCGGAGGCCCGCAGCGAGACGAACTCCGCGTCCCTCGGCACCGACAGCGCCCCCTCCCACGCGGCGGCGGCCCCGCGTTCACGGTCGAGCCGCACCGTGCGCCAGGTCGCGCCGTCGTCGTACGACACCTCCAGCGTCGCGCCGGTGATCCTGCCCGTGCCGACGGCGCCCTTGACGTACTCGGAGAAGATCCCGACGTCGAGCGTGCGCCCGGCCCTGACGTTGCCGGTCAGGTCGGTGTCCACGTCGAAGCCGAGGTTGAGCATCGGCAGGAAGGTCTCGCGGTCGGCCGGGGTCTCCTTCGAGCGGAAGGTCCACTCGGAGTGCCCGCGGGTCGACAGCCGCCACCGCTCCGGATCCAGCGTGGTGTCCGTGACGACCCGGAACTCCTGCTCGGTCGGCTTGACGTCCCAGGCGTACGCGCCCGAGCTCATCCGGCGGTCGACCCGCACCCCGTCCACGTACACCTCGGTGAACTGGGTCATCGAGTCGTCGCCCCAGACGTTGCCGAAGCCGGTGTGGTCGGGGCCCGAGTCGCCCCAGCCGGGCGTGTTGAACCTCAGGTCGTTGCCGGTGCGCTGCTGGCCCCAGCCGAGACCGGTGCCGAGCCACGGGTGCCACACCGGCCGGAACCAGTTCAGCGTCGTGCGCGTGCCGCCGCGGTGGGCGGGGGTGCCGCTGCGCTGCTCGATGGCGTCGGGGCCGTTGGTGACCGACTCGTGCCAGCGCTGGCCGGGGCCGGTGCTGACGTGGTCGGTGCGCTCGGCCGGGAAGGCGATCCGTTCCGGGAAGCCGAACCCGATCGGGAACGTGTCGGTGATCGAGTAGCGGAACTCCCCGCCGTCCGCCGGCCGGGTGCCGTGGAAGCGGCTGTCCAGGACGGCGAGATCGCGCTTGCCGGGCCGGAAGACGAGGTCCTCCGGGACGGCACCCGGGTGCCCCTCCGACAGGTCGTACACATACGGCGTGTACCGGGTGCCGGTGAGCTCCAGCCGCTGGTGGCGGGCGGCCGCCGTGCGCAGGCGCGCCCCGTCGGCGGAGCCCACGGTCGCCACGTGCAGCGGCCGGGTCCCGTAGTCGGCGGTGCCGAACCAGGCCATCAGCCGGCCGGGCGCGTCGTCGGAGACGAACAGAGCCCTGGCGCCGGCGTCCTGGGCGTTCTGGGCGAGCTCCACCGGCCCGACGGCTTCCGTGCGCCGTACGACGACGGCCTTTCCGCGCACGTCCTTGCCCCGGTAGGCGGCCGTGTCGCCGGTGCCCGCGTCCACGACCGGGACCTTGAGCCGGCCGTCGAGGACGGTGGTGCCGGACTGCACGGTCGCGTCCGCGAGCCGCGTCCCGCCGGCCTCGGCCTCCAGCAGCGGCTTGCCGAGCCGCCAGACTGTCCGGTACTCGAACGTGCCGGTGGCGGGCTTGCGGGTGGGCGCGGCGAAGACCGAGTCGTACGTCAGGGGCACCTGCACGGCCCCGCCGTACGACACCCCGTTCGCGTCGCGGTCGAACTCCATGAGGAGCTGGCGGGTCTCGGTGCGCCTGTCGACCTCGGCGCGGATCTCACGCAGCCGGCGGCCGTCGAGGGTGATCTCGCGGTCGCGGTCGAGGGTGATCTCGGGCTCGGTGAGGAAGCCGAGGCCGAGCGAGTCGGCGCCCTTGCTGCCGCGTACGTCGAGGAAGGTCGACACGGTGTACGTGCCGGGCTTCAGGCGCAGTTCGAGGGTGCCGGAGGCGCCGACGTCCGCGGGGAACGGGTCCTCGCCGGCGGCGAGCCGCTGCACGCCGAGACGGGTGGCGGCCGGGGTTCCGTCGCGGTCCTTGACCCGGACCGTGAGGGTGTACCGCTCCTCCTCCTTGACCAGGCCGAAGGCGGTACGGGCGACGACCGTGCCGTCGGCGGCGGTGGCCGTGATCCGGCCGCCGTTGGTGCCCACGGCGGCCTTGGTCCCGTCGCCGGTGACGGTGGTCCGCGCGGTCCCGTGCGCAGGAACGGTGAGGGTGGAGTCTGCGAGGGTGGCGACCCCGGCCGGAGCGCCCTCGACGGCCAGGTCCAGGGTGACGGGCGTGTCACCGGAGTTGGTGTAGGCGAGGGTCCTGGTGACCGGCTCGTTGCCGTCGTACGGCCAGCCGAAGAAGCCCAGGTCGGCCGAGCCGGTGGCGGTGATCCGGGCGCCTATCGCGGCCGGTACGTCCACCCGGCCGGCGCCGAGCGCGTACGGGGACGCGTCGAGCGGCTTCGAGGAGGACATCAGGGCGTCCTTGAGCTGCGCCCCCGTCCAGTCGGGGTGCCGCTCGGCGAGGAGCGCCGCCACGCCCGCGACGTGCGGGGTGGCCATGGACGTGCCGTCCATGGAGGTGTAGGGGCCGCTGCCGGGGGCCAGTTGGGAGCGGGCGGCGAGGATGCCGACGCCGGGCGCGGAGAGGTCGGGCTTGAGACCGTTGTCGCCGTGGCGCGGTCCCTGGCTGGTGAACCAGGCGGCCCGGTCCTCGGAGTCGACGGCGCCGACGGTCAGCGCGGAGTCCGCGGCGCCCGGCGAGCCGATGGTGCCCGGGGCACCGGAGTTGCCGGCCGCGATGACGAACAGGGCGCCGGTCTCGGCGGAGAGGGTGTCGACCGCCTCGGCCATCGGGTCGGTGCCGTCGCTCCCCTCCCGGGAACCGAGGCTCATCGACACGATCGCGGCGTCGATGTCCTTGGCGGCCCACTCCATGCCCGCGATGATCTGCGACTCGCTGCCGAAGCCCTCGTCGGAGAGGACCTTGCCGACGGCGAGGTCGGCGCCGGGCGCGACGCCCTTCTCACGGCCGTCGGACGCGGCACCGCTGCCGCCGACGGTGGAGGTGACGTGGGTCCCGTGGCCGTCCTTGTCGGCGACCTCCTGGCCCTCGATGAACGACCTGCTCGCCGAGATCCTGCCCTGGAGGTCGGGGTGTCCCGCGTCGACGCCCGTGTCCAGGACGGCGACCCTGACGCCCTTTCCGGTGAGCCCGGCCTGCCAGGCCTCGGGGGTGCCGATCTGGGCGTTGGACTCGGCCATGTCGGCGCGCACCCGGCCGTCCAGCCAGATCTTCTCGATGCCGCCGGAGAAGGCGCGCCGCGCCGCGGTGCCGGGGCCGGTCACGGCGCTCCAGAGGACGCCCGGTTCGGCGGTCATCGCGACACCGCCGACACTGGGCAGGGCCCGGGTGACGTCCCCGCCGCGCGGGGCGGCCGCGCGGGCACCCCCGGCGTAGGTGACGATCAGCGGGAGGTCGCCGTCGACGCCCTGCGCGACGAGACCGGTGACGTCGAAGAGCCGCTCGTCGAGGACGCCCGCGTCCAGGTAGGGGCGGGCCTCGTCGGGTACGACGGTGATCCGGCCGTCCACGATCTCGCTGCGCACGGCGCCGGTGGCGCCCTCCCGCCGCTCGACGGCGACGGCCTTGCGGCCGGCGCCGAGGTCGGTGACGGTGACCGTGTCCCCGGTGATCAGCGTGACGGTGTGCCGTGCGGTGGCCGGGGACGGGGTGTGCGTCCCGGTGCCGGGCTGCGGTGACTCGGCGGCGAGGGCCTGTCCCGCCGGGAGCAGGGCGAGGGAGAGGCCGGCGGCGATCAGCCGGGCTCTCCTCCTCGCGGGCGCTCTGGTCATGGATGTCTCTCCTCGTACGCCCGGTGACGGGGGGTTACGGGCGTTGGCGAAGAGTGTGGGGGCTGGGAAGTCGGTTGGGGCGGCGCAGGGTTGGCGGTTACCTGCCATGGCGGCTACTTGCCACGGCCGGGGCGGGGTCGGACGGCCACGCGGCGGACCCGGTCGGTCAGGCGGCCGGGGGACGGCGGGACGGCCCGCGGCAACGGCGGCCGCCCGGCGGGGCGCACGGCCCGAACACCCCAAGGCATATGACGCAGCTATATGGATGACGAGCACTCAGCAATCCGGTGACCCCCCGGATGTCGGACCGTCCCGCCACCCGTGAGCTGCTAGCTGTAAGCGCCAAACACATTGACGTTCCGGAAAGAGACCGACGAAAGCCGGTCCGCTTCCGTCGACTTCCTCAAGAAAGGTCTGGGATGCCCAAGATCTTCGGCGCTGCGCTGCTCGCCCTCGCACTCGCCGCCGCTCCCGCGGCCGCCGCGGTGACCGGCACGGCCGCCCAGCCCGGCCAGATCCCCGGTGAGACCACCGGCCGGTACATCGTGACGCTCCAGGACGCCCCCGAGGCCGGCAGCGCCGACGCGGCGGTGAACGCGGCCGTCGGGCGGGCCTCGTCCATGGGCGCCGTGGTGCTGCACGTCTACCGGCACGCCCTGCAGGGCTACGCGGCGTCGATGTCCGCTGCCACGGCGGCCGCGCTCGCCGACGAGCCGGGGGTCCGGTCCGTGGAACCCGACCGTCCGGTGCGGATCGCCGCCCAGTCGGTGCCGACCGGGGTGGACCGGGCGGAGGCCGACCTCAGCGCGACCGCCGCGATCGACGGCAAGGACACCAGGGTCAACGCCGACGTGGCGGTCATCGACACCGGTGTCGACGCGGACCACCCGGATCTCAACGTGTACGAGGCCGGGGGCAAGAACTGCTGGCTCCCGATGCTGCCGCCCATGGACATGCACGGGCACGGCACGCACGTGGCCGGCACGATCGGCGCCCTCGACAACAACACGGGCGTGGTCGGCGTGGCACCGGGCGCACGGATCTGGCCGGTGCAGGTGCTCAGCCCGTTCGGCTCCGGGAGCACCTCGAACGTCATCTGCGGCATCGACTACGTCACGGAGCACGCCGACGAGATCGAGGTCGCCAACATGAGCCTGGGCGGCTCGGGCAAGGACGACGGCAACTGCGGCAAGACCAACAACGACGCCATGCACCAGGCGATCTGCAACTCGGTGGCCAAGGGCGTCACCTACGCGGTCGCGGCCGGCAACGACCACACCGACGCGTCCGGCTTCGTCCCGGCCGCCTACGACGAGGTGATCACGGTCAGTGCCCTGGCCGACTTCGACGGCAAGTCGGGCGGCCTCGGCAGCGCCACGTGCCGCTCGGACCGGGACGACACCTTCGCGAACTTCTCCAACTACGGCCGCGACGTGGACCTGATCGCCCCCGGCGTGTGCATCCGCTCCACCTTCATGAACGGCGGTTACTCCACCCTGTCCGGCACCTCGATGGCCGCCCCGCACGTCGCGGGCGGCGCGGCCCTCTACCGGGCGACCCACGCCGGCGCCTCCCCCGCCGAGGTCAAGACGGCGCTGGTGAAGGCGGGCGGCACGGACTGGATCTGGCCGTCGGAGGACGGTGACGGCATCAAGGAGCCGCTGCTGAGGCTCCGTTCCTTCTGATCCCGCCGAGCGGGACCTTCCGAACCCGCGGGGCGGGGTCTCCCTCCGGTCCCGCGGGGCGGAACGCACCACCAGGTCCCGACTTCCGGGACTCCCGGGTCGGGACGGCACCGCGACGGAGCGGGGATCGGGACCCGTCCAGGGCCCGGCCAGGCTCCGGGGGCCGGTCCGGGGGCCGGTTTCGGAAACCCGTCCGGGGCCGGTCCGAGCGCCGTACGGTCCAGGGTCCGTGCCGGGGGCGACCCTCGGCACGGACCAACGGCCCCGCCGCGTCACGGCGTCACGGCGTCACGGCGTCACGGCGTCACGGCGTCACGGCGTCACGGCGTCACGGCATGACGGCATGACGGCATGACGGCATGACGCGTCGCGGCACCACGCAACCGCGCGTCGCGCGTCTCGACATCACAGCGTCTCGACATCACTGCGTCTCGACGTCACCACGACGTCACGCGTCACGGCGTCGGCCGGCGGGCGTCGTAGCGCAGGAAACCGCGGCCGCGCAGGGCGAGCAGGCAGACGGCGAGGACGCAGGCGAGTCCGCCGCCGGTGACGGCGACGGTGGGCGAGGTGAGGTCGGCGACCGAGCCGGCGAGGAAGTCGCCGAGGCGGGGGCCGCCCGCCACGACGACGATGAACACCCCCTGCAGGCGGCCGCGCATCTCGTCCGGCGCGGCCGCCTGCAGCATGGTGTTGCGGAAGACCATGGAGACCGTGTCGGCGCATCCCGCGAGAGCGAGGAAGAGCAGCCCGAGCCAGAGGTTCCTGGTCAGGCCGAACACGGCGATCGCGGTGCCCCACGCGGCCACGGCGAGCAGGATCGCCACCCCGTGCCGCCGGATGCGCCCCTGCCAGCCGGAGAACACCCCGCCGAGCAGTGCGCCCACGGCGGGCGCCGCGACGAGGAGACCTGTCGTACGGGCGTCACCGCCGTACCAGAGCCCGGCCACCGCCGGGAACAGCGCGCGCGGATGGGCGAGGATCATCGCGCAGAAGTCGGAGAAGAAGGTCATACGGATGTTCGGCCGGGTGGCGAGGAAGCGCAGCCCGTCGAGCACGGACGCGCGCCCGCCCTTCGTCCCGTCGCGGTCGGGCAGCATCGACGGCAGCCGCCACATCGCGTACAGCGCGGCCCCGAAGGCGACGAAGTCGATGGCGTACGCGGACTGGTAGCCGCCGTAGCCGACGATCAGTCCGCCCAGCATCGGGCCGAGGAGCATGCCGGACGTCATCGTCATGGAGGACAGGGCGTTGGCGGCCGGTAGCTGCTCGGGCGGCAGCAGCCTCGGGATCATGGCGCTGCGGGCGGGCGAGTTGAGCGCGGCGCACACGGCCTGGAGCGCGACGACGCCGTACAGGAACCAGACGCGGTGGAAGTCCGCGAAGGCGGCCGCGGCGAGCGCGGCGGACAGCCCGGCCAGACCGGCCGCGCTCCAGAGCCCGAGCGCGCGCCGGTCCACGGTGTCGGCGACGGCGCCGCCGTAGAGGCCGAAGACGACCAGCGGGACGAGGGTGAAGAGACCGACCAGCCCGACCGAGAACGTCGAGTGCGTGATGTCGTACACCTGGAGCGAGATGGCCAGGGTGGTCATGCCCTGGCCGATCCAGGAGACCGTGTTGCCGAACCAGAGCCGCCGGTAGTGGGCGGAGACGCGCAACGGGGTGAGGTCGGCGAGGATGCGGGGTTTGCGGGCGGGGGAGCCGGTGGCGGTCATGCGAGGAACGTCGTACGGCGGCGGGCGGCTATGAGCGGCATGGCGGAAGTATAAGGACGCACTTGAGCGAGCCCCTTACACCACCGGACCGGTCTCCCGGGCCCCTCCGAGGCCGTCAGCGCGGGGCGCGCGTGCTCCGGTGAGGTCGTCCGCCGACGGCCGTCACCGCGGCGAGGAGTTCAGCGGCCGCCGGAGACCCGCAGGACCGTGCCCGTCGTGAAGGAGGCGTCGTCCGAGAGCAGCCAGGAGACGGCACCGGCGATCTCGGCCGGTTCTCCCGGTCGGCCGAGCGGCGTCACGGCGGCCACCTTCGCGGGCCGGTGGGGATCGCCCATGGCGGCGTGCATGTCGGTGTTGACGGTGCCGGGGGCGACGGCGTTGACGCGGATGCCCTGCGGGCCGAGTTCCTTGGCCAGACCGACGGTCAGGGCGTCGGTCGCCGCCTTCGTCGCCGCGTAGTGGACGTACTCCCCGGGTGAGCCGAGCGTCGCGGCGGCCGAGGAGATGTTGACGATCGCGCCGGAACCGCGTGCGGCCATGTCGCGGGCCGCGCGCCGGCAGCACAGCAGATAGCCCAGCAGGTTCACGTCGATGACCCGGCGCAGGTCCTCGGTGCGGGCGTCGGCGAGCCGGCCGAGCGGGCCGGTGACGCCGGCGTTGTTCACCAGACCGGTCACGGGGCCGAGTTCCGCCGCCGCAGTGTCGAACAGGCGTTCCACGGCCGTCTCGTGGGAGGTGTCCCCCCGTACCGTGACACAGCGCGCGCCGGCGGCGCGCACGCTCCGGGCGACCTCCTCCGCGGCGGCCGCGTTGCTGACGTAACCGAGGACCAGGTCGTGGCCGTCGGCGGCCAGCCGGACGCAGGTCGCCGCGCCGATGCCACGGCTCCCGCCCGTGACGACGGTGACCGGACGTGCCATGGGGCGCCTCCCGAGCTCGCTCCTGCCCGCGCCGGGTGCCGTGCGGGCGTTCCGGGGCCCACTCCATCACAGCCGGGGGCGGGGCCGGTGGTGAGGGCGCACGGGCGTGAAGGTGTGCAGGTTGCGGGGCAACCCGGGTAGGCGCAGGGTGAACAGGCGCAGGGTTAACCGGTGCGTGGACGCACCACGGACCCGAGAGGACACCGATCCTGATGAGCAAGCACAACGCCAAGGCGCGGCAGATCAAGGGCAAGCTGAAGGAAACCCTCGGGAAGACCATGGGCGACAAGTCCATGCAGCGCGCCGGCCGGAGCGACATGCTGCGCGGCAAGGCGCAGGAGATGGCGGAGAAGGCGGCCGACCAGGTACGCAGGCACACCCGGCACCACTGAGGCGACCGGCCGGCCCCCGGACCCCGCGGTTCGGTCGTCCCGCAGGGCCGGGCGGTTCAGTGGATCCGCAGGGCCGGCAGGCACGCGTCGTCCTCCAGGCCGGCCACGGCATGGCGGAGACCAGGCGTCGATCGTCTCCTCCGGTGCCGGCGGCCCTTCGCGCGCGAGGCTGCGGACGAGGCCGTCGAGCGAGTCCTCGACGTCCTCGTCGCGCCGTTCGATCAGGCCGTCGGCGCAGAGGGGCAGCAGGCCGTCCGGCTCCGGCGGCACGGTCGACGTCTCGTACGCGTACCCGGGGACCAGCCCCGAGCAGGGGCCCGGCGTGGTCGCCCGGCAGGAGCGAGGCACCGCCGCCCCGGCGCAGCACGGGCGGCGGACGCCCAGCGCAGGACGTGGTGGTCGATGCACCCGACCACGCGGTCGCGGTGAGCGCGGTGGGATCGCCGCACATCAGCTGGTTCGGCCAGTGTCGCCATGGCGCCCGGAACCGCCCCGGTCCGGGCCCAGGCCGGCCGGCGCGTGGCGCTGCCGGGCCATGCGCGCCACGGCGTTGAGACCGTGACCGCCGGCGGTCCCGAGCTGGCGAGGAGTTCCCGGCCGGCCGGCAGCAACCGGCACGCGGCGCGGCGGCCGCGGTGTCCCTCGCCGGCACGGCGTCGGGGAACGGCCGGGCCGCCCGGGCCGGGGTGGAGCCACCCACGTCGGCGCGGAGGGCGTCGATCTCCTGCGCGATGGCGTGCCGGAGCGAGGCCACGTCATCGGGCGGGGCGGACGCGTGGTCCGCGGCTTACTCGGCACCGATCGGAGGTGCGTCGTCGGTGCGCGGCACGGGACCTTCCTGGATCCCACGATTCCAGGCGTATCAGCACGCACCCGAGCGTTCCTGCCCGTCTGCACCACCGGCCCGGACCGGATGTCCCGGAGGGCCTGGTCACACGGCCCGGCGCGACCGGGCCCGGGCGCGGTGTCAGCGCAGGGCCAGGACCTCCCGGGCGGCACGCTCACCGGAGCGCACCGCGCCCTCCATCAGCCCGTGCATCTGTGTCGCGGTCTCCGTACCGGCCCAGTGGATCCGGCCGACCGGCTCGCGCAGCGCACGGCCGTAGCTCGTGAGGGCGCCCGGCGGGAAGTGGCCGATCATCCCGCCCGCGGACCAGGCCTCGGCGGACCAGTCGGTCTCCAGGTATCCGAGGGGGTGCAGAGCCTCCGGCCCGAACCGCTCCGCCAGCGCGTGCAGCCACACGTCCCTGCGCTCCTTGGGGTCCAGCCGGCCGAGCCGTACGGCCCCGGGACCGAAGGCGTAGCTGCTCAGCACGCCGGGCCGGCCCCCGGGCGGGGTCTGGTCGATGGTGACGGGGACGGCCGACAGGGGGGCGAGCGTCTGCCCGGAGAGCCCCTGGCCGCGCCAGAACGGCTCGGGGTACGAGGCGTGGACCCGGATGATCGACCCGGGCGTCATCCGCTGCCGCAGATGGCCGGCGGCGGGCGGCAGCGCGGGTTCGAACAGGATGCGCCCGGTCAGGACCGGCGGAACGGCCACGATCACCCGGCGCGCCCGCACCGTCAGCGCGTCCGTGCTCACCTCGACGTCGTTCCCGTTCTGGACGATCCGCCGGACCGGACTGGCCAGGCGTACGGCGTCGCCCAGCCGCTCGGCCATCCGCCGGGCCAGCTCCGGGGTCCCGCCGTCGAGGAGATGGGTCTCTGTCCTGTCGCTGTCGGTGTAGTAGTCGAACCCTCCGCCGCCCCGGGCCAGGACGAGCGCGCCCAGGAGGGAGACCTCGGCGGGATCGGTGCAGAACAGCAGGCTCATCGTCGCCTTGAGGACGGTGTGCGCCGTCCCGGAGGGCACGTTGACCGGATCGGCGAGCCACTGGCCGAGGGTGCGGGCGTCGAGCGCCCGCGCGTTCCGGGCCAGCCAGGGGGCGTCGACGGGGAGCCGCCGCGCGATCGCGTTCAGCCGTGCGAGGGCCAGCCCCAGGGAGGCCAGCGTGCCGGGTCCGGCCTTGGGGATGCTCCCCCGGTAGCGGTGTTCGACGCCGTCGAGGCGCAGGACGTGGTCGCCGTCGTGGTACTGCGGATACGCGCGGAGCCCGTGCTCGCGGGCGAGCCGGAACATCCGCGCCTGGCCGTCACCGAGCCAGGTGCCGCCCGCCGAGACGACGGTGCCGTCGGGCAGCTCCCGGTTCCACACCCGCCCGCCCACGCGGTCGCGGGCCTCGAGCACGATCACCTCCCGGCCCGCGTGCGCCAGGTTCCGCGCGGCCGCCAGACCCGCGAATCCGGCACCCACCACGCACACGTCCACCGTCGCCTGCTCCATGACGCACCTCCACCGTGCAGCCTCGCCCGCCGGGGGCCTCGGCGCTCGGTGGGTGCACCGCCCGTGCTGCCGTTGGGGCCGTCCGGGCGACCGCGACACGCCGACGCCCGGCGCCCGGCGCCCCGGCTCAGGTGGCCCGCGCCCGTCCCCGCCGCCGCCTGCGCCTCCGTCCCCGCCTCCGGGTGCGCCCTCGGCCCTGTCTCCGACCTGACTCCGGGTGCGCTGCCGCTGCCGGACGCGAGGTGCGGGTGGGGCGCGCCGGGCCGGGAGCCGCGGCCGGGTCGTCAACGGCCCCTATCGGGCGGGAAGTTACCTGTGCCACGTTTCCGCCGCCGTTTGAACAGGCGCTCGCGGCCCCTCGTTGACCCCGGTAACCGGTGACCCACCCAGACCGGTGAGTGAGCGAGGTCCGCACATGCCCAGGTCCCTTCCGCACCGCACCCGGCTCCGCCCCGCGTCCGCGGTCCGCCGTCCGGCGTGCCCGGCGAGCCGCGGTGCCGGCCCGCGGCTCCCGTACTGAGCGGCCCGCCCATGGACTACTGCGCACCCTGCCACCGCACCCTCAACGGCGCCGTGACGTGCCCCGAATGCGGTGCCTACGACCCGGCGATGACACCCACGGGTGAGATCCCGGCGGTCACGACGGCGATGACGGAGACCGGCCCCGGCGGGGAATCGGCGCCCGACGGGCCGCCGGACGCCTTCCCCGCCACACCCCCGGCCCCGGCCCACACGGCCACGGCGCCCGCCCCTGCCCCTCCGGCCACGGACCTCCCGGCCCCGGCCCATACGGCCACGGATGATGTGGCAACAAGTCGTGTGGCAACAGGTCATGTGACGACGGGGCGTGTGGCCGCCGCACATGTGGCTTCCGACCACCGCCCCCGTCCACGGCGGTGGAAGAGGTACGGGGGCCGGACTCTCGCCGCTGCCGCCTTCGCGGTACTGGGCGGCCTGGGCACGTCCTCTCTGCTGGCGGACGGTTCCGCCGGCCTCCCGCAGGCCGCGCCGAGCCCGGATCTGGCGTCCTCCGACGAGCCGACGGAACGCGGCACGGCCCGGCCGGGCGCGTCGGCTCCTCCGGAACGTCCGGCGACGCACCCCGCCAGGGGAGGCTCCCGGGAACGCAAGGGCCGTGTGCCCGGGACACCCCGGGCCACGCCCACTCCCCCGGAGTCCCCTCCCGCCCGCACCCCGGATCCCGTCCCCGACTCGACTCCCCCGCCCGAGACCGCCGGCCCGAGCGCCCGCCCCTCCACCGGCCGCCCGGGCTCGTCGACCTCGCCGACGGCTCCCACTTCGCCGAGCCCCAGCGGCAGTACGGGCGCCGCCTCGCCCACGGGCAGCCCCACGCCCAGCACCACGGAGGTGCCGGTGACCGAGGCACTGAGGGAACGGGCGCCGCTCCCGGCGGGCGCGCGCCGGAGCATCGTCGGCGGTGCCGCGCTCACGGGGAGGTGACGGGCCCACGGAGCCGCCTGGTAGAGGAAGTCCGCCTGGTAGAGGAAGTCCGACGGAATCGGTGCCCTCGGCGCGCCTCGCCCACTCGGCGAGGCCCGGGGGGCACCCTTGTCTCGGCAGGTCGCATCGTTTCTGCTACCTGCGGCGCTCGGTGGGGCGGGTGGGACTCGAACCCACGGCCGACGGATTATGAGTCCGCTGCTCTAACCGGCTGAGCTACCGCCCCCAACGGCGCGTCGCGCACATTTGTGCGCGCCGTCTGCCGCAGCATAGCCGCTCATACGATCTCCTGCTTCGGATGGTCGGCAACGCCACGATCATGAGGACTGCCCTGCCGGCCGCCCGGTTCCCCACCGGCACGAGGACATGAAAAAGGACCCCGAAGGGTCCTCTTCCGCTTCTGCTCCCCCGGCTGGACTCGAACCAGCAACCCTCCGGTTAACAGCCGAATGCTCTGCCAATTGAGCTACAGGGGATCGCGCTCCCCCGACTGGACTCGAACCAGTAACCTGCCGGTTAACAGCCGGCTGCTCTGCCAATTGAGCTACAGGGGATTGTCGCGTGTGCACCGAACGTACCTACCCCGGGCGTTCCCGGGCGGCGCGCGCTCGCTGCGACACATACATTAGCGCAAGCAGGGGGGTGCTCCGCCAATCGGTTCCCCCCGGTGACCACGCGGTGAGCCCCGGGCAGGTGCGCGGGGGTGATCGCAGGGTGATCTCGGGGCCGTGCGGGTAGGCGAGCACCACAACCTCACGGTCCGTATCGAAACGGCGTCGGCGACGACGCCTGCGAAGGGTGGCAGCCATGCGCTACCGGCTCACATTCATGGCCGGACTCGGTGTGGGATACGTGCTCGGCGCCCGGGCCGGGCAGGAGCGGTACGAGCAGATGAAGAAGGCGGCACGGGAGTTCGCGCGGAACCCGGCCGTGCGGAACGCGGCGGAGTCCGCCGCGCAGACGAGCCGCGAGGTGGCGGGCAAGGCGCTGCACGTGGTGAGCGACAAGGTCGGGGACCGCATTCCCGACACGGTGGCCGAGCGGGTGCGGTCGCTCCGGGAACGGAGTCGGAGCGGCGAGGACGACTGGGGCACGAGCAACACGTAGCCACCGGGCGGTCCCGGCCCCCGGCCGCACACGAGCCCCGCGTCTTCCGGCGCGGGGCTCGTGCCGTCACCACGGGGCGGGCCTGTCCCGGTCCCCGCCCACCGGCGCACGGCACGCCCGGCGGTACCGAACCGGCCCGCCGGTGCGAGGGCCACCGGTCGGCACCCCCGGTCGCCGCGAGGGGCCACCCGGCGAGGCCCGCCCGCCGCATGAAAGGCGCCCGGCGGCACGAACGCCGCCCGGCGGAGCCCGCCGGCCGCCGCGAACCGCCCGGCCGAGCCCCCGGCGAACACGAAGGTCACCGGGTGGCGCTCCGCGCGGCCTCCCGGAGCCTCCCCGCCGACACGAGTCCCGCGCGCGTCCGGCCGGCGCGCGGGGCCCGGCACGCTCCGCCGTGCCCCGTTCGCCGGCCCTCGGCCGTGGGAGTGGCGCGAGTGCGGCAGAATCTGAGGGCATGGGGATAGTCGCCGGGCTGGACAGTTCGTCCGCGTTCACTCGCATCGTCGTCTGTGACGCGGACACGGGCGCCGTGCTGCGCCAGGGATACGCACCGCATCCCGTCGAGGCCAAGGCCACCGACGTCGATCCGCAGGCATGGCTGCTGTCGCTGGGGGAGGCCGCGGCCGGCGGGCTCCTCGAAGGCGTGCAGGCCATCGGCGTGTCCGCCCAGCAGCACGGGCTGATACCGCTGGACACGTCCGGCACTCCGGTGCGGCCCGCGATGGTCGGGAACGACAAGCGGGCCCAGGCGGCGGCGGCCGATCTGGTCGAGGGGTTCGGCGGGCGGCAGGCGTGGGCCGAGGCCGTGGGCTGCGTACCCCAGTCCGGGCTGCCCGTCTCGAAGCTGCGCTGGCTGGCGCGGACCGAACCGGAGGCGGCCCGGCGCACCGCACTGGTCCTCCAGCCGCACGACTGGCTGGTGTGGCAGCTGCTCGGCCGGCCGGCGCGGCGGACGACGGACCGCGGTGCGGCGTCCGCGACCGGCTACTGGTCCGCGGGCACCGGCTCGTACCGACCCGATCTCGTCGAGCTCGCGCTCGGCCACCAGGCGGCCCTGCCCGAGGTGCTGGGCCCGTCCGACGCCGCCGGGACGACCCCGGAGGGCCTGCTGATCTCGGCCGGCACCGGCGAGACCATGGCGGCCGCGTTCGGGCTGGGCCTCGGGACCGGCGACGCGGTCGTGTCCCTCGGAGCCACCGGTTCCGTGATGGCGATCCACCACGAGGCGCTCGCGGACCCGTCCGGGATGATCACGTCGTTCGCCGACGCGACCGGGATGCATCTGCCGGTGGTGCACACGCTCAATGCCGTGCGCGCACTGCGCGGCACCGCCGAGATGCTCGGGGTCGAGAACCTGTCCGAACTGTCCGCGCTGGCCGTGAAGTCCACCCCGGGCTCCTCCGGTCTGGTGCTGCTGCCCTATCTGGAGGGCGAGCGCACCCCGCACCTGCCGCACACCGCGGGCACCCTGACGGGACTGCGGCGCGAGTCGATGAAGCCCGAGCACCTGGCTCGTGCCGCGTTCGAGGGCATGCTGTGCTCGCTGGCCGACGCGCTGGACGTCCTGCGCGGGCGCGGCGTGGTGGTGCGCCGGGTGTTCCTGCTGGGGCAGGCCGCGGAACTGCCGGCGGTCCAGGCGGCCGCACCGGCGATCTTCGCCGCACAGGTCGTCGTACCGCAGCCCGCCGACTACGCGGCGCTGGGCGCGGCCCGGCAGGCGGCGTGGGCGCTCGGTGCGGCCCAGGGGACACTCGCCCCGCACGCCCCGCCGTCCTGGCAGGGCGCGGCCGCGCAGGTCTTCGAGGCGGGTGACGAACTCGCCGTCGGCCAGGCGGTGCGCCAGCAGTACGCGGCCACGCGCGAGCAGATCCACCCGGGTGCGTTCAACCCCTGATCGAGGGGCGACGCCTCGTCACGGGCCGGCCGGCGGGCCGTCCGGGAACGGGCCCCGGCCGGGCGGCGGTCCGCCCCGGAAGGTGCCCGGCCGGGCACCGGGGCCGTGCCGGCGGGACCGGGCCCGCGGGCGTCCCACCCGCCGTCCACGGGGGCGTTCTTGACCGGGCCTTGGCCAAAACCCTTGGGCGAGCGGTGGCCCGGTGGCGGAGTATGGGGGCGACCCCCCGAATGCCGCCGAACCGAGAGACAGCCGCGCGTGCTCATACGACTCCTCCGGACGTTCCTGCGTCCCCACCGGCAGGCGATCACCCTGCTGGTGACGCTGCAACTGCTCCAGACCAGCGCCACGCTCTATCTGCCCACACTGAACGCGGACATCATTGACAACGGTGTCGTCCAGGGTGACACGGGATACATCCTGACGTTCGGCGCGCTGATGATCGGCGTCAGCGTCGTCCAGGTCGTGTGCAACATCGGGGCCGTCTACTACGGCGCGCGGACCGCCGCCGCGCTCGGACGCGACGTGCGCGCCGCCGTGTTCGACCGCGTCCAGTCGTTCTCGGCGCGTGAGGTGGGGCACTTCGGCGCCCCGTCCCTCATCACCCGTACGACCAACGACGTCCAACAGGTCCAGATGCTGGTGCTGATGGCGTTCACGCTGATGGTGTCCGCGCCGATCATGTGCGTCGGCGGCATCGTGCTCGCCCTCTCCCTGGACGTCCCGCTGTCGGCGGTGCTGCTCGCGGTCGTACCGGTACTCGGCATCTCCGTGTCACTGATCGTCAAGCGGATGCGGCCGCTGTTCCGGACCATGCAGGAGCGGCTCGACACGGTCAACCGGGTCCTGCGGGAGCAGATCACCGGCAACCGCGTGATCAGGGCCTTCGTGAAGGACGACTACGAGGAGCAGCGCTTCCGCGGGTCGAACACCGAGTTGACGGACGTGTCGATGGCGACGGGCCGGCTGATGGCGCTGATGTTCCCCATCGTGATGACCGTCGTGAACGTGTCGAGCATCGCGGTCGTCTGGTTCGGCGCCCACCGCATCGACAGCGGCGGGATGCAGATCGGCGCGCTCACCGCGTTCCTCGCGTATCTGATGCAGATCGTCATGGCCGTGATGATGGCCACGTTCATGTTCATGATGGTGCCCCGCGCCGAGGTGTGCGCCGAGCGCATCGAGGAGGTCCTGGCCACCGAGTCCAGTGTCGTGCCCCCGGCCGCGCCGGTGCGGGAGACGGCGCGCCACGGCCATCTCGAGGTCCGCGGCGCCGACTTCCGCTACCCGGGCGCGGAGGAACCCGTGCTGCGCGGGGTGGACCTGGTGGCCCGGCCCGGTGAGACGACCGCGGTCATCGGCTCGACGGGCAGCGGCAAGTCGACGCTGCTGGGGCTGGTTCCGCGGCTGTTCGACGTCACGGGCGGCGAGGTCCTCGTCGACGGGGTGGACGTACGGGAACTGGACCCGGTGCTGATGGCGCGCACCGTCGGACTCGTGCCGCAGAAGCCGTACCTCTTCTCGGGAACGGTCGCGACGAACCTCCGCTACGGGAACCCCGACGCGACCGACGAGGAGCTGTGGCGGGCGCTGGAGGTCGCGCAGGCCGCCGACTTCGTGCGCGAACTCGACGGCGGGCTCGACGCGCCCGTCGCCCAGGGCGGTACCAACGTGTCGGGCGGCCAGCGGCAGCGGCTCGCGATCGCGCGCACGCTGGTGCAGCGGCCGGAGATCTATCTGTTCGACGACTCCTTCTCGGCGCTGGACTACGCGACCGACGCGGCGCTGCGCGGTGCGCTGGCGCTGGAGACGGCCGAGTCGACGGTGGTGATCGTCGCGCAGCGGGTGTCGACCATCCGCGACGCCGACCGGATCGTGGTCCTCGACGAGGGCCGGGTCGTCGGCACGGGCCGCCATCACGAACTGATGGCGGGGAACGACACGTACCGGGAGATCGTCCTCTCCCAGCTGACCGAGGCGGAGGCTGCCTGATGGCCGGTCCTGGCGGACGCATGATGATGGGCCAGTCCGGCGAGCGGTCCATGGACTTCAAGGGCTCGGGGCAGCGTCTGCTGCGGCAGCTGCTGCCGGAGCGGCGGGCCCTGTGGGTGATGGTCGCGTCCGGTGTGCTGAGCGTCGGGCTTTCGGTGGTCGGGCCGTGGATCCTCGGCAAGGCGACCGACCTCGTCTTCGCGGGTGTGGTGGGCCGGGAGATGCCGGCCGGGCCGTCCCGGGACCAGGCCGTCGAGGCGCTGCGCGAGCGCGGTGACGGCGGGCTCGCGGACATGCTGTCCGGGGTGGACTTCACGCCCGGCCGGGGCATCGACTTCACGGCCGTCGGCGAGGTGCTGCTCGTGGCCCTCGCCGTGTTCGCGGCCGCCGGTCTGCTGATGCTGGTGTCGACGCGGGCGTCGATCCTGGTGATCAACCGGACCGTGTACCGGATGCGCGAGGACGTGCAGGCGAAGCTGGCGCGGCTGCCGCTGTCGTACTTCGACAAGGCCAGGCGCGGTGAGGTGCTGAGCCGGGCGACGAACGACATCGACAACATCTCGCAGACCATGCAGCAGTCGATGGGCCAGCTCATCAACTCCCTGCTGACGATCGTCGGCGTGCTGGTGATGATGTTCTGGATCTCGCCGCTGCTGGCCCTGGTCGCGCTGGTGACGGTGCCGCTGTCGGTGGTGGTGGCCGCGAAGGTCGGCAAGCGGTCCCAGCCGCAGTTCGTCCGGCAGTGGCAGTCCACCGGCCGGCTCAACGCGCACATCGAGGAGATGTACACCGGCCACACGCTGGTGAAGGTCTTCGGGCGCCAGGGGGAGTCGGCGGAGGACTTCGCCGAACAGAACGAGGCGCTGTACGAGGCCGGGTTCCGGGCGCAGTTCAACAGCGGGGTCATGCAGCCGCTCATGTTCTTCGTCTCCAATCTCAACTACGTGCTGGTGGCGGTCGTCGGCGGGCTGCGGGTCGCCTCCGGCACGCTGTCGATCGGCGACGTCCAGGCGTTCATCCAGTACTCGCGCCAGTTCTCGATGCCGCTGACGCAGGTGGCGTCGATGGCGAACCTGGTGCAGTCCGGGGTGGCCTCGGCCGAGCGGATCTTCGAGCTGCTGGACGCCGAGGAGCAGGCTCCCGACCCGATCCGCGGGGCCCGTCCCGACGAACGGCGGGGCGCGGTCGAGCTGGAGAAGGTGTCCTTCCGCTACGACCCGCAGAAGCCGCTCATCGAGGATCTGTCACTGGCGGTCGAGCCCGGTCAGACGGTCGCGATCGTCGGCCCGACGGGGGCGGGCAAGACCACGCTCGTCAATCTGCTGATGCGCTTCTACGAGGTGACGGGCGGCCGGATCGCCCTGGACGGGATCGACGCGGCCACGATGTCCCGGGACGACCTGCGGGCCGGGATCGGGATGGTGCTGCAGGACACCTGGCTGTTCGGCGGCACGATCGCGGAGAACATCGCGTACGGCACCTCGCGCGAGGTCACCCGGGAGCAGATCGAGGAGGCGGCGCGGGCGGCGCACGCCGACCGGTTCATCCGGACCCTTCCGGACGGCTACGACACCGTCATCGACGACGAGGGGGCCGGCGTCAGCGCCGGCGAGAAGCAACTGATCACCATCGCGCGGGCGTTCCTGTCCGACCCGGTGATCCTGGTGCTGGACGAGGCCACGAGCTCGGTCGACACCCGCACCGAGGTGCTGATCCAGAAGGCGATGGCCCGGCTCGCCCACGGGCGTACGTCGTTCGTGATCGCGCACCGGCTCTCCACCATCAGGGACGCGGACGTGATCCTGGTGATGGAGAACGGCTCGATCGTCGAACAGGGCACGCACGACGAGCTGTTGTCGGCGGACGGCGCGTACGCGCGGCTGTACGCGGCGCAGTTCGCGCAGGCCGTCGCCGAGGTCGACTGAGCCGGAGCGGTGCCGGGCCCCGTCGGACCCTTCTCGCAGGGGGCTCGGCGGGGCTCAGTCCAGGTAGCCGCGCAGCTGGTCGGCGTAGGCGTGGTCACGCAGCCTGCCGAGCGTCTTGGACTCGATCTGGCGGATGCGTTCGCGGGTGACACCGAAGATCCGGCCGATCTCCTCCAGGGTGCGGGGCCGGCCGTCGGCCAGTCCGTAGCGCAGCTGGACGACCTTGCGCTCGCGCTCGCCGAGTGTGGAGAGGACGGCTTCGAGGTGTTCCCGGAGCAGCAGGAACGCGGCGGACTCCACCGGTGACGCGGCGTCGCCGTCCTCGATGAGGTCGCCGAGGGCGACGTCGTCCTCCTCGCCGACGGGCGCGTGGAGCGACACCGGTTCCTGGGCGAGCCGCAGGACCTCGCCGACGCGTTCGGGGGCGAGATCCAGCTGGGCGGCGACCTCTTCGGCGGTCGGCTCGTAGCCGCGCTCCTGGAGCATGCGGCGCTGGACCCGCACGACGCGGTTGATGAGTTCCACGACGTGGACGGGCACCCGGATGGTCCGGGCCTGGTCGGCGAGGGCCCGGGACATGGCCTGGCGGATCCACCAGGTCGCGTACGTCGAGAACTTGTAGCCGCGCGCGTAGTCGAACTTCTCCACCGCGCGGATCAGTCCGAGGTTTCCCTCCTGGACGAGGTCGAGCATGGTCAGTCCGCGGCCGACGTACCGCTTGGCGACGGACACGACGAGCCGCAGATTGGCCTCGATCAGCCGGCGCTTGGCCATCCGGCCCATGACGACGAGCTTGTCGAGGTCGAGGGCGAGCTGGGAGTCCAGGTCGGGGGTGCTGCCCAGCTTCTCCTCGGCGAAGAGGCCCGCCTCGACCCGGCGGGCGAGCTCCACCTCCTCGGCGGCGGTGAGCAGCGGGATGCGCCCGATCTCCCGCAGGTACTGCCGGAACAGGTCGGACGAGGGGCCGGTGCCGCCGGAGTCCGTGCGGGCGGGCGGCTCGGGGGGATCGGGCTGCTCGGACAGTTCCGCCGGCCCGGGGCCGTCCTCCGCCGCTGCCGTGCCGTCCGGCACCGGCGGCTGCTCGTTCTCGGGGTGGTGCGCTGCCCGGCTCTGCGGCGGGACCGCCGCGACCGGTTCGGCTTCGGTCAGGGTCCGGGTCTGCACGGGAGCGACCTCCAGGGTGGGGGCTGCCGGTCGGGGGGCAGGCGGCAGCGGGACGGGGACGGCGGCCGGGCCGCTGTCCGTCCCGTACACGATGAGCGGATCCGCGGGATTGGATGGCCCACCTGCCGTGGGCCGGCCGCGCTCCGGGGACTCAGGCACCGCACCCCAGTGTGGGGTACGACACATCACTGCCACGAGGGGCGTGCGGTGACTTTTTGCGTCCGGTCCGTGACCGCGCGGTTACCGGCGGGCGGTCGGGTACGGGGGCGGGGTGCGGGGGCGGTCCCGGCGGCGTACGTGCAGCGCGGGTCCGGGCCACGCGTCCGGGCGCCGCGCGTCCCGCCTGTGCGCGGCCGGCCTGCGGCGCGTGCGGACCACGGCACGTCCCGGCGCAAAGCGCGTCCGGGCACGGCGCGTCCCGCCTGTGCGCGACCGGGCTACAGCGCGTCCGCGCCGCGGTTGCGGAGCGACTGGGCGTACTGCTGGAGCACCCACAGCTCGTTCTGCACGGCGGCGATCTGTTCGGGGTCCGCGTGGGCGCCGAGGCGGGCGAGGGTGCCCTGGACGTCGCGGATGCGGCGGTCGACGGCGCGCAGCCGGACCTGGACGAGCTGGACGCCCGCGTAGCTCTCGTCGACGGTCCTGGAGTGGACGGCCTCCACGGCGAGTTCGGTGACCATCGCGCGGACGGAGTCGTCCGGCGCGGCCTCCCGGACGCGGGCCAGATAGCCGGGCGGATCGGGGACGCCGAACTCGGCGCCGCCCGCGTCGGCGATCGCCTGGCGCACCGCGGCGTACGGGGGCGCCGTGAACTCGTCCGCCCCGTAGGCGTCGAACGCCGGCGAGACCAGCTCCGGGTGCTGGAGCGCGAGCTTCAGCAGCTCGCGCTCGGTCCGGTGGGCGGGGCTGCGCAGATTGAGCGCCGGCCCGCCGGGCCGCGGCGAGGGGGGTGCCGCGTCGTACGTCCGGGTGTGGCGCGCGGGGGCCGGTCCCTGGCCGCCGCCGCTCCCCCGCTCCCGTGCCCACCGGGCGAGCTGGCCGACCCGGCGGACCACGAACTGGGTGTCGAGGATGCCGAGCAGACCGGCGAGCTGGACGGCCATCTCGTGCTGGGAGGCGCTGTTCTTGATCCGCGCGACGATGGGCGCCGCCTCGTCGAGGGCGGCGGCGCGGCCGACCGGGGTCTCCAGGTCGTACGTCTTGACGATCTGGCGGATCGCGAACTCGAACAGCTGGTTGCGCGGCTCGGCCAGCTCCCGCACGGCCTCGTCGCCCTTGGCGAGCCGCAGGTCGCACGGGTCCATGCCGTCCGGGGCGACGGCGATGAAGGTCTCCGCGGCGAACTTCTGGTCGTCCTCGAAGGCCCGGAGCGCGGCCTTCTGGCCGGCCGCGTCACCGTCGAAGGTGAAGATCACCTTGGCGCTGCCGTTGTCCATCAGCAGCCGGCGGAGGATCTTGATGTGGTCGCCGCCGAAGGCCGTGCCGCAGGTCGCGATCGCCGTGGTGACACCCGCGAGATGGCAGGCCATCACGTCCGTGTACCCCTCGACGACCACGGCGCGGCTGGACTTGGCGATCTCCTTCTTCGCCAGGTCGATGCCGTAGAGCACCTGGGACTTCCGGTAGAGCGCGGTCTCCGGGGTGTTCAGGTACTTCGGGCCGTTGTCGTCGTCGCGGAGTTTGCGCGCGCCGAATCCGACGACATCGCCGGAGATGTCCCGGATGGGCCACATCAGCCGGCCGCGGAAGCGGTCGATGGGACCGCGGCGGCCCTCCTGGGACAGTCCGGAGAGCAGCAGCTCCTTGTCGGAGAAGCCCTTGCCGCGCAGGAAGCGGGTGAGGTGGTCCCAGCCGGCCGGGCTGTAGCCCACGCCGAAGTGCTGCGCGGCCGCCTGGTCGAAGCCGCGCTCCGCGAGGAACTTCCGGCCGATCTCGGCCTCCGCGCCGTCGAGCTGCTCCTCGTAGTACCGGGCCGCGATCCGGTGGGCCTCGACCAGCCGGATGCGCTCGCCGCGCTGGTGGGCCGGGTTGTACCCGCCCTCCTCGTAGCGCAGGGTGATGCCGGCCTGGGCCGCGAGGCGCTCGACCGCCTCGGAGAAGGACAGGTGGTCGACCTTCATCACGAAGGTGATGGTGTCCCCGCCCTCCTGGCAGCCGAAGCAGTGGAAGAGGCCCTTGCTCGGACTGACCTGGAAGGAGGGGGACTTCTCGTCGTGGAAGGGGCACAGGCCCTTGAGGTTGCCGCCGCCCGCGTTGCGCAGCTGGAGGTACTCGGACACGACGGAGTCGATGGGGACCGCGTCCCGCACCGCCTTCACGTCGTCGTCATTGATCCTTCCCGCCACGCGTCAAGCTTAAGGGGCGGGTGGGACAGCTCCGAGCGGAGTGCCCGGGTCGGCGAGGGCGTCCGTGTCCACGGCGCTGCCGGAGCGGATCAGGTTCTGCATGTCCTCCGTGACGTCCCACACGTTCACGTTCATCCCGGCGAGGACCTTCCGGTCCTTCAGCCAGAAGGCGATGAACTCGCGCTTCCCCGCGTCGCCGCGCAGCACGACCTGGTCGTAGGTGCCGGGCGGGGCCCAGCCGGAGTACTCCATGCCGAGGTCGTACTGGTCGGAGAAGAAGTACGGGATCCGGTCGTAGGAGACCTCGCGGCCGAGCATGGCGCGGGCGGCGGCGGGGCCGCCGTTCAGCGCGTTGGCCCAGTGCTCCACCCGCAGCCGGACGCCGAGCAGCGGGTGGTGCACGGCCGCGATGTCGCCGGCGGCGTAGATGTCCGGGTCGGAGGTGCGCAGGGAGGCGTCCACGGCGACGCCGCCGCCGTGCGCCCGGTCGACGAGCGCCAGTCCGGCGGCCTCGGCGAGGCCGGTGCGCGGGGCGGCGCCGATCGCGGCGAGGACGCTGTGGGCGGGGTGCTCGTCGCCGTCCTCGGTACGGGCGGCCAGCACCATGCCGTCCTGCCCGACGATCTCGGTGAGCCGGCTGCCGAAGTGGAAGCGGACGCCGCGCTCCCGGTGCAGATCGGCGAAGAGCTGCCCCAGTTCGGGGCCGATGACCTGGTGCAGCGGGGTGGGCTCGGGCTCGACGACGGTGACCTCGGCACCGTAGCCGCGGGCGGCGGCCGCCGCCTCCAGGCCGATCCAGCCGGCCCCGGCGATCACCAGATGGCCGTTGTCACGGCCCAGAGTGGCCAGAACCTGACGCAGCCGGTCGGCGTGGGCGAGCCGGCGCAGATGGTGGACGCCGGCCAGATCCGTGCCCGGCACCTCGAGCCGGCGGGGCTCGGCGCCGGTGGCGAGCAGCAGTTTGTCGTAGTGGACGGTGGTGCCGTCGCCGAGCAGTACGGACCGGCCCTGCCGGTCGACGGCGGTGACGGACTGGCCGAGATGCAGCTCGACGTCGTGCCGGGCGTACCAGGCGGGCTCGTGGACGAAGACGACGTCGCGCTCCTCCTTGCCGGTCAGATATCCCTTGGAGAGAGGCGGCCGCTCGTACGGGTGGTCGCGTTCGTCACCGATGATGATCACCCGGCCGGTGAAACCCTCGGCACGGAGGGTCTCCGCGGCCTTGGCCCCGGCGAGTCCCCCGCCCACGATGACGAATGTCCGATGTGCGTCGACCACTTGTTGCCTCCCTGTTCACGGCCGGAGGTCCCGGAGGTGTCCTCCGGGATGACACAGCACGCTACGCCGCCTTTCTGCGAGCGTCCCGCACGGAGCGTGGTGGCGGAAGAGGGGGCGCCTCGGCGGGCGTAGCGGAACGGCTGGATCCGACCCCCGTGATCGCCGGGAGTACGCATGACCCGGCGCCGGTCCGCGGCGCTGCGGGGGGCGGGACACGGGCCGGACGGTCGGTGGGCCCGGGGCCGAACGCGGGTCCGGCGGGCAGGCCGGGGCGGCGGGGCCGGACCGGGCAGCGGGGCCGGGCCCGGGCCGCACCCGGCCCGGGCGGGCCGGGCGGGGACACGGGCGGTCGGCCGCCCCTCGGATCCCCGGGCCCGCGGTCGTGGCCGGGGCCTCCCCGCTCACCGCCCGTGCGGGCGCAGCCGGCTGTGCAGGGCCCGGGCGGAGGCGTCGGTGAGGGAGGCGATCTGGTCCACGATGACGCGCTTGCGGGCCCGGTCGTCGGGGGCGTCGTCGAACATCGCGCGGAACTGCGGGTCCAGGCCCTCCGGCGCCCGGGCGGCCAGGGCCTCGGCCAGCTCGGCGACGACGACGCGCTGGTCGGCGCGCAACGCCTCCTGCTCCGCGCGCTGCATCACATAGCGGTCGGCGATCGCCTTGAGGACCGCGCACTCCAGGCGGGCCTCCTCCGGGACGACCAGCTCGGCGGCGTACCGGGTGAGCCTGCCGGTGCCGTACGCCTGCCGGGTGGCGCCCTCGGCGGCCAGGCAGAACCGGCCGATGAGCTGGCTCGTGGCGTCCTTCAGCCGGGCCTGGGCGACGGCCGAACCGTCGTAGCCGTGCGGCCACCACTCCTGGTCGACGAGGCGGTCGAGGGCGGCCGCGAGGGCCTGCGGGTCGGTCTCCTTGGGGACGTAGCGGCCGACGGCGACCGCCCAGATCTCGCCGCGCTCGGTCTCGGACAGCAGCACGTTCGGGTCGATGTGGCCGGCGTGCAGACCGTCCTCGAAGTCGTGGACGGAGTACGCCACGTCGTCGGACCAGTCCATGACCTGGGCCTCGAAGCACTTGCGGTGTCCCGGGGCACCCTCCCGGACCCACGCGAAGACCGGCAGGTCGTCCTCGTACACGCCGAACTTCGGCGAGCCGGGTTCGGTGGGGTGGCCGCCGCGGGACCAGGGGTACTTGGTGGCCGCGTCGAGCGCCGCCCGGGTGAGGTTCAGCCCGACGCTGATCAGCTCGCCGCCCGCGCCGGGGGCGGCGGAGGTGACGGTGCCGGAGCGGACGAACCGTTTCGGCTCGATCCGGGTGAGCAGCCGCAGCGACTGGGCGTTGCCCTCGAAGCCGCCGCAGTCCTCCGCGACGTCGTTGAGTGCCTGCTCGCCGTTGTGCCCGAAGGGCGGATGCCCCAGGTCGTGGGCGAGGCAGGCGGCCTCCACCAGGTCCGGGTCGCAACCGAGGGCCGCGCCCAGCTCCCGGCCGACCTGGGCGCACTCCAGGGAGTGGGTCAGGCGGGTACGGGGGCTGGGGTCCCAGGCCGCGCTGCGCGAGCCGGGCGTGACCACCTGGGTCTTGCCCGCGAGCCGGCGCAGAGCCGCGGAGTGCAGCACCCGCGCGCGGTCGCGCTGGAAGGCCGTGCGGCCAGGGCGCTTGTCGGGCTCGGGGGCCCAGCGCGCGGTGGCCGCGTCGTCGTACTCGCAGGGGTCGCAGGGGTTCGCGCAGTGATCGGTGCCGGTGTCCGTGGTGCCTTCCATGCACCCGACGGTAACGGCAGTCGCCTGGAGCGTGACTCAGGCGGTGACCAGCCGGCGCGGGTCGGACGCCGCGTGCGGGGCGTTCCGGGCGTCGTCGTAGCGCTGCAGCACGAGCCGGGCGAGCGCGGGGTGGGCGCCGAGCGGCGCGGCCGCGATCCACGGCGCCGCGCTCCGGGCGGCCGTGGCGAACCGGCCGGGCGCGGTGAAGTACGAGGCGAGCGCAACCCGGTGCCGGCCGCGCGCGGCCAGGGCGCGCAGCGCCTCGGGAACGGTGGGCGAGACGGCGGAGGCGTAGGCGGGGAGGACGGGCACCCCGCCGAGGCGTTCGGTGAGCATCGCCGCGGTACGGCGGGCGTCGTCGGCCGACGCGGGGTCGCGCGACCCGGCGGCGGCGAGAACCACCCCGGCGCCGCGGCCGCCGACCTCCGTACCGCCCCAGCCGGCCTCGACGAGCCGGTCGTGGAGCGCCTCGACGAGCAGGGGGTGCGGGCCGAGCGGCGGGGCGAACCGGGCCCGCAGCCGGGGCGCGGCGGCGACGGCGGCGGGGATGTCGTGCCGCACGTGGTGACCCCGGCCGAGCAGCAGCGGTACGAGCACCGCCTCACGGTCACCCAGCGCGGCGAGGGTGTCCGGCAGCAGCGGTTCGTCGAGCTCGATGTGCCCGAGCCGCACGTCCGTACCGGGGCGCAGCTCCCGCACCCGGTCCAGCAGCCGGTTCACGGTCCGCAGGGCACGGGGGTCCCGGCTGCCGTGCGCGACGGCGACGAGCACGGGGGCGGAGGGGCTGCCGGTGTGCCCGGCGGCCACGGGGTCCGTGAACGGGTTGCCCGCGGCGGCGGACGTGAGGCGGGGAGAACTCATGGGCCTGCGCACTCCGTTGAGCTGGACGTGACTGAGCTGTGCCCCGAGCTGCGCGGTGATGCGGGTGAGCAGCTGCGCGGTGGTGTCGAGGGGCAGCGGGATCGGGGCCAGTGACTCACGAGGGTGTGCCGACTCCGTCATGGACCGATCCTGACGGGCGCAGGTTGCCGCGTCGTTGCGCCGGGATGACGGGTGTTTACCGCGGCCTCACGGGGGCGCGCGGAGCGATGTCAGGAGCGGGACGCGCCTCCGTCGCGTGCACACGGGCGGACGGGGGCGCGGGGAGGGGTACCGGGAGCAGGACACCCCCCGGCCGCGGTCACCACACCCACCAGCAACACGCACACCGGCGCCGGGAGCGGGACGTGCCCCGGCCGTGCGTCAGCTCGCCAGCCACACCCGCAGTTCGGGACCCGGCACACAGCCCTGCCTGGCCGCCGCCGCCAGGTCCTCGCCGTGTTCGTAGCCGACGACCGGCATGCCCGGCCAGAGGCGGGCGACGGCGGCGAGACAGCCGGACCAGGCGCGGTCGAGGTCGCCGTCCGCGGCGAAGACGTTCGAGAGCCCGACGACCGACTCGCTGCGGCTGACGACCGCTCCGGCGACCGTGCGGCTGCCTCCGTCGGCGGTGCCGGCGAGGACGGTGACGGTGCGGTCGGACAGGAGCCCCGGGCGGAAGAGTCCGGTCAGTTCCGCGTCGCCGCCTGACCAGGCGACCTCCCAGCGGTCGAGGCTCGCAGCGGTCCGTACGGGGCGCCAGACGACGTCGTGGGGCGCGACCGGTGCGGCGAGCACGGCGGGGCGGTGGATCCAGCGCGCCTGGAAGGCCACCTCGAATCCGTCGGCCGTGAGGTCCAGCCGTCCGAAGCTGTCCTTGACCGAACAGCCCGCCCCCGTACGGTCGATGGGCCCCAGCACCTCCCGCGCCGTGGCGTCCGGGGCGAGGGTGACGGCGTCCGGGTACAGCGGCGGGGTGCGCCGCTCGCTGGTCCAGGCGCGATCGCCGAACACCCCGGGGATCCCGTGTGCGCGGCACATCGCATGGCACCATTCGGCATTGTTCCGGGCGGAGACAGCGATCATGGCTCGATCATGCCGTACTCCCCGGCGAACCGGCACCGTCTCCCGGAGCGGGGCCGTTGTTCCGCTCCTGTTTACGGCGTATGCAGGCGGCGCCCCCACCCCGAAGTGGTGAGCCGGCGAGTTCCCCCGCTCACATCGACCGGACGCGGCGAACCTTTGTGCCCCGCCGAACGTCGGAGGAAGTGAGCCGACGAACCAGGGGGTCATCGATGCGGAAGCTCTCGTCACGGGGGTCACGGGGGTCACGGGGGTCACGGGCGCTCCGGGCGCTCCGGGCGCTCCGGCTGCGCGGACTTCCGCCGCGCGGGGCCGCTCGGCGTGGGCTCGTCCGGCGTGGACCTGTGCCGGGCGGGAGCGGGCGGGCGCGCGGGCTCCTGCCGCGCGCGAGGGTGCCGGGCCGGCTGGTACCGGGCCGGGTCGTACCCAGGACCCGGCGCGGCCGGCGGCGGACCGTACAGGCGCTGATGCTCGCCGCGGTGTTCGCGCTCGCCCCGGCGACCTGGATGCACGCCGTGGCCGACAGCCGCACCGGCACGGTCGCCGACGCCCCCGAGCGCGAGGTCGCGGTGGTGTTCGGCGCCGGGCTGTGGAAGGGCCGGCCGACCCCGTACCTGGCGCACCGGCTGGACACCGCCGCGGAGCTGTACCGCGCGGGCAAGGTCAAGGTCGTCCTCGTCACCGGCGACAACAGCCGGGCGGAGTACGACGAGCCGGACGCGATGCGGGCGTACCTCGTCCGGCAGGGTGTGCCGGACGGCCGGATCGTCAGCGACTACGCCGGCTTCGACACCTGGGACTCCTGTGTCCGCGCCAAGAAGATCTTCGGCGTGGACCGGGCCGTGCTCGTGACCCAGGGTTTCCACATCAAGCGCGCGATCGCGCTGTGCGACGCCGCCGGGATCGAGTCGTACGGCGTCGGAGTCGGCGAGCCCCACGACTCGGTCTGGTACTACGGCGGCGCGCGCGAGCTGTTCGCGGCCGGCAAGGCGGCGCTGGACGTCGCGCTCCGGCCGGACCCGCACTTCCTCGGGCCCGAGGAGACGGGCGTGACCGAGGCCCTGGCCTCGGCGGGCACCGTGCCCTGAGCCGCTCACCGCCGCGCACCCGGCCCGGGGAGGGCCGCGTACCGAGGCCGTAATGCGGCGGGCCCGCCGCCGTAACACGAACGACGCACGCTGGTCGCATGTCCCACGCACCGGCCCCGGCCCCCGCCCCCGCCCTCGTCCCCACCCACTGCCCCTACTGCTCCCTGCAGTGCGGGATGAACCTGCGCGGGTCCGGGGAGACGGTCGAGGTCGTGGAGCGGGACGACTTCCCGGTCAACCGGGGCGCCCTGTGCGGCAAGGGACGTACGGCACCCGCGGTGCTCTCCTCCCGGGTCAGGCTGACCGGGCCCCTGGTCCGACGCCCCGCCACAGGCAGGCTCGAGCCGGCCACCTGGGAGGAGGCCCTCCGCGTCACCGCCGACGGGCTGCGCCGCACCCGCGCACGGCACGGGGCGGACGCGGTCGGCGTGTTCGGCGGCGGGGGCCTGACCAACGAGAAGGCGTACGCGCTGGGCAAGTTCGCGCGGGTGGTGCTCGGCACCTCACAGATCGACTACAACGGCCGGTTCTGCATGTCCTCGGCGGCGGCCGCGCACAACAAGGCGTTCGGGCTGGACCGGGGACTGCCGTTCCCGCTGGAGGACATCCCGCGCACCGGCTGTGTCGTCCTCGTCGGCTCGAACCTCGCCGAGACCATGCCGCCCGCGCTGCGCTACCTCACGGAACTGAAGGACAACGGCGGTTCGCTGATCGTCATCGACCCGCGCCGTACGAAGACCGCCGAGCAGGCCGATCTGCATCTCGCACCGCGCCCCGGCACCGACCTCGCCCTGGCGCTCGGCCTGCTGCACCTGGTGGTGGCACAGGGCCGCACGGACGAGGAGTTCATCCGGGAGCGCACGACCGGGTGGGAGGACGCCAGGGCGGCCGCGATGGCGCACTGGCCCGAACTCGTCGAACGGATCACCGGCGTGGGCGTGCCCCAACTGCGGGCGGCGGTGGCGCTGTTCTGCGACGCTCCCAACGCGATGGTCCTCACCGCGCGCGGACCGGAACAGCAGTCGAAGGGCACGGACACGGTCGGCGCCTGGATCAACCTCGCCCTCGCCACCGGGAACGCGGGCCGGCCACTGGCCGGTTACGGCTGTCTCACGGGCCAGGGCAACGGCCAGGGCGGTCGTGAGCACGGCCAGAAGGCGGACCAGTTGCCCGGGTACCGCAGGCTCGACGACCCGGCGGCGCGGGCGCACGTGGCCGGGGTGTGGGGCGTCGACCCCGACTCGCTGCCCGGCCCCGGCCGAAGCGCGTACGAGCTTCTCGACGCCCTCGGCCGGGACGTTCGGGCGCTGCTGCTGATGGGGTCCAACCCGGTGGTGTCCGCGCCCCGGGCCGCGCACGTGGAGGAACGGATCCGCTCCCTGGACTTCCTCGCCGTCGCGGACGTGGTGCTGTCGGAGACGGCGGAACTGGCGGACGTGGTCCTGCCGGTGACGCAGTGGGCCGAGGAGACGGGGACGACGACGAACCTGGAGGGCAGGGTGCTGCTGCGCCGCCGGGCGCTGACACCGCCGCCGGGGGTGCGCAGCGACCTGGAGGTCATGCACGGGCTCGCCGGGCTGCTGGGGCACGAGAAGGGGTTCCCCACCGACCCGGAGGAGGTCTTCGGGGAGCTGCGACGCGCCTCCTCCGGGGGACCCGCCGACTACGCGGGCATCAGCTACCGGCGGCTGGAGGAGGAGCAGGGCGTCTTCTGGCCCTGCCCGGAGACGGGCGGAGCCGCGGTGACAGCAAAAGGGCCTGCCGAGGAGCCGGACGGGCCCGCCGCGGACCCGGACGGGCACACCCGGCGGGCCGGCCGGCCCGCCGGGGGCCCGCATCCGGGAACGCCCCGGCTGTTCCTCGAGCGGTTCGCGACGCCGGACGGGCGGGCGAGGTTCGTACCCGTGGTGCACCGGGAGGCCGCCGAGCCGACCGACGCCGAGTACCCCGTCGTGCTGACGACGGGGCGGGTCGTGGCCCAGTACCAGTCGGGGGCGCAGACCCGCAGGGTCGACGAGCTGAACGCGGCGGCCCCGGGACCGTTCGTCGAGCTGCATCCGCAGCTGGCGGCACGGGTGGGGGTCGCGGACGGCGAGCCCGTGGCGGTGGTCTCGCGCCGCGGCCGCGCGGTCGCTCCGGCGCGGGTGAGCGAGGCGATCCGCCCCGACACCGTCTTCATGCCCTTCCACTGGCCGGGCGCGGGCCGCGCCAACACGCTGACCAACCCGGCCCTCGACCCGACCTCCCGCATGCCGGAGTTCAAGGTCTGCGCGGTACGCCTGGAGCGGGTGACGGCGTGACGGCGTGACGGGCTGAGACGACGTGCCGGGGTCACGGGGCTGCCTGGGGGACGCGGGCGGGAGCCCCGTGACCCCGGCGCGGCCCACCGGCGCGGCGCGCCGCGCCGGCCGGGGCGTCAGCCCCGTGCGGACCAGTCGCCTCCGGGGATCGGGGTGCCCTGCGCGCGCAGTTCGCGCGCCACCGGGCCCGCCGCCACGTACACCCAGGCCGGTACGGTGCCCGACGCCGTGTGGACGCGGCGCTCGACCCGTACGTAGAGATTGCGCGGGTCGCCGGGGCCGAAGTACTCCTCCAGGTGGTCCAGCACGGCTATCAGCTCGCCGTACCGCTCGGGCGCCGCGGTGACGAGTTCGCCGGTGACGACGCCGTCGCCCTCGATCGCGTACGGATAGCCAGGCCCCTCGTACAGGAGCGCGCCGCGCAACCGGGCGGGTTCCTCGGCCGAGGTGCGCCCGCGCAGGAAGAGGTCGTGGTTGTGCTCGCCCGCGCGCAGGGTGCCGTAGACGAAGAACGGCAGGCGCGGCTCCCGGTACCGGCCCGTCACGCCTGCTCCGCGGTCTCCGCCGCGATCCACGCCAGGTACCCCGCGCTGCCCCGCACGACCGGGGTCGCGATGATCTCGGGGGTGTCGTAGTCGTGGTGGGCGAGCAGATGGGTCTCCAGCGCCTCGTAGCGGTCCTCGGTGGTCTTGAGCAGGACCTGCCACTCCTCGCTGGTCTCGATGGCGTTCCGCCAGTGGTACACGGAGGTGACGGGCGCCGAGATCTGCGCGCAGGCGGCCAGCCTCGCCTCCACCGCGCCGCGCGCCAGTTCCTCGGCCTTCGCGGCGCTGTCGGTGGTGGTCAGAACGGTCAGGGCCCGGATCACGAACACTCCTCCCACGGCACGGACGGGTGGGTCCGCGCGGCCTGCGCCCCGGCGGGGGCCGGGCTCACGGCGGTACGTCTACCACTGACCGCGTCCGGTGATCCAGTGCCGGCCCCGGCCGGTGGTCCCGTGCCGCTCCCGGCCCCGGCGCATCGTGCCCGGCCGGGCCCGGCCGGGCGGCTGGGTGGCGCGCGGCCGGACCGGCGGGGCGCACCCGGGTCGTCCTCAGCCGCCGTACGGCCGCAGCGCCTTGGCCTCGCGCAGCGCGGAGCCCCACCAGGCGAGCTGGTCGAGCATCGTCTTGACGGCGGCCTCGGGCGCGGCCGGATCCCGGTGCCGGCCCTCGGAGTCGAACTGCTCACCGGCGTTCCGGAAGGAGACGGTGTCCCGGACGGTGACGGCGTGCATCTCGGCGAAGACCTGACGCAGCTGTTCCACCGCGCGCAGCCCACCGGACACGCCGCCGTAGGAGAGGAACCCGACGGGCTTGGCCTGCCACTCGGTGTAGTGCCAGTCGATGAGGGCCTTCAGCGCGGCCGGGAACGAGTGGTTGTACTCGGGGGTGAGGACGACGAAGGCGTCGGCGGCGGCGAGCCGGGGCGAGACCTTGGCGAGTTCGGCGCGCACGGCGGGGCGGGGGCTGCCCGACAGCGCGGTGGGGAGATCCACCTCGGCGAGGTCGACGACGTCGACGGTGAAGTCCTCGCGGGCGCCTGCCCGGACGAGGAACCAGTCGGCGACGACCGGGGCGAAGCGGCCCTCGCGGTTGCTGCCCACGACCAGGGCGAGCCGCAGCGGGGCGGCGGGGCCGGAGGCGGGGGCGTGCGACTCGGCCGCGGCGGACGGCGGCGCGGCGAGGGATGACGGGGCGGCGAGGGATGACGGGGCGGCGAGGGACGCCTGCGGGGTGATGTCCATGCCGATCAGCGTGATACGTAAACCTTTGTTGAGGTCAAGCGCCGGCCCGGGCGCCATGTCGCATCTCGACTGGGACGCCAAGGAAGCCACGGTGAGCCGGCGGAGCGCAGCGGTGTCGCCCCCTCGGCACTGCGCCTCTCCGGGCGCGAGGGGCTCATCACCAGCCGCACCCCCGGGAATCAGCGGTGCCACACCGGGGACACGCTGCGCAGGGTCGCGTTCATCCGGACGTCGCAGCGGCTCGGCATCCCCTCGGCCACCATCCGCGAGGTGCTGGGGCTGCCGCCGGACGACCGCACGCCCACCCGGGAGGACTGGGCCCCGGATCTCCGGGTGCCGGCGCGAGGACCTGGACGTGCGGATCCGTACGCTCCAGCGGCTCCGGGACGACGTCACGGACTGCATCGGCTGCGGCTGTCTGTCGCTCGACCGGTGTGTGCTGCCCAACCCCGGTGACGAGCTGGGCGCGCACGGCCCCGGCCCCCGCCGTCTGCTCGAGGACCGCAGCGGGCCCGGGCCCGCAGCGGTCCCGGCGGACGGCGCCGTTCGTCGGACACGGCCTGTCAGAGACGGCCTAGGGTGGGACGGATGACGAACCCGCCGAACGTGCACATCGAGATCGACGGCCGGCCCGCGACCGGGCTGGACCCCGCCGTGATCCCGGTGCTCCAGGGCGCGTACGGCCACTTCACGGCGATGCAGGTGCGCGACGGCCGGGTCCGGGGCCTGGCGCTGCACCTGGAGCGGCTGGGGCACGGGACGCGCGAGCTGTTCGGCACGGACCTCGACGGGGACCGGGTGCGGACGCTGGTGCGCCGGGCCCTCGACGGATCCGGCCGGAGCGACGCGGGCGTGCGCGTGTACGTGTACGGGGCGGCGACCGGGGGCGGGGCGCCGACGGTGGTGGTGGCGGTGCGGGAGCCCCGGACCATGCCGGGCGCGCCCCGGAGCATGATGCCGGTGCCGTTCCTGCGGCCGGTCCCGCACATCAAGCACGCGGGCGGGGTGGGTCAGCCGTACTACGGGCGGGCCGCCGCCCTGGCGGGCTTCGACGACGCGCTGCTGACCGGCCCCGGCGGGGAGATCGCGGAGGGCCACGTCACCAACGTCGCGTTCTGGGACGGCACCTCGCTGGTGTGGCCGGACGCGCCGGCGCTGCGCGGGATCACGATGGCGCTGCTGGAGCGGCTGCTGCCGTCCGTGCGGCGCGAGGTGCGGCTCGCGGACCTCGGCGCGTACCCGGCGGTGGTCCAGATGAACTCGCAGGGCCTCGCGCCCGTCCACCGGATCGGCACGACGGAGTTCGCGGTGGACGGGGAGCTGGTGCGGCGGCTGGACGAGGCGTACGGGACGGTCCCGTGGGACGCGATCTGACGACGCCCGGCCGCCTTCGCGCGAGGGGCGTCACTCGTTCGGCGCGGCCGCTCGAACCGCCCGGCCAATGGCGCAATCGCACCCCTGTGACCTGCGACGACGCCGCCGGTCCAAGGGGACACGCCGTACGGTTCGAGCGAATCTGATCGCCCATCAGCAGGCGTGGGGGCGGACTCCGCCTTACCTCTTGAGGTGTAGGGAACGGCCGCCGGCACCACGGTCCGGCGGCACCGGCCATCGCCCCGGAGGACGTCATGCGCACCACCGCCCGCCTGCTGGTCGGCCCCGCGCTCGCGGCCGCCTGCATCGGTGCGACGGCCGTCCCCGCCGCGTCCGCGGCGGACCCCGGGACGCTGACGCTGTCCCCCTCGAGCACCACCGCCGGCGCTTCCGTGACGGTGAGCACCACCGCGTGCGGCGCGCGCGGTCACGGCACGGGTGACGCCGAGTCGCTCGGCGCGGACGGGTTCGACCTGGCACCCGGCGCCCGCAAGGGCGCCGCGGTCGGCAAGTTCACGGTGCCCGAGGACACCGAGCCGGGGACCTACACGGTCGCCGTGCTCTGTGACAACGGAAACAAGGCCTCCGGGGATCTCGTGGTGCGGGCCCACGGGCACGAACCGAGTGGCCATGTGAAGACGGGAGTCGGCGGCAGCGTCGGCCCCGACATCACCCAGATCACGGCGGGGGTGGCCGTCCTGGCCGCGGCCGCCGTCGGCGGGACCTGGCTCCTGCGCCGTCGGGCGAGCGGCGCGCAGGGCTGACGGAGAGCGTTCGCGCTCGGCCTCCACCGTCCCTCGTACCGCCGTCCCCGCCCCCGTCATGCTTCGTCCGGCTGACGGGGGCGGGGAGTTTTCCCCTCCCGGAGCGGGCGTCTCCCAGAGCGCGCCTCCCGGAGCGGGCGCCCGAGGAGTCCCCGGAGGAGTCCATGAAGTCGAAGGGCTTTCTGCTGGCCGTGGCCGTCTGCGCCGGGGTGTGGCTCGTGCAGAACGGCGCGCGGCCCGTCACCCCGCCCACCCCCTCCGCCGCCGAGGCCTTCGCCACCGGCCGGCACACGGACGCCGCCGCCCCTCCGCTGCCCCCGTCGCCGCCGGTCCGGCTGCGCATCCCGCGCATCGCCGTGGACGCCCCCGTGACCCGGCTCGGGCTGGCCCCCGACAACAGCCTGGAGGTGCCGCCCGCCGACCAGGGCGAGGTGGCCGGCTGGTACGCCGGCGGCACCGCCCCGGGCGCCCGGGGCACCGCGATCGTCGCCGGTCACGTCGACAACGCCGACGGGCCCGCCGTCTTCTACAAGCTGGGCACCCTGAAGAAGGGCAACCACGTGGAGGTCCTCCGCGAGGACGGCCGCACGGCGGTCTTCACGGTCGACGCGGTCGAGGTGTACGAGAACGACGCCTTCCCCGACCGGAAGGTGTACGGGGCCGCGCGCAGGGCCGAACTGCGGGTGATCACCTGCGGCGGCCCGTTCGACGAGCGGACCGGTTACCGGGGCAACGTGGTCGCCTTCGCGCACCTGGTCGGGGTGCGTGGGCCCGCGTCACGGGGCTGAGGCGCGCCGCCCGTCCGCCCGGCGCCGCCGCGCGCACCCCTCCCCCACCGATGCCCCTACCCCGACCACTGGTCGAACGCCAGCTTCGCCACCAGCGAGAACACGACCACGAGCAGCACCCCGCGCACGAACTCCGCGCCCTTGCGGAGCGCCATCCGCGCCCCGAACATGCCGCCCGCCAGGTTGAACACCGCCATCAGCGCGGCCAGCTGCCACAGCACCGTCCCCTGGTGGGCGAACATCGCGAGCGCGCCGGCGTTGGTGCACACGTTGACGATCTTGGCGGTGGCGGAGGCGGTGACCAGGTCGAGGTGGAGCACGGCGGTCAGGGCCAGCACCAGGAAGGTGCCGGTACCGGGCCCGAACAGGCCGTCGTAGAAGCCGATCCCGCCGCCGACGAGGACGATCGCGGTGGCGATGCGGGCGCGGGTGACCGGGCCCCGGTCCCCGTGGGTGCCGAAGGAGGGGCGCAGCATCACGAACGCCGCGACGGCCAGCAGCACCACCATGATCACGGGCCGGAGGACGTCGCTGCTGATGCCCGCGGCGAAGAACGCCCCGCCCATGGAGCCGGCGAGCGCGGCGAGCCCGATCCGCACCGCCGTCCCCACCTGCACCGGGGCCTTGCGGACGTAGGTGACCGCCGCTCCGGTGGTGCCGACGATCGCGACCGCCTTGTTGGTGCCGAGGATCTGCGCGGCGGGCACCTGCGGCATACCGAGCAGCAGCGCCGGCAGGAGCAGCAGCCCCCCGCCGCCGACCACCGCGTCGATCCAGCCGGCCGCCGCCGCGGCGGCACAGAGGAGGACGAGGGTGGTCAGCGATATGTCGGGCATGGCGCGACCCTACGAACAAGATGCATGTGCCGTCCATCGATCCCGTGAGTTCTGAGCTGCCTCTGAGGTTCGCGTCGCGGGCGGACCCAGGCCGGGGGCCCTGCCCTCACACGGCGGCGGGACGGACGCTGAGGGCAGTGTTCCGCACGGGAAACAACCGGGATGCGGACGGGTAACACCCGCATCGCACGCTGCGTACATGAATTCGAGGATCGTGGTGATCGGCGCCGGGATGGCGGGAACGCGGCTGGCGCGGCAGCTCGCCCCGGCGCACGACGTCACGCTGCTCGGCGAGGAGCCGCACGCCCCCTACAACCGGGTGCTGCTGGCCGACGTCCTGGCCGGCCGGTACGGGCCCGAGGTGATCGCGCTGCCCCCGGTCCCCCAGGGCGCCGCCGAGGTGCGGCGCGGGGTGCGGGCGGTACGCATCGACCGGGCCGCGCGGACCGTGCACTGCGCCGACGGCTCGACGGCGGAGTACGACCGGCTGGTGCTGGCGACCGGGTCGAACCCGGTGCTGCCGCCGCTGCGCGGACTCGACGGCGGGCTCCCGGACGGCGTCCACCCCTTCCGCACCCTCGACGACTGCCTGGCGCTCGCGGCCGTGGCCCGGCCCGGCAGCCGCGCGGTCGTCGTCGGCGGCGGACTGCTCGGCGTCTCCGCCGCCCGGGCGCTCGCCGAACGCGGAGCGGAGGTCGTCGTCGCCCACCAGGGCCCCACCCTGATGGACCGCCACCTCGACCCGGAGGCCGGCGGCCTGGTGCGCCGCCACCTCGAAGGACTCGGCGTGGAGGTCCACACCGAGTGCCACGCCCGTGGGCTGCGCCACCGCGAAGGGGCCGTCACCGGCGTCGAACTCGCCGACGGCTTCGTCCTGGACGCCGACCACGTCGTCCTCGCCTGCGGCGTCCGCCCCCGCACCGGCCTCGCCGCGGACGCGGGCCTCACGGTCCGCCAGGGCGTCGTCGTCGACGACACCCTCACCACCTCCGACCCCCACGTCCACGCCGTCGGCGACTGCGCCGAACACGGCGGCACCGTCTACGGACTGGCGACCCCCGCCCTGGAACAGGCCGACGTGCTGGCGGCGGTCCTGACGGCCGCGACCGTACCGGGCCGGGGGCCGGGCGCCCCCCGCTACACCGGCACCCGGTCCCTCACCCGGCTCACCCTCGGCTCCGCCGGCGCGTTCGACGTCGCCGCGTTCGGTGAGCCGTCGCCGCGGCCCGGGGACGACGTCGTGCGCCTCGCGGACGCCACCCGCGGCGCCTACCGCAAGGTCGTCGTCCGCGGCGACCGGCTCGTCGGCGGCGTACTCCTCGGGGACCTCGCCTCCGTCGGCGCGCTCGCCCGGGCCTGGGAGGGCGACGACCCTCTCCCCGACGCACCCCTGCTCCACCTGCTCACCACCGATGGAGGACTCTGAGATGACCACCCCCACGATCGTGCTCGTCGGCCACGGGATGGTCGGCCAGCACTTCCTGGAGGCCCTCGCGGAGCGCGGCGTCACCGGTCGCGCGCGGGTCGTCGTGCTGTGCGAGGAACCGCGCCCCGCCTACGACCGGGTCCAGCTCACCTCGTACTTCTCCGGCCGGACACCCGACGACCTCTCCCTCGTCGAGGACGGGTTCATGGCGCGGCACGGCATCGAACTCCACCTCGACGACCCGGCGGAGCACATCGACCGCGACGCCCGCACGGTCACCTCCCGCAGCGGGCGGACGTTCGCGTACGACACGCTCGTCCTGGCCACCGGCTCCTACCCGTTCGTACCGCCCGTACCCGGCCGCGACGCCGAGGGCTGCTTCGTCTACCGCACCATCGAGGACCTCCTCGCGATCGAGGAGTACGCCAAGACCTGCCGCACCGGCGTCGTCGTCGGCGGCGGGCTCCTCGGCCTGGAGGCGGCGGGCGCGCTCAAGGGCCTGGGCCTGGACACCCACGTCGTGGAGTTCGCGCCGCGGCTGATGCCGGTGCAGGTCGACGACGGCGGCGGCGCCGCGCTGCTGCGCACCATCGAGGGCATGGGCCTGAGCGTCCACACCGGGGTCGGCACCCAGGAGATCGTCGCCGACGGCTCCGTCGTCACCGGCATGAACCTCTCCGACGGCTCGTCTCTCGCCACCGACCTGGTGGTCTTCTCCGCGGGCGTGCGCCCCCGCGACCAGCTGGCCCGCGACACGGGCCTCGCGGTCGGCGACCGCGGAGGCATCGTCGTCGACGAGCGGTGCCGCACCTCCGACCCGGACGTGTACGCGATCGGCGAGTGCGCCCTCGCCTCGGACGGGCGGGTCTACGGGCTCGTCGCACCCGGCTACGACATGGCGAAGACCGTCGCGGACGTCCTCGCCGACCGCACCTCCGACAGCTCCTTCACCGGCGCCGACACCTCCACCAAGCTGAAGCTCCTCGGCGTGGACGTGGCCTCGTTCGGCGACGCGCACGGCACGGCCGAGGGCAGTCTGGACGTCGTCTACGCCGACTCCCGCTCCGGCGTCTACAAGAAGCTGGTCGTCGGCGCGGACGGCGCCCTGCTCGGCGGCGTCCTCGTCGGCGACGCCGACTCGTACGGCATGCTCCGCCCGCTCACCGGCACCGTGCCCCCCGTACCGGCCGAGCAGTTGGTGCTGCCCGCCGGCGCCGGGGCACCCGTCGCCCTCGGCCCGTCCGCGCTGCCCGACGAGGCCGTGATCTGCTCCTGCCACAACGTCACCAAGGGCGAGATCTGCGCCCACACCACCCTGCCCGAGGTGAAGAAGTGCACCAAGGCGGGCACGGGCTGCGGAAGCTGCGTCAAGATCATCGGCCGGTTGCTGCCACAGGCCGCCGACCAGGGCCTGTGCGCCTGCTTCTCCCACACCCGCAGCGAGCTGTACGAGATCGTCCGCACACTCGGCCTCACCTCGTACACCGAACTCCTCGACTCCCACGGGCGGGAGGAGGCCCGCGGCGGCGACGGATGCGAGATCTGCAAGCCCGCCGTCGGCTCGATCCTCGCCAGCCTCGGCAACGGCTACATCCTCGACGGCGAGCAGGGCGCGCTCCAGGACACCAACGACCACTTCCTCGCCAACCTGCAGCGCAACGGCTCGTACTCGATCGTGCCGCGCATCCCCGGCGGGGAGATCACCCCCGAGAAGCTCATCGTGATCGGCGAGGTCGCCCGGGACTTCGGCCTCTACACCAAGATCACCGGCGGCCAGCGGATCGACCTGTTCGGCGCCCGCGTGGACCAGCTGCCCTCCATCTGGACCCGCCTGGTGGACGCCGGCTTCGAATCGGGCCACGCCTACGGAAAGTCGCTGCGCACCGTCAAGTCCTGCGTGGGACAGACCTGGTGCCGCTACGGGGTCCAGGACAGCGTCCGCATGGCGATCGACCTCGAACTGCGCTACCGCGGTCTGCGCGCCCCCCACAAGCTGAAGTCGGCGGTCTCCGGCTGCGCCCGCGAGTGCGCCGAGGCGCAGTCGAAGGACTTCGGCGTCATCGCCACCGCCGGCGGCTGGAACCTGTACGTCGGCGGCAACGGCGGGGCCACCCCGCGCCACGCGGACCTGCTCGCCCAGGACCTCTCCGACGCCGAACTCGTCCGGCTCATCGACCGGTTCCTCATGTTCTACATCCGCACCGCGGACCGCCTGGAGCGCACGTCGGTGTGGCTGGAACGCCTGGAGGGCGGACTCGACCACCTGCGCGACGTCGTGGTCCACGACTCCCTCGGACTGTGCGACGAACTCGAGGCGATGATGGCCCGGCACGTGGCCGGCTACCGCGACGAGTGGGCCGAGACCCTCGACGACCCGGACCGGCTGCGCCGCTTCGTGTCGTTCGTGAACGCGCCGGACGCACCGGACCCGTCGGTGAAGTTCGTCCCCGAGCGCGACCAGATCAAGCCGGACCTCACCGTACTCACCCTGGAAGGGACGACCGCCCGATGACGATCCAGGACGCACCCGCGATCACGCTCCAGCTCGAACTGGGCGGCAGCTGGCTGCCCGTCTGCGAGATCACCCGGCTCACCCCGGGCCGGGGCATGGCAGCCCTGCTCCCCGACGGCCGGCAGGCCGCGGTCTTCCTGGACCGCTCCGGGACGCCGTACGCGATCGACAACCGCGACCCGTTCACCGGCGCCCAGGTCCTGTCCCGGGGCCTGCTGGGCTCCGCCGACGGGCGGGCCTTCGTCGCCTCCCCGCTGCTGAAGCAGCGCTTCGACCTGGCCACGGGCCGCTGCCTGGACGACGACGAGGTGTCGGTGCGGGCGTACGCCGTGCGCTGGACCTGACGGGACCCGGGCCGGCGGCGCGACGGGGGGCGCCGGCCCGGATCCCCGAGGGCGCCCGCCGGGAGAACCCGTCGCCGCCGGACGGGACCGCGCGCCGGGGGCAGGGCCGGCGTCGGGCGGGAGGGGCCCGCTCCTGCGGGGCGGGCACGCGCGAACCGGCGATCGCCGGGGGAGCCGGAGGAGCCGGAGGAGCCCTGGGGGCCGGAGGAGCCCGGGGGGGAACGCGCCCCCGGCGGACGGTAATCCGCGTGCGGCCCGGAGCGGGCCTCCACTACGGTCGGCGCCCATGACCCTTCCCCGCATACGTCCCCCCTTCGTGGCGGACGAACGGACCCAGCTCGTCGGCTGGCTCGACATGCAGCGCGCGATCGTCGCCTACAAGTGCGAAGGCCTCGCGGAAGCGGACGCCCACCGGCCGGTCCTGCCGACCTCGCCCCTGATGACCGTGGCGGGCATCGTCTCCCATCTCCGCTGGACCGAGAACGCCTGGTTCGAGGTCCTCTTCCTCGGCCGGCCCGCCGACGGCCCGCAGTTCGCCGAGTCGCCCGAGGACGCCGACATGCGGGTCGAGGGCGTCCCGCTGGCGCGCCTGCTGGAGGAGTACGAGCGGCAGTGCGCGATCTCCAACGAGATCGTCGCGGCCCACTCGCTCGACGAGACCGGCCGCCACCCCGACTACACGTCGTCCGCCGCGTCCCTGCGCTGGATGCTGATCCACATGGTGGAGGAGACCGCCCGGCACGCCGGTCACCTGGACACCGTCCGGGAACTGCTCGACGGGGAGAAGGGCTACTACTGACCGGGCACGCCGGGACGCACCCGCCGGCCGGCCCCGGCACACCCGCCTGACGGGCACTCGGACCTGCTCCTTACCCGCCCGCACGGCCGGCCCTACTCTGGCGGCACGGCTCGCCCCCACCGGCGCACCGGGCGCCCGCCGGCGCACCGGCCAGGCGCGCACCGCGCAGGCACGCGCGCCGGCGAGACCCGCCGAGTGACCGGAACCGGAGGAGCACCGCATGCCGTCGACGACCGGCTGGACGACGCACGACATCCCCGACCAGAGCGGCCGCACCGCCGTGGTCACCGGGGCCAACAGCGGCATCGGGCTCGTCACGGCCCGGGAACTGGCGAGGCGCGGGGCGCGGGTGCTGCTCGCCTGCCGCAGCGAGGAGCGCGGCAGGTACGCCGAGGAGCTCGTACGGCGCCAGGTGCCCGGCGCGGACGTGGAGTTCAGGCCGCTCGACCTCGCCGACCTGGCGTCCGTGAGGGCGTTCGCGGAGTCGTACACCCCCGGGACGCTGGACCTGCTCGTCAACAACGCCGGCGTCATGGCCCTGCCGTACGGCCGGACCGCCGATGGCTTCGAGGCCCAGTTCGGGATCAACCACCTGGGGCACTTCGCCCTGACCGGGCTGCTCGTCCGGAAGCTGCTGAACACCTCCGGCGCCCGGGTCGTGACCGTGTCCAGCGCGATGCACGCGGTGGCCGACATCGACATGGGCGACCTCAACAGCGAACGCCGATACCGCCGCTGGATCGCCTACGGCCGCTCCAAGACGGCCAATCTGCTGTTCACGCACGAGCTCGCGCGGCGGCTCCGGGCCGCCGGCTCGGACGTCGTCGCGGCGGCCGCGCACCCCGGCTACGCGGCGACCAACCTCCAGACGGCCGGGGCGAGGATGGAGGGCCGCCGGACCGCCGAACGGCTCGCGGAGCTCGGCAACCGGGTCTTCGCCCGGTCCGCGGAGGCGGGGGCGCTGCCCACGCTGTACGCGGCGACGGCTCCCGGCGTGCGCCCCGATTCGTTCACCGGACCGCCCCCGCTGGGCCGGCGGGGCGCGCCCACCGGGGCCCGGCGGGCCGGGTGGACGGTGGACGACGTCGCCGGCGAGCGGCTCTGGGTGGCCTCCGAGCAGCTCACCGGCGTGACGTACGACGATCTCGAGGGCTGACGCCCGGGCCGGGACTACCGGCCTTCGGCGGCCTTCTCGTCCATCCAGACGACCTCCCAGATGTGGTGGTCCGGGTCCTGGAACGAACGGCCGTACATGAAGCCGTGGTCCTGCGGCTCGTTCGCCGGCGAGCCGCCGGCCGCGAGGGCCGCGTCGGTCAGCTGGTCGACCTTCTCGCGGCTCTCGGCGCTCAGTGCGACGATCACCTCGGTGCTGGTGGCCGCGTCGGCGACGTCCTTCTTGGTGAAGTCCTTGAACCGGGCCTCGGTCAGGAGCATCGCGAAGATCGTGTCGCTGATGACCATGCAGGCGGCGGTCTCGTCGGTGAACTGGGGGTTGAAGGTGTAGCCGACCGCCTCCCAGAAGGCCTTCGACGCGTCGAGGTCCTTCACCGGCAGGTTCACGAAGATCATCTGGGACATGGCGGGTGCCTCTCTCGTGGTGTTCGCTCGTCGTCGCGCCCTCGGGCGTCGCTTGTCGTGGGGGTAGACCCGGGGCGTGTGCCGAACTCATCGCCCGCGGCGGGGACACTTTCCGGAGGATCCGCGTCCGCGGCCCGGGCGGACGCGGTCGCCCTCGCTCTCGCTCTCGCTCTCGCTCTCGCCCGTACGGTCATCCTTCCGGGCCGTCGGCCGCGAACACCGCTTCCACGCCGTTTCCCAGGCCGTCCCGCCCGACGCGATCGGCGAACGCGCGCGGGCCTCCGTGGCGCCCGCGGTGCGCGGGTGCGCGGTACCGTCGGCCCCATGAGCACCGCGGGCAGGAAGATCACCGAGAAGCTGTCGGGGCAGGCCCTGCGCGAGGCCACCGGCAAGGACTGGGACGGCTGGTTCGCCGTCCTCGACGCCTGGGGCGGCACCGGTCACGGCCACACCGCCATCGCCCGCCACCTCGTCGACACCCACGGGGTCCCCGGCTGGTACGCGCAGTCGATCACCGTGGGCTACGAGCAGGAGCGGGGCATGCGCGCCGTCGGGCAGGGTTCCGGCGGCGACTGGCAGGCCTCGAGCAGCAAGACGGTCGACGTGCCGGCACGCCTCGTCACCCCGTGGTTCGTCGACGACACCCTGCGCGCCCGCTGGCTCCCCGAGGGGGAGTTCACCCTGCGCACCCACCGGCCCGGGAAGTCCGTGACCGCGGACTGGGACGGCGGCACCAGCCGCGTCTCGGTCCATCTGACCGTGAAGGGCGAGGGAAAGACCCAGATCGGCCTCGGCCACACGAAGCTCCCGGACGCCGACGCGGTGGCGGCGTACAAGGCGTTCTGGAAGGAGCGCCTGGCGGACCTCAAGGAACAGCTGGAGAGCTGAGCCCCGTCCCGGCCGGTGGCACGGGGGCTCCCGGCGCGCGGTGGCACGCGGCACGACGCGGGGCCCGCCCGCCCAGCCCCGTGCGGTACGTCTCCACGTCACCCTTCGTTGACTCGGTGTCAATTCCGTACTCCTAGGGTCCGTTGGCGCGCGACCCTGTCCCGCCGTCCGGCGGGGCAGGGCGGTCACGACCCCCCTGGAGTGACAGTGGAACGACGCAGCTTCCTGCGCGGAGCGGTCATCGGCACGTCCGCGGCCGCCTTCGGAGGCACGCTGTGGCAGGGCGCCGCCTCCGCGGCCCCGGCGCAGCCCGGCCCCGGACCGTACGGGGCGCTCGGCGCGGCCGACGCCAACGGCATCCAGCTGCCGGCCGGATTCACCAGCAGAGTGATCGCCCGGTCCGGGCAGAAGGTCGCCTCCACCTCGTACACCTGGCACAGCGCGCCCGACGGCGGTGCCTGTTTCGCCGACGGCACCGGCTGGATCTACGTGTCCAACTCCGAGATCAACCCGTCCGGCGGGGCGGGCGCGGTCCGCTTCTCCTCGTCGGGCGCGATCACCGGGGCGTACCGGATCCTGTCGGGCACCCGCACCAACTGCGCGGGCGGGAAGACCCCGTGGAACACCTGGCTGTCGTGCGAGGAGGTCAGCCTCGGCTACGTCTACGAGACCGACCCGTGGGGCGTGAACGCAGCCGTCCGCCGGGACGCCATGGGGCGGTTCAAGCACGAGGCCGCGGCGGCCGACCCGGTCCGCAGGGTCGTGTACCTGACCGAGGACGAGAGCAACGGCTGCCTCTACCGCTTCATCCCCACGACCTGGGGCGACCTGTCCTCCGGCACCCTCCAGGTACTCGTCGCGGGGACGGCCTCCTCCGGCTCCTTCAGCTGGGCGAACGTGCCCGACCCGGACGGCTCCCCCACCGCCACCCGCAGCCAGGTGTCGGGCGCGAAGCGGTTCAACGGCGGCGAGGGCTGCCACTACGCCAACGACACCCTGTGGTTCACCACCAAGGGCGACAACCGTCTCTGGCAGCTCAACCTCACCAGCGGCACCTACGAACTCGCCTACGACGACTCGCTGGTGACGGGCGGCTCGGCTCCGCTCACCGGCGTGGACAACGTCACCGGCTCGTCCTCCGGCGATCTGTTCGTCGCGGAGGACGGCGGCAACATGGAGATCTGCGTCATCACCCCGGACGACGTCGTCGCGTCGTTCCTGCGGATCAACGGCCAGTCCGGCTCGGAGATCACCGGACCGGCCTTCTCCCCGGACGGGCGCCGGCTGTACTTCTCCAGCCAGCGCGGCACCAGCGGCAGCTCCTCCGGCGGCATCACCTACGAGGTGACGGGACCGTTCCGGGCGTAAGCACCCCCGGCGGCTCCGGCTCACGCTGGGCGCGGCCCCTCAGCAGGGCCGTGCCCAGCGGCGTCATCGTGTGCAGCACCGCGTTCCCGTTCCGCAGCGTGACCACGAGCCCGGCCTCCCGCAGCACGCAGGCGTGCTGGCTGGCGGACGCGAGCGACACCCCCGCCCTGCGGGCGAGTTCGCTCGTCGTGCAGCCGCTGCCGATGGACTGCAGCACCGCCGAGCGGGTGTGGCCGACCAGCCGGCCCAGCGACAGCCCGTCCCGCTCCCACGTCACCGGCGACCCGGTGTGGGTCACGGGATAGACCAGCACCGGCGGCAGCGCGGGGTCCCGGCGGACGACGGGCGTGCCGCGGCAGAAGTAGGACGGCTGCAGCAGCAGCCCGCGCCCCTCCAGCCGCAGCTCCCGGTCCACCGGGTAGTCCGCCTCCAGCACCGGCGCCCGCCAGCGCAGCATCGGCGGCAGCGAGGCCAGCAGTTCGTCCGCGCCCCCGTCGAGCAGCGCCCTGCCGCGCACGGCCCGGTCGGCCTCCACCGCCGCCTGGATGTGCTGCCAGTACGGCTCGATCGCCGACCGGTGGTAGCTGCGCAGCGCCCCGACGAGCCGGTCCATCGGCCCTTCCTCGCCCTCGGCGAGCCCGGCGAGCCGGCCCGTCAGCACGGAGTGCGGCCGCTCGGCGGCGAGCAGCGCGAGCTCGGTGCCGAGCCGGCGCACGGGGGTGGCGCGCAGCGCCTCCAGCCCCTCCTCCAGGCCCTCCAGCGCCTCGGGAGGCGTCAGGAAGTCCGGGAAATAGCCGCGCTGCGGGACGAGCGCCGCGAGGAGCCGTGTTTCACCGTTCAGCCGGGCGCGGGTTTCCGTCCGCCATTCCCCGAAGACGGTGGCGCCGCGCCGGTCCCGTAAACGGTGGAAACTCAGAATCACTTCCCACAAAACGTCCGGTCTGGCCGCCATCCGCACCCTGGCGAGGTCTTCACCGGTGAAGTGGATTCGCAGCACGGAACCCCCACTGTTGCATCCGCAATCGCCCCCGTCACTGAGTATGCATGCAATCACAGGACGTTACCACGGTGTTTCAGCCACAGTTGAAACGCATCGCGTAACAGGGCAGTGAACCGAAAAGCTGTACGACGTCGGACGCGAAACCTTCGAGTACCGAGGGGCGAGGCAAAGACCGTGGGGGGCTTTCCGCGCCTGGCGGCGGTCGGCGGAGGTTGCGGCTCCGTGTCCGACATCGGTAATGGGGCGCGGCCGGCGGGTGGGGATCCGTCGACCGCGCCCCGCCTGTTCTTTGCTCAACGAATGGCGAAAATCAAGCTTCCGTTAAAGCGCGCTACTGGTCCGTCATTCAACAGGACTCGTCGGCGGCACCCGCCACGACAGGACCCGCCGACAACAGGAATCGCCAAAAGGAAACGAGCGGGACAGACACCTCCGCACAAGGTGCCCGTCCCGCTCGTCCCTTGGTGCACCGGGGCCGCCGGCCGGTCGGTGAGGGTCGGGGACCACCGACGGCCCCGGGGTCGGGAGCCGGCCGCGAGCGCGGCCGGCGGCCGGATCAGCGGCTGTCGCTGCCGGAGGACTGCGCCGCGGCGCGGCCGGCCTCCAGCCGGGCCACGGGGATCCGGAACGGCGAGCAGGAGACGTAGTCCAGGCCCACCTCGTGGAAGAAGTGCACCGACTCCGGGTCACCGCCGTGCTCGCCGCAGACACCGAGCTTCAGGTCCGGCCGGGTCGCCCGACCGGCCGCCGCCGCGCTGCGCACCAGCGAGCCCACACCGTCCTTGTCGATCGTCTCGAACGGGCTGACGCCGAAGATGCCCTTCTCCAGGTACGCCGTGAAGAAGCTGGCCTCCACGTCGTCCCGGCTGAAGCCCCACACCGTCTGGGTCAGGTCGTTGGTGCCGAACGAGAAGAACTCGGCGGCCTCCGCGATCTGAGCGGCGGTCAGCGCGGCCCGCGGCAGCTCGATCATCGTGCCGAGCGCCAGCTTCAGCTCCACGCCCGTCCTCGCCTCGACCTCCGCGATGACCTCCTCGGCCTCCTCGCGGACGATCTCCAGCTCCTGGACGGTGCCGACCAGCGGGATCATGATCTCGGCACGCGGGTCGCCCTTGGCGTTCCTCCGCTCCGCCGCGGCCTCCGCGATGGCCCGCACCTGCATGGTGAACAGCCCCGGGATGACCAGACCGAGACGCACGCCGCGCAGGCCCAGCATCGGGTTCTGCTCGTGCAGACGGTGCACCGCCTGCAGCAGACGCAGATCGTTCTCGTTGGCGTCCTTGCGGGCCTCCGCCAGCGCCACCCGCACCGACAGCTCGGTGATGTCCGGCAGGAACTCGTGCAGCGGCGGGTCCAGCAGGCGCACCGTCACCGGCAGCCCGTCCATCGCCTCGAACAGCTCGACGAAGTCCTTCTTCTGCAGCGGCAGCAGCGCCTTCAGCGCGGCCTCGCGCTCGTCGTCGGTGTCCGCGAGGATCAGCTTCTCGACCATCTCGCGGCGCTCACCGAGGAACATGTGCTCGGTGCGGCACAGCCCGATGCCCTGGGCCCCGAAACGGCGCGCCCGCAGCGCGTCCTCGGCGTTGTCGGCGTTGGCGCGCACGCGCAGCCGCCGTACCCGGTCCGCGTAGGCCATGATCCGGTGCACGGCCTGGACCAGCTCGTCGGCGTCGTCGGCGCCCGCGTGCATCCGGCCCTCGAAGTACTCCACCACCGGCGAGGGCACGACCGGAACCTCACCGAGGTACACCTTGCCGGTGGAGCCGTCGATGGAGACGACGTCGCCCTCCTCCACGACGGTGCCGTTCACCGTCATCCGGCGGCGCTTGGTGTCGACCTCCAGCTCCTCCGCACCGCAGACACAGGTCTTGCCCATGCCGCGGGCGACGACGGCCGCGTGGGACGTCTTGCCGCCGCGGGAGGTCAGGATGCCCTCGGCCGCGATCATGCCGTCGAGGTCGTCCGGGTTGGTCTCCCGGCGGATCAGGATGACCTTCTCACCGGAACGGGACCACTTGACCGCCGTGTACGAGTCGAAGACCGCCTTGCCGACCGCCGCGCCCGGGGAGGCGGCGATGCCCCGGCCGAGCTTCTCCACCCGGGCGGCCTCGTCGAAGCGCGGGAACATCAGCTGCGCCAGCTGGGCGCCCGTGACGCGCTGGAGCGCCTCGGCCTCGTCGATGAGCCCCTGGTCCACGAGCTGGGTGGCGATCCGGAAGGCGGCACCCGCGGTGCGCTTGCCGACGCGCGTCTGCAGCATCCACAGCCGGCCGCGCTCGATGGTGAACTCGATGTCGCACAGGTCCTTGTAGTGCGTCTCGAGCGTCTCCATGATCTGCATCAGCTGGTCGTACGACTTCTTGTCGATCGACTCCAGATCCGCGAGCGGCACGGTGTTGCGGATACCCGCGACGACGTCCTCGCCCTGCGCGTTCTGCAGGTAGTCGCCGTACACGCCCTGGTGGCCGGAGGCGGGGTCGCGGGTGAAGGCGACACCGGTGCCGGAGTCCGGGCCGAGGTTGCCGAAGACCATGGAGCAGACGTTGACCGCGGTGCCGAGGTCGCCGGGGATGCGCTCCTGGCGGCGGTAGAGCTTCGCCCGGTCGCCGTTCCAGGAGTCGAAGACCGCCTTGATGGCCAGGTCCATCTGCTCGCGCGGGTCCTGCGGGAAGTCGCGCCCGGTCCCGGACTTGACGATCTTCTTGAACTGCTTGACCAGCTTCTTCAGGTCGGAGGCGTCGAGGTCGGTGTCCACCGTGACCTTCTTGGCCGCCTTGGCCTCGTCCAGGGCCTCCTCGAACAGCTCGCCGTCGACGCCGAGGACCGTCTTGCCGAACATCTGGATGAGGCGGCGGTACGAGTCCCACGCGAAGCGCTCGTCGCCGGCCTGCTTGGCCAGTCCCTCGACGGACTTGTCGGAGAGCCCGATGTTGAGGACGGTGTCCATCATGCCCGGCATCGAGAACTTGGCGCCGGAGCGTACGGAGACCAGCAGCGGGTCGTCGGTCTGGCCGAGCTTCTTGCCCATGCGCTGCTCCAGCGCGTCGAGGTGCGCACTCACCTCGTCACGCAGTGCCGCGGGCTCCTCGCCACTGTCGAGGTAGACCTTGCACGCCTCGGTGGTGATGGTGAAGCCCGGGGGGACGGGCAGACCGAGGTTGGTCATCTCGGCGAGGTTCGCGCCCTTGCCACCGAGGAGGTCCTTGAGGTCCTTGTTGCCCTCGGTGAAGTCGTAGACGAACTTCTGATCTTTGTTTTCCGACACGGGTCTCGACTCCTCGAGGACTCGGTGGCTGCCCTGACGGCGAGGAACATACCCAGATCGAAGGCGCCTGGGTACGTCCACTTGTCCGTCATTCGGCCGTAACCACCCGTCCGCCAGCAGATCGCAGGTTACCGATGCGTAAAGCCGAAGCCCCTCGCATCTTCATCCCTCGAAGAGCGCTTGACCGAAAGCGGGAAATTGCCGCTCACATGAGCGCCCTTCCAGGCATCTGAGTTCAATTATTGAACACAGAAAGGGTGGCACTGAGTGCCACCCTTTCTGAAGTCACAACCACCCCGAGAGTGCTCATCTGAGCGCAACCCTTATCAGGGGTGGCGAGAATCACGCCGCCGACGACGACCGGATCCCACCATCCGGACCCGGTCGCACCCGGATCCGGACCGGCCGCTTCCCCGCTCGCCGCCCGGTCAGCCCCCGGACGTGTCCAGCTCCGCATCCTCGCCCACACCTGCACAGTCGTACGGGTCCTTCAGCCAGCCGTCCGGCAGCACGACCCGGTTGTTCCCCGACGTACGCCCCCGGGGACCGTCCGCGCCCGACGGCCACGGCTGGTCCAGCTCCAGCATGCTCAGCTGAGCGCGCAACTCCTCCAGCGACGACGTCACCGCCAACCGCTTGCGCATCTCCGAACCGACCGCGAACCCCTTCAGGTACCACGCCACGTGCTTACGGAAGTCGATCACGCCACGGGACTCGTCCCCGATCCACTCCCCCAGCAGCCGCGCATGGCGCACCATCACGTCCGCCACCTCACGCAGCGACGGCCGCGCATACGCACCCGACCCCTCGAAGGCACGCACCAGGTCCCCGAACAGCCACGGCCGGCCCAGACAGCCGCGCCCCACGACCACACCGTCGCAGCCCGTCTCCCGCATCATCCGCAGCGCGTCGTCCGCCGACCAGATGTCACCGTTCCCGAGCACCGGGATCTCCGGCACATGCTCCTTCAGCCGCGCGATCGCGTCCCAGTCCGCCGTACCGCCGTAGTGCTGGGCCGCCGTACGCCCGTGCAGCGCGATAGCCGTCACACCCTCGTCGACCGCGATCCGCCCCGCGTCCAGATACGTGATGTGGTCGTCGTCGATGCCCTTGCGCATCTTCATCGTCACCGGCAGGGCACCGGCGTTGCCGACCGCCTCGGCCAGGATCGCCCGCAGCAGATTCCGCTTGTACGGCAGCGCCGAGCCACCCCCCTTGCGGGTCACCTTAGGCACCGGGCAGCCGAAGTTCAGATCGATGTGATCGGCCAGGTCCTCGTCCACGATCATGCGGACCGCCTTTCCGACCGTGACCGGATCCACCCCGTACAGCTGGATCGAGCGCGGCGTCTCCGACGCGTCGAAGTGGATGAGCTGCATCGTCTTCTCATTGCGCTCGACCAGCGCACGCGTCGTGATCATCTCGCTGACGAACAACCCCTTGCCCCCGCTGAACCCCCGACACAGGGTGCGGAACGGCGCGTTCGTGATGCCGGCCATGGGCGCGAGCACCACCGGGGGCTGCACGGCATGCGGGCCGATGGACAGCGTCGAGGGCTGGGCGAGCGTCGTCATTGCACCATTGTCGCGCACTCCCGGATTCATTAGTTAGACGTACTATGTACGCATGTCCGCGTCCGACACCGACGCACCTCCGACCCGGCCGAGCCAACGCCGACGGCTCCTCGTCCTGGCCATCTGCTGCATGAGCCTGCTGATCGTCAGCCTCGACACCACCGTCCTCAACGTGGCCCTCCCCTCCCTGCGCACGGAGTTCCACGCCGGCGTCGCCGGAATGCAGTGGACCATCGACGCCTACACCCTCGTCCTCGCCTCCCTGCTCATCCTCGCCGGATCCACCGCCGACCGGATCGGCCGCCGCAAGGTCTTCACGACCGGACTCGTCCTCTTCACCCTCGGCTCCGTCCTCTGCTCCCTCGCCCCCAACCTCGAATCGCTCGTCGCCTTCCGCATGATCCAGGCCGTCGGCGGCTCCATGCTCAACCCCGTCGCGATGTCGATCATCACCAACACCTTCACCGACCCCCGCGAACGCGCCCGCGCCATCGGCGCCTGGGGCGCCGTCGTCGGCATATCCATGGCCGCCGGACCCCTCGTCGGCGGACTCCTCGTCGAAACCGTCGGCTGGCGCTCCATCTTCTGGATCAACGTCCCCGTCGGCCTCACCGCCCTCCTCCTCACCCGGCGCTACGTCCCCGAGTCACGCGCCCCCAAGCCCCGACGCGCCGACCCCGTCGGCCAACTCCTCGTCATCACCCTCCTCGGCTCCCTCACCTACGCCATCATCGAAGCGCCCACCGAGGGCCCCGGCACCGTCCTGCCCTTCGCCGCCCTCGCCGCAGCCGCCCTCACCGCACTCATCGCCTACGAACCCCGCCGCCACGAACCCCTCATCGACCTGCGCTTCTTCCGCTCCGCCCCCTTCAGCGGCGCCACCGTCATCGCCATCAGCGCCTTCGCCGCACTCAGCGGCTTCCTCTTCCTCAACACCCTCTACCTGCAGGACGTCCGCGGCCTCACCGCCCTCCAGGCCGGCATCCACATGCTCCCCATGGCCGCCCTCACCTTCCTCTGCTCCCCGCTCTCCGGCCGCCTCGTCGCCGGGCGCGGACCACGGCTGCCCCTCGTCGTCGCCGGCACCTCCATGGCCACCTGCGGGCTCCTCTTCGCCGCCTTCGAAGCCGAGACGTCCACCCCCCTGCTCTTCACCGGATACGTCCTCTTCGGCCTCGGCTTCGGCTTCGTCAACGCACCCATCACCAACACCGCCGTCTCCGGCATGCCCCGCTCCCAGGCCGGTGTCGCCGCCGCCGTCGCCTCCACCAGCCGCCAGACCGGCGCCACCCTCGGTGTCGCCGTCATCGGCTCCGTGCTCGCGGCGGGCACCGGCGCCGCCGGGCACGTCACCGGCTTCGTCGAGGCCGGCCGCCCGGCCTGGTGGATCATCACGGGCTGCGGGCTGTCCGTCCTCGCCGTCGGCCTCACCACCAGCGGCCGCTGGGCCCGCGAAACCGCCCGCCGCACGGCGCAGCGCCTCGAATCGGCGAACGCCCGCCCCACCGCCGACAGCAGGACCTGAGCCACGGCCCCGCCCGCCGCCCCACGCGCCGATCCGCCCCCTCGGGGTTCGGCTGCGCGCTCGGCACCGCCACGTTCGAGGTACCCGCCGACGTCACGGACGGCTGACCTCAGGCGTCGTCACACGTACGGGCCCGCGCGCCCTCCCGGGTCCTCGACCTCGACGCGGCCCGCTGGGGATGGCGGCGGACGTACTCCGCCTCCAGGGCGGACATCCGGGAAGTGTGCGTCCGCAGAGCGTCGTCGGAGCCGTACAGCAGGGTCTCGTGGCGGGTGCGATGGATGGCCTCCAGCTCCTTGAGCAGCTGCATGTCCTCCAGACGCTCCGGCGGCACTCCGCGGTCCTGCTCGGCCATGACACACACCTCCGGTAGGTACACCCCTTCCCATCATGGCCCCGGATCGGACGACCGCATCCGAAGTCGAAGGGCCCGGATCACCAAGGGGTGATCCGGGCCCTTCGACGTGAGATGGCGTCAGCTCTGCGTACCGCTCGCATCCTGGGACGCCTCGCCGTGCGCTTCCTCGGCGCCCTGAGTGCGCTCACGCATCCTGCGCAGGAGCTCCTGCTTCTGGTCGGCGGCCGTTCGGCGGTCTGCCTGGCTCGCCGGACCGTTGCCCTGCTGGTCGGCGCGGGACAGCTTTCTGCGCTGCCCGCCCACGCCGAGGAGGTTGTTACGACCCTTGGCCACGGGGTTCTCCCATCGTGGTGAGAAGTGATCCGGATGTCAGCTGGTGGGGGCGGGACGTGGCCGCCGCACTCTCACTCGTAGATCTGGAAGAAGGAGGACATGCGGGCGACGGTACCGGTCGGGGGCTGGGCGGACACCCGATTTTCCGGCCCTGATCATGCGCGTCCTCATCTCGACCATCGATGACGACTGACAAATATTGAAATCTGTCAGTCGTCATGCCATAGTTGTCAGCGTCATTCCCCCTCCCCCTCTCGCCCGAGGAGCCTCGTTCATGACCTCCCCCAGCTCCCCCACCCCCGCATCCCGCCGCCCCCTCCCCACCCGCCCCCTCGGCGCCACCGGCCCCCGCGTCTCCGCGATCGGGCTGGGCGCCATGGGCATGTCGGCGCTCTACGGCGATGCCGACCGCCGGGAGTCGATCGCGACCATCCACGCGGCTCTCGACGCCGGCGTCACGCTGATCGACACCGGCGACTTCTACGGCATGGGCCACAACGAGATGCTGATCGGCGAGGCACTGCGTGCCGCGCCGACGGCGGACCGTGAGAAGGCGCTGATCAGCGTGAAGTTCGGGGCGCTGCGCGACCCGGACGGAGGGTGGTCCGGCTACGACGGCCGCCCGGCGGCGGTGAAGAACTTCGCGGCGTACTCGCTCCAGCGGCTGGGCACCGACCACATCGACGTCTACCGGATCGCCCGCGTCGACCCGGATGTGCCGGTGGAGGAGACGGTCGGCGCGATCGCGGAGCTCGTCGAGGCGGGCCATGTCCGGCACATCGGCCTGTCCGAGGTCGGTGCCGACACGCTGCGCCGCGCGGCTTCGGTCGCCCCGATCACCGATCTGCAGATCGAGTACTCGCTGATCTCCCGGGGGATCGAGGACGCGATCCTGCCCACGGCGCGGGAGCTGGGCATCGGCGTCACGGCCTACGGTGTGCTGTCCCGCGGGCTGATCTCCGGGCACTTCAGCGGTGACCGGAAGCTGGCGGCCAATGACTTCCGGGGCATGAGCCCGCGCTTCCAGGGCGACAACCTGCGGCACAACCTGGGCCTCGTCGAGCAGTTGCGCGAGATCGGTGAGCAGAAGGGCGTCTCGGTCGCCCAGCTGGCGATCGCCTGGGTGCTGTCGCGCGGCGAGGACGTCGTTCCGCTGGTGGGTGCCCGGCGCAGGGACCGGCTGGCCGAGGCGCTGGGGGCCCTGGACGTGACGTTCGACGGGGACGAGCTCGCGGCGATCGAGCGGGCCGTTCCGCGGGGCGCCGCGGCGGGTGAGCGTTACCCGGCGGCGCAGATGGCGCATCTCGACAGCGAGCACTGACGTGTCGCGGCGAGTGGCCGGAGCCGGGGGCGGCGGGGTGCGGCCGGCGGGGTTCCCGTCGGCCGCACCCGGCCGTCCTGGTCGTGTCGGTGGGGAAGGGTAACGTCGGTGCCATGTCCACCACGGAGACCCTGACCGCCGACCGCATCCTCGAGGCGACCGAGGAGGTGCTGCGGCGTTTCGGCCCGTCCAAGGCGACGGTCGTCGATGTGGCGCGCGCGCTCGGGGTGAGTCACGGCAGTGTGTACCGACATTTCCGTACGAAGGCGGCGCTGCGTGAGGCCGTGACGGCTCGCTGGCTGGGCCGTACCGAGGAGTTGCTGTCGGAGATCACGGAGGGGCCCGCGGGTTCGGCGGAGGAGAAGCTGCGGTCGTGGTTGTCGCGGCTGTTCGAGGCGAAGCGTCACAAGGCGGGTGACGATCCTGAGCTGTTCGCCACGTATGCGGTGCTGATCACGGAGGCCAGTGATGTGGTGGACGAGCATCTGGTGGTGCTGGTCAGTCAGGTGACGCGGATCGTCGAAGAGGGTGTGGGGGCCGGGGAGTTCGTGGCTGCGGACCCGGTGTCGGTGGCGCAGGCGGTGTTCGACGCGACGGCGCGTTTCCACGATCCGGTGTTTGCTCCGGAGTGGCGGAGGCCGTCGATCGACGACGAGTTCCGTGCGGTGTGCGAGTTGTTGCTGCGTGGTCTGCGGTCGTGATGGTTCCGTCCGGGCCGGGCTGAGGGGTGGCGTCCCGGGCGGGGTGTCAGTCGTTCCGGGTGCGGTTGCCGGGGTCGACGGTGGCCTGGTGGGCGTCGGTGAGGTGTTCCTCCGCCTTGAGCCAGGGCAGGAACTGGGCGGCTTTGCGCCAGCCGCAGGTATCGCAGGTGAGTGCCTTCTGCACGCCTGCTTTCCGTATGCGGACGGTGTGTTCGCGTCCGTGCTGGTCCCATCTGCTGACCTTGCTGCTGGTGATGGACGGCATGGTGTGCCTCCTCTGCCGGCGGTCGACGAGTGGGCCCAGTGTGCATGAAGGCCCCCGGTTCCGTACCCGGAACCGGGGGCCTTCATGGCGTCGTGCCGGTGAGCGTCAGCAGCCGAGGAGGCGGGTGGCGAGGTAGCCCTGGATCTGGTCCAGGGAGACGCGCTCCTGCTTCATGGTGTCGCGTTCGCGGACGGTGACCGCGTTGTCGTCGAGGGTGTCGAAGTCGACGGTGACGCAGTACGGGGTGCCGATCTCGTCCTGGCGGCGGTAGCGGCGGCCGATGGCGCCGGCGTCGTCGAACTCGATGTTCCAGTTCTGCCGGAGGTCGGCGGCGAGGCCCTTGGCCTTCGGGGAGAGCTGGGGGTTGCGGGACAGCGGCAGGACCGCGGCCTTCACCGGGGCGAGGCGGTGGTCGAGGCGCAGGACGGTGCGCTTCTCCATGACGCCCTTGGCGTTGGGGGCTTCGTCCTCGTTGTAGCCGTCGAGGAGGAAGGCGAGCATGGTGCGGCCGACGCCGGCGGCGGGTTCGATGACGTAGGGGGTCCAGCGCTCGCCGGCTTCCTGGTCGAAGTACGACAGGTCGGTGCCGGAGGCCTTGGAGTGGGCGCCGAGGTCGTAGTCGGTGCGGTTGGCGACGCCTTCGAGCTCGCCCCATTCGCTGCCGCCGAACTGGAAGCGGTACTCGATGTCGGCGGTGCGCTTGGAGTAGTGGGAGAGCTTCTCCTTGGGGTGCTCGTACCAGCGCATGTTCTCCTCACGGAGACCCAGGCCGGTGTACCAGTTCCAGCGCTGCTCCATCCAGTACTCGTGCCACTTCTCGTCCTCGCCGGGCTTGACGAAGAACTCCATCTCCATCTGCTCGAACTCGCGGGTGCGGAAGATGAAGTTGCCGGGGGTGATCTCGTTGCGGAAGGACTTGCCGACCTGGGCGATGCCGAAGGGCGGCTTCTTGCGCGAGGTCTGCTGGACCTGGGCGAAGTTGGTGAAGATGCCCTGGGCGGTCTCGGGGCGCAGGTAGGCGATGGAGCCGGAGTCCTGGGTGGGGCCGAGGTGGGTGGCGAGGAGGCCGGAGAACTGCTTGGGCTCGGTGAACTGGCCCTTGGTGCCGCAGTGGGGGCAGTTGATGTCGGCCAGGCCGTTGGCGGGGGCGTGGCCGTGCTTCTCCTCGTAGGCCTCTTCGAGGTGGTCGGCGCGGTAGCGCTTGTGGCAGGAGGTGCACTCGGTGAGCGGGTCGGTGAAGGTGGCGACGTGGCCGGAGGCCTCCCAGACCTCGGTCGCCAGGATCACCGACGAGTCGATTCCGACGACGTCCTCGCGCGAGGTGACCATGTAGCGCCACCACTGGCGCTTGATGTTCTCCTTGAGCTCGGTACCCAGCGGCCCGTAGTCCCAGGCGGCGCGCTGGCCACCGTAGATCTCGCTGCTGGGGTAGACGAACCCACGGCGCTTGCTCAGGTTGACGATCGTGTCGATCTTGTCGGCGGCCACGGTGCTCTCTTCATTACGACGACGAAGTGCGAATGCTTCAGATTACCGGCGCTCGTACCCCCTGTATCAAATCGGTTCGCCTCCTCGTTCGCGGAAGTGGAGGCGTGGGGGGACGTGCCATCGGATGCGGTCGTGGATGCCGTCGCCGGACCTGTACCAGTCCGGGTGATAGGTGATGCACGCTCCGTTCTCTCCGTAGAGGGTTGCTGTGCCTGTTTCGTCGGTGGAGAGGCCGGCGACGCCGTACCAGGGGATGGTGACGGCCCCGTCGGGCCACCACTGGGTGATGCCTTCGTCGCCGATGTAGAGGCGGGTGCGCCGCGACAGGGGGCTGCGGAGTCGGGGCCGGTATTCGTCGGCTGTGGTGAGGGTTCCGGCGGGGAGTGGGGGGAGGGGGGTGAGGGGGGTGTCGGGGGTGGGGGCGGTGTGGCGGGGCATGCCGAGCAGGGCGGTGCGGGGGTAGTCGGCGAGGGTGGCGCGGACGGTGTCGGGGGTGAGGGCGTGGAGGAATGCCCGCAGGGAGGGGAGGTCGAGGTGGTCGTGTCCGGCGGTGTGGTCGTCGGCGGTGAAGTCGACGAGGGCGCGGGTGCAGGCGGGGTTGTCGAGGTCTTCGAGGCCGGTGGTGCGGTAGGTGTCGATCTCCTGGGGGGTGGGGCCGTGCTGGGCGAGGGTGCGCAGGGTGGTGTCGAGGGTGGTGGCGGCTGCGGCGGCGCCGTGTTCGTCGGTGGTGGCGGTGATGAGGGCGAGGGTGCGGCCGTCTCCGGTGAGGTCGGCTCGGAGGTCGAGGTCGCCGAGGCTGCCGTCGCCGGTGTGTTGTTCGCGTGCGATGCGGTCGAGGGCGATGGTGAGGGCGGGGCGGTGGTGTGTGGTGGGCATGACGAAGGAGAGGGAGAGGGTGTGGCCGGCCTCGTGGCCGTGTTCGTACCAGTGGCCGCCGACGTGGGGGGTGGGCCGCTGGGGCGGGCGGGTGTGGCGCGGGCCGTCGGGGAGGGGGAGGTGGAGGCCGGGCGGTGGGGGGCCGGTGAGGGAGAGGGCGGCGTTGCCGCGGACGAAGTGGCGGGTGGCCCAGGTGCGGATGTCGTCGGGGGTGTGCTGGGCGAGGTGGGGTCGGTCGAAGGCTGTTCTGCCGTAGCCGCGGTAGCCGTGGCGGATGTGGTGGTGTTCGGCGGCGGGGTCGGGGGCGGCGCAGTCGAGGGTGGCTTGGAGGCGGCGGGTGACGCGGGGCAGGGCGTCGGCGGGCGGGGCGGCGAGGGTGCGGCACACGCGGGTGAGGAGTGCGGCGACGCGGTCGGGTTCGCCTTCGGCCCAGAAGGCGGTGTCGGTGAGTTCGACGGCGGAGCCCCAGTGGACGCGTGGTGCGGTGTCGGGCGAGGTGAGGGCGTCGGCGACGAGGCTGTGGACGAGTTCGGTGAGGCCGCGTTGCGGGAGGGTCTCGTCGGCGGTGCCGATGTGGAAGGTGATGCGGCCGGCGAAGGGTTTCGGTCCTTCGGCCCAGAAGGCGGCTATGCCGTCGATCTCGGTGCGCTGCATGGCGGCACTGTACGGGGGGTGATCGTGGGTCGCGGTGGGTCGCGGCGGTGGGGCGGGCGGGCATAAGCGGAGGGCCTGCGTTGTTGGTGGGCCGTCGGGTGATCGGAAGCGATGATTCAATTGACAATCGTTTCCATCTTTGTTGAAAATGAGTGTCATGAACGTACGACGCCTCATATCGACCACCGCTGTCGCGGGAGCGACCGCGCTGGGCCTTGTCAGCCTCTCGGCCTGCTCGGGCACGTCCGCGGCCGGCGGTGACAAGGGCGGCGGCAAGCTGGACGTGGTGGCGTCGTTCTACCCGATGCAGTATCTGGCCGAGCAGATCGGCGGTGACCGTGTCGAGGTCACGACGCTGACGAAGCCGGGCGTGGAGCCGCATGACCTGGAGCTGAAGCCCAGGCAGGCGTCCGAGCTCCGCGGGGCCGACTACATCCTGTACCTCAAGGGCGTCCAGCCCGCCGTGGACGAGGCGATCGCGCAGTCCGGTGTCGAGCACACCGTCGACGCCGGGACCCTCACCACGATGGAGAGCCACGGCACCGACGTCGGGCACGACCACGGCCACGAGGGTGAGGAGCACGAGGGCGGCCACGAGGGCGGGGAGCACGGCGCCGAGGGCGGTGCCGATCCGCACGTCTGGCTGGACCCGGTGAAGTACGCCGAGGTCGCGAAGGGTGTCGGGGACTCGCTGGCGAAGGCCGACCCGGCCCATGCCGCGGACTACCGGAAGAACACCGAGACGCTGGTCGGCAAGCTGAAGTCGCTGGACGCGCGGTTCGCCGCCGGGCTGAAGAACGGCACCACCAAGACCTTCATCACCACCCACTCCGCCTTCGGCTACCTCGCCGAGCGCTACGGCCTGGACCAGCACGGCATCGCGGGGATCGACCCGGAGTCGGAGCCGAGTCCGGCCCGGATCAAGGAGCTCCAGGCGGTGGCGAAGCAGGAGAAGGTGTCCACGGTCTTCTTCGAGACGCTGGCCAGTGACCGTACGGCGAGGACGCTCGCGAAGGACACGGGGCTGCGGACGGACGTGCTGGACCCGCTGGAGGGCATCACGGAGCGGTCCAGGGGTGACGACTACCTGTCGGTGATGGAGTCGAACCTCGCCGCGCTGCAGAAGGCGCTCGGCGCGAAGTGACAGACGTTTCAGCAGCCGTTTCGGCAGGAGCAGCATCGGAGGCGAACCTCATGGAGCCCGTCGCAGAGCCCGTCATATCCCTCCGCGGGGCCCGGGCCACGTTGGGCTCCCGGCCCGTGCTGCGTGGTGTCGACCTCACCGTGGGGCGCGGTGAGGTCGTCGCGCTGCTCGGGGCGAACGGCTCGGGGAAGTCGACGGCCGTGCGGTCGGTGATCGGCCAGGTGCCGCTCACGGGCGGTTCGGTGTCCTTGTTCGGTACGGAGCTGCGCCGTTTCCGTGCGTGGTCGCGGGTGGGTTATGTGCCGCAGCGCACGACCGCGACGAGCGGGGTGCCGGCGACGGTCCGCGAGGTGGTGGCGTCGGGGCGGCTGTCGCGTACGCGGCTGGGGTGGCCGTCGCGGGGCGACCGTGCGGCGGTGCGGCGGGCGATCGAGCTGGTCGGGCTCGCCGACCGGTCGAGGGATTCGGTGAGCGCGCTGTCGGGCGGGCAGCATCAGCGGGTGCTGATCGCCCGTGCGCTGGCGGCCGAGCCCGAACTGCTCATCATGGACGAGCCGATGGCGGGTGTGGACCTCGCCAGTCAGGAGATCCTCGCCGGGACGCTGCGGGAGCAGGTGGCGGCGGGGACGACGGTGCTGCTGGTGCTCCATGAGCTGGGCCCGCTGGAGCCGTTGATCGACCGCGCGGTGGTGCTGCGGGACGGCTGCGTCGTCCATGACGGGCCGCCTCCGCGTGCCGTGGGCCAGCATGCGCTGCCCGGCCATGACCATGTACATCCGCATGCGGCCGACGAGCCGCTCCGCACGGGACTGCTGAGCTGATCATGGAATTCCTCCAGGACCCCTTCATGCAGCGGGCGCTGCTGGCCGCCGTGCTGGTGGGCGTGACGGCACCTGCCGTGGGCATCCATCTGGTGCAGCGCCGGCAGGCGCTGATGGGCGACGGCATCGGCCATGTGGCGTTGACCGGTGTCGGTCTCGGCTTCCTGCTCTCCACGAATCCGGTGTGGATGGCGACGCTGGTCGCGGTGGTCGGGTCGGTGGCGATGGAGCTGATCCGGGCCTACGGGCGGACCCGTGGTGACATCGCGCTGGCGATGCTGTTCTACGGCGGTATGGCGGGCGGGGTGATGCTGATGAACCTCAGCGGCACCGGGTCGAACGCCAACCTCACGTCGTACCTGTTCGGTTCGCTGTCCACCGTGTCGGACGAGGACGTCGTCGCGATCTGTCTGCTGGCGGGCTTCGTGCTGCTGGTGACGGTGGGGCTGCGGCGTCAGCTGTTCGCGATCAGCCAGGACGAGGAGTTCGCCCGGGTCACGGGTCTGCCGGTGCGGGCCCTGAACCTGCTGGTGGCGGTGACGGCCGCGGTGACGGTGACGGTCGCGATGCGGGTCGTCGGGCTGCTGCTGGTGAGCGCGCTGATGGTGGTGCCGGTGGCGGCGGCGCAGCAGGTCACGCGCTCGTTCGCGGTGACGTTCGTGGTGGCGGTGGCGATCGGGGTGGCGGTGACGCTGGCCGGTACGGTCACCACGTACTACCAGGACGTGCCGCCGGGCGCGACGATCGTGCTGCTGGCGATCGCGGTGTTCGTGCTGTTCACAGCGCTGGCGACGCCGTTGGCGCGGCGGCGGTCGAGGGCGGTCGAGGCGGCGGCCGGGGCCGCGGGGACGGAGTGCGACGTGGACGTTCCGGCGACCCGCCGTCCGGCGGGTGACGCCGCGGTCTGACCGGCGCTCGTGGCGGGCCTGGCAGAATGGGCCGTCGAGGAGCGGCGGAACGTAAGGAGGCACCTGTGGCGACGGCTGGACCCCCCGTGCGCGGCCGGTCGACCCGTCAGCGGGCCGCGGTCGCGGCGGCGCTGGACGAGGTGGACGAGTTCCGCAGTGCGCAGGAGCTGCACGACATGCTCAAGCACCGCGGCGATTCGGTCGGCCTGACGACGGTCTACCGGACGCTGCAGTCGCTCGCCGATGCCGGCGAGGTCGATGTGCTGCGCACGAGTGACGGTGAGTCGGTGTACCGGCGTTGTGCGTCGGGTGAGCACCACCACCATCTGGTGTGCCGGGTGTGCGGCAAGGCGGTCGAGGTCGAGGGACCCGCGGTGGAGCAGTGGGCGGAGACGATCGCGGCGCAGCACGGCTATGTGAACGTGGCGCACACGGTGGAGATCTTCGGTACGTGCGCGGAGTGCGCGAAGAAGTGACCCCGTGACCCCGTGACCAAGGGGTTGTGTCGGGGTGTGAGGGGCCCGCACCGGTTGCTGCCGGTGCGGGCCCTTTCGTCGTGGGGTGCCGTCGGGTGCGGGCCCGGGCCGGCTACGCCTTGTCGAGTTCCTTCTCGATCCTGGCGAGTTCCTCGTTCGGGACGGCTCCGCCGAAGCGGCGGTCGCGCTGGGCGTACTCCAGGCAGGCGCGCCACAGGTCGCGGCGGTCGAAGTCGGGCCAGAGCACGTCCTGGAAGACCATTTCGGCGTAACTGCTCTGCCAGATGAGGTAGTTGGAGGTGCGCTGCTCGCCGCTGGGGCGGAGGAAGAGGTCGACGTCCGGCATGTCCGGGTAGTAGAGGTACTTCTGGAACGTCTTCTCGTTGACCTTGGAGGGGTCGAGCCGGCCGGCGGCGACGTCCTCGGCGATCTTCTTCGCGGCGTCGGCGATCTCGGCGCGCCCGCCGTAGTTGACGCAGAAGTACAGCGTCATGGCGTCGTTGGTCTTGGTCTGTTCCTGGGCGACCTGGAGTTCCTGGACGACGGACTTCCACATCTTGGGCATGCGGCCGACCCAGCGGATGCGGATGCCGAGTTCGTCCATCTCGTCGCGGCGGCGGCGGATCACGTCGCGGTTGAAGTTCATCAGGAAGCGCACCTCCTCCGGGGAGCGCTTCCAGTTCTCGGTGGAGAAGGCGTAGAGGGACAGGTTCTTGACGCCCATCTCCAGGCAGCCCTTGAGCACGTCGAGGACGACGCCCTCGCCGACCTTGTGGCCCTCGGTGCGCGGCAGTCCGCGTTCCTTGGCCCAGCGCCCGTTTCCGTCCATGACGACGGCGACGTGGTTCGGCACGAGTTCGCCGGGGATCCTCGGCGGTCGCGCTCCGGACGGGTGCGGCTCGGGGACCTTGTACTCGCGGCGGGAACGTCCCAGGATTCCGCGTCGTGCCATGGGGGTCACACTCACTTCTTCTCGACGTGCTTCTCTACGTACCGCAGCGAGCGCAGGCCTCGCTCCAGGTGCCAGTGCAGGTAGGCGGACACCAGTCCGCTGCCCTCCCTGACGTGGCGTTCCTCGCACGCCTCCGCCGTGTCCCAGTCTCCGGTCAGCAGCGCGCTGAGCAGGCCGATCGCCTCAGCAGAGGGTACGACGCTGCCGGGGACCCGGCAGTCGGCGCATATGATCCCGCCGGCGGCGGCGGAGAAGAACCGGTTGGGCCCTGGCATGCCGCATCTCGCGCAGTCGGAGAACGACGGTGCGTAGCCGTTGACGGCGAGGGAGCGGAGCAGGAACGCGTCGAGGACGAGGTGCGGGGGGTGCTCGCCGCGGGAGAGGGCGCGGAGCCCGCCGACCAGCAGCAGGTACTGCTGGACGGACGGCTCGCCCTCGTGGTCGGTGAACCGTTCCGCGGTCTCCAGCATGGCGGTGCCGGAGGTGTAGCGGGCGTAGTCGGTGACGATGCCGCTGCCGTACGGGGCGATCGTCTCGCTCTGGGTGAACAGCGGCAGGCCGCGGCCGACGAGGTCGCTGCCGCGGGCGAAGAACTGCACGTCGACGTGTGAGAAGGGTTCGAGGCGGGCGCCGAACTTCGATTTGGTGCGGCGCACTCCGCGGGCGACGGCCCGGACCCGTCCGTGGCCGCGGGTGAGGATCGTGATGATGCGGTCCGCTTCGCCCAGCTTCTGGGTGCGCAGCACGATGCCGTCGTCGCGGAACAGGGTCATGGGGTCATTCTCTCGCACCGGCTCCGGGGGCGGCCGGGTGGCACCGGGGCGGGTCGGGTGGGGTCCGTCTCACACGTCGGCCTGGCGGAGTTCCTCGAGGAGTTCGTTCTGTCCGACGAGGAGTTCGGTGAGGATGCGGCGGGCGGCGCGCAGCAGTTCCGCGACGTCGCCGCCGGCGAGGGCGTAGCTGACGGTGGAGCCGTCGCGTATCGAGACGACGATTCCGGACCGGCGCAGGACCGCCAGCTGCTGGGAGAGGTTGGAGGGTTCGATCTCGATCGCCGTGAGCAGGTCGCGCACCGGCACCGGACCGTTCTGCAGGAGCTCCAGCACCCGGATGCGGACGGGGTGCCCGAGCATGCGGAAGAACTCCGCCTTGGCCTGGTACAGCGGTACCTGCATGTGATCGCTCCCGGTGACTCGACGATTACGGATCGATCCTCCCGTCTCCGGGTGCCCCCCTCCCAGAGGGTTGATCCCATCGGGATCTGGCGAATTGAAGAAATTTTCAACTCGTGGGCAGCCGGAGACGAGGGACCGTCACGGCGCTACAGCTCGAGGTCCGCCTCGATGCGCTTCAGCTGGTGGCGGGCCATGGCCAGGTTGGCGTTGGCCTTGTCGAGGACGAGGTAGAGGAAGAGGCCGTTGCCACCGCGGCCCTTGAGGAGCCGGATGAGGTGGTACTGGGTGCCGAGGGTGATCAGGATGTCGTCGATGTCGTCGGTGAGTCCGAGGTGTTCCATCGTGCGGGTCTTGGCGCGGATCACGTCCGTGTTGCCGGCCGCCGCAACCGCCAGGTCGAGGTCCTTGCCGCCGCCCAGGGTGCCCAGAGCCATCCCGCTGGTGTAGTCCACGAGGGCCACCCCCAGCGCCCCCTCGATCGACGTCATGGACTCTTTCAGGGAGGTCTCCACATTGGCCATCGCTGCGCTCACTCCTCATCAGTGCGTGCTGTCGGATGCCGGGTCCGCGCGGACGGGGCCGCCGCGGCCGACATGTGACGAGGAGGCTACCCACGGTGAAGGTCTCGTGGAGGAGTAACGGCGGAATATGCCAACAGCAGTCCGGAAACGAACCGTTGCCCCTGGGATGCTCGCGCCGCCGGTGGGGGCTTTCCCGGGGCCCGCGAGGGCTACGGCACCTCGCCGCGGCTGCGGGCGTTCGCGTAGGCGGTCGCCGCGCTGAGGCGTTCCGCGGCGGTGGCGGGGCGCAGTTCCGCGACGCCGCAGTCCCATTCGCGTCCGCCGCCGACCGGCCCGAGGCGGACGCACGTCTCCGTGAGGGCGAGCACCCGTCCGACGCGGCCGGTGCCCGTGTCGACGACGTACGCCCCCAGGGGCGGCGGGGCCGTCACCGGCCCGTCCCCTCCGCCGGCAGGGCCGCGGTCATCCGTCGCACGGTCTCGACGCTGCAGCGGCCCAGTTCGACGAGGACCCCGTGCTCGTCCTCCGCGTACGACAGGGGGTCGATGCCCAGGGACGGCAGCGTCACTCCGGCGCGGGCGAGCGCGCCGCGCAGTTCCGCGATCGCCGCTTCGGCGTCGCCGAGACGGTCCATTTCTGTCACGGTTGTCCTCTCCTCGTGCATCCCGATGCCTTTCCTCTTTCCCCTCTCGAGTGTGAGGACACGGACGGGGAATCGGCAGACAAACGCGCGCCGCAACTGGGCGTAAGTACAGAGGAGTTAATTCATGGTCCATACAGGTACGGGGTGACGGGCCGGAGCGCGGCAGGACGTGGCGGTTCTCCGGTCCGGAATCGAGTGGAGAATCGCGGGGAGAGGACGCGTGGCGGGGCCGGGGCGTGGTGAAAGCGGGCGCCCGACATTCGCGGCGGGCGTCGGGCGCCGCGCCATTCGAACAGGCTATTCGGAAGCCCTCGGAGAATGTCGCGGGGCGGGTGCGGCGGTGCCTCATGAACGGCCGGTTCTCGGGGGCGGGTGCGGCGGGGCGGGGCCGATGCGCGGACCACCCTGGACGCCATGTCCACGGGACCTGCCCGACGCCGGGGTGCCCCGGGCGGTCGGGTCCGGGCCCGGCGGTCAGGTCTCGGGCCGGGCGGCCCGGGACCGTGCGTCCGGTGCGGTCAGGCCGCGAGGGTGCCCTTGCCGCTCGCGAGCGGCCATTCGCGGTGGAGGCTGCCCAGCGGGATCCGGTGCTGGAGGATCGGTGTACCGAAGATCGCCAGCTGGAGCTGGAGGTTCCCGCTGAGGTCGAAGCCGCCGTGGACGGCCCAGGTGCCGGTGACCGACGCGGTGCCGTCCGTGGCGGCGTCGGCGCGCGCCTGGGCCTCGGCGCGCAGGTAGGGGGCGAAGTCGGCGGTGAGGCCGACCATGCCGTACAGGCCGACGGAAGCCTCGGCGCCGAGGGTGGCCCTGGCCTGGCCCGCGGCGGTGACGGTGGTGCGGACCGGGGTGCTCTTGACGTCGGAGGTGCTCACCGGTGTCCAGCCGTCCCCGGGGGCGTAGGCGCCGCCGACGCGGAAGTCGCCGCGTACGTCCTGCTGGACGTCGAGGGTGATGCGGCCGTCGGCCTCGACCTGGAGGTAGCAGGTGAGGTCGAGGTTGACGACGACGGGGACGGGGCCGACCTGGATCACCGGGTCGGCGTGGAGCTTGGCGAACGGGATGCGCTGGGTGGCCTTCGCGGAGGCGCGGCCCTTGAGGGCCCACTGGGCGGTCCAGTCGCCGGTCATGCCGAGGAACGCGGAGCCGGGTGCGGGGCGGCCGGCCTGTCCGTTGGCGCTGCCGTCGTAGGAGAACTCGACCTGGGGGGCGAGCTGGACGAAGCCGGAGAGGGAGGCGGCGGCGGAGACGGGGGCGTCGTCCGCGGTGGCCACGGCGGCGCCGACGTCGAGGCGGAGGCTGCCGAGGGGCAGTTTGCTGCCGTTGGGGCCGAAGGTGGCGCCTCCGGTGCGGGCCCAGGAGACCTTGACGCCCTTGACGAGGGGCTCGACGTCGACGGTGGACGGGTCGACGGGGACCTGTCCGTCGGCCTTGTCGTCGGCGAGGAGGGTGCTGAGGGTGGTGGGTGCGGTGCGGACCTCGGTGCCCCGGCCGGTGGTGCCGAGCACCTCGGTGACCTCGGCGAGGAGGCCGTCGGGGGCGCCGGGGGCGGGGGCGCTGGCGATGACGTCGCCGGTCTTGACGGGGGCGGCCGCGGTCGGGGCCGAGGTGGGTCCGGCGGTCGGGCTGCCGGAGCCGGGCGGGTTCGGGTCGCGGGGCGGGGTGGCTATGACGGCGCGTCGGGTGCGCTTGTCGTAGGCGGCGACCTTGAGCGCGCTCTCGGCCGCGCGGGTGGTGCCCTCGGTGGTGCGGCGGGCGACGGCGGTCGGGGTGGCTTCGCCGCGGGGGGCGGCTTCGACGTCGAGCTGCTCGGTTCCGTCACCCGCCGCGGCGGTCGCGGCGGGGGTGGGCCCGGCCTGGGGCCGGTCGGAGCTGTCGGGGCCGGCCGAGCATCCGCTCGCGGCGAGCGCGAGGGCGGTCAGGGCGGGGACCAGGATTCTCCTGGTGGCATGGCGCACGGGGGTGTCCTCCGGCGGTGGAACGGTGAGGGGGGTGGGTGCCGCCACCCGCACTTACCGGCGAGTAACAGCGGGGGAATCATGGCATGCGCACCCCCCGCTCTCACAATCCCGATGCATCCAACACCCGTGCCCCGCAAGGTGGTTGAGCGTTCGACCAAAGCGGCGGTGTTTCCGCACGTCGCAACCGTCGTGCTCAGGTGCCGAGTTTGCGCCGGACCTCGGCCGCGCGGGCGTCGTCACCCAGCAGCCGGTGGGCGGCCGCGGCCCTGCGGTACTGCTCGTCGGCGCCCCACTGGTCGCCGTGCACGAGGAGGTTGTCGCCCACGGCCTCCGCGGCCGCCGCGATCCCCGCACCGAGACCCGCGCGTTCGAACGCCGCCAGCGCGGCCCGGTGCAGCTCCCCACCCGTGCCGTACGCACCGCGCAGCTCCTCCAGGCGCCCCAGCTCACGCAGGGTCCAGCCCTCCCCCACCGTGAGGCCTTCGCGGCGGTAGAGGGCGAGAGCGGAACGCAGATGGCGCTCGGCGGGCACCAACCCGCCGGCCTGGGCGTAGGCCGTGCCGAGATCCCGCCGGGCGTCTGCGAGTTGCGCCGTGTCGCCGATGTGCCGGGCGTCGGCGGGTCCGGCCCGGTCGCCGGTGTGCCGGGCGTCGGCGGGTCCGGCCCGGTCGCCGGTGTGCCGGGCGAGCACGGGGAGCGCCCGCTCGAGGCAGTCGATCGCCTCGTCGGGGCGGCGCCGGTCCAGGTGGAGGGCTCCGAGGCTGCGCAGGACCTCCGCCTCGCCCACGATGTCGTCCGCCTCCCGGCAGCCCTCCAGCGCGGTGCGCAGCTCCCGCAGCGCCTCCTCGTACCGGCCGGCGCCGCGCAGGACGTCGCCCAGCAGCCGGCGGGTGGCGGTCTGTTCGGGCCGGGCGGCGGCGTGCCGCTGGAGGGCGGCCGCCATGCCCAGATGGTCCACGGCCCGGTCGAGCAGCCCTTCGTGCGCGTACGCGGAACCGAGGCCGCGCATGGCGTGCGCCGTCCAGCCCTGTTCGCCGGAGCGGCGGGCCGCGTCGAGGACGGCCGCCCACATGGCGATCCGGGGGGACTGCCCGGGCCGGCCCTCCAGCCAGGGGTCGGCGGCGAGGGCGAGTTCGTGGGCGTGGCGGTGGAGTCCTTCGCGTACGGCGGCACGGACGAGGTGGGGGACGGCGTGCTGTTCGGCGACGTCCCAGTCCCGGCCGCCGTGGGCGGAGGCGTCCGCGGCACAGGCGGCCAGGACCCGTTCGAGGACCGCCCGGCGGTCGGCGGGCGCCGTCTCGTGGTCGAGGCGCTCGGCGGCGAGCAGCCGGACCAGGTCGTGCAGCAGGTACGTGTCGGGACCCGCGGGCCGGGCGAGCTGGGCGTCCGCGAGCCGGTCGAGGCCGCTTCGGGTGCGGGTCATGTCGAGCGCCGCCGCGGCGGCGGCGATCCGCACGGTGACCGGGGCCGCCGGGCAGGCGCCGAGACCGCGCAGCAGCGCCCGGTCGTCGGCGCCGAGCGCTGCGTAGGCGGCTTCGAACGCGGCGCGGACGGCGACGCCGTCCGTGCGCAGATGGTGGAGACGGTCGCGTTCGGCGGCGAGTCGGCCCGCGAGGACCGATATCTGCCCGGTGGGCCGGGAGCGCGACGCGCCGGCCGCGATACGGACGGCGAGCGGCAGCAGTCCGCAGGCGTGGACGGCGGCCCGCGCCTGGTCGGGCTCGGCGGTGACGCGGTCGGGCCCGGCGACGGCGGTGAGAAGGGCGAGCGCGTCGGGCTCGGTGAGCGGGGCGAGCGGAACGGCGGCTGCCTCGGGCAGGTCCCGCAGGGCGGCCCGGCTGGTGATCAGGGTCAGGCAGTGCTCGCCGGCCGGCAGCAGGGCACGCGCCTGGTCGGCGTCCGCGGCGTCGTCGAGGAGCAGCAGGATCCGCCGGCCGGCGGTGCGGCCGCGGAAACGGGCGGCCAAAGCGGCGGCCGTGCCCGACTGTTCCTCGGCGGGAGCGCCGAGGGCGGCGAGGAGTCCGGCCAGGACGGCCGCGGGGGACGACGGTTCGCCGCGTCCGCCGCCGAGGTCGGCGTAGAGCCGTCCTCCGGGGAAGAGGGGCCGCAGTTCATGGGCGAGACGGACGGCGAGCGCCGACTTGCCGGTGCCGGGGGCGCCGGTCACGGCGATGGCGCGATGGCCGATGCGGACCAGGCGCAGGACCGCGTCCGTCTCGATGACGCGGCCGCTGAAGTGGTCGACGGGGGCGGGGAGTCCGGTCGGGTCCGGCGGGGCCGGGGCGGGGGCCGCGGGCGGCGGTGCGGTGGGGCGCCGCCGGGTTCGCACGCGGCGGACGGCGGTGTACGCGGCGCCCGCCGCCACGGCGGCCACGAGCGGCCAGACGAAGGGGGCGAGCGGGGCGAGCGGGCCGAGGACCGGAGGGAGGGTGCCGCAGGCCGCCGTGTGCAGGGCCAGGGCGAGCGGCACCGCCAGCAGTGCCGATCCCGTGACCAGCACGGCAGTCGTCTGGGTACGCAGCACTGTCCCCCCGTCCCGGTCCCGGTTTCCCGTCCCGTCCTGCCCTGCCCGGCGCCCTGGTCCGTGCCCACGCCGTGCGCGTTCGTCACATTCTGGCCCCGTCCGCGTCCGATGCGCCTGATCGTGACGGGGTTTTCGGGGATCCGTGCGGCGGACGGGGCGTCAGCCGAGGACGTCCGCGAGCAGTTCGGCGGTCCGGGCGACGAGGGCGTTGTCACCGGCGGCTTCGGGGTGCTGCCTGGTCGTCAGGACCGCCAGGACGACGGGGGTGCCGTCGGGGGCCCAGGCGACGCCGACGTCGTTGTTGGTGCCGTACTCGCCGGCGCCGGTCTTGTCCGCGAGGGTCCAGTCGTCGGGGAGCCCGGCGCGAAAGCGCTCCGTGCTGGTGGTGTTGTTCAGCATCCAGCCGGTCAGCCGCTGCCGGTCGGGGCGGGAGAGCGCGTCGCCGAGGACGAGTCGGGTGTAGGTGTGTGCGATGTGGCGCGGGTCGGTGGTGTCCTCTGCGCGCCAGGGCTCTGCCGAGTTCAGCCGGGGTTCCCACCGGTCCAGCCGGGTGACGCCGTCGCCGACGGAGCGGCAGAAGCGGGTGACGGCGGTCGGGCCGCCGAGTTCGCGCAGGAGGAGGTTGGCCGCGGCGTTGTCGCTGTAGCGGATGGTGGCATCGCAGAGTTCGGCCACCGTCATACCGTTGGCGAGGTTCTCCTCGCGGCCGGTGATGACGGCGTATCCCGACTCCTCCGTGTCCTTCTCGGTGTAGTGGATCCGCTGGGCGAGGAACTCGCCCTTGCGGTCGAGGTCCCTGAGGACGGCCGCGACGGCGAGGGTCTTGAACACCGAGCACATGGGGAAGAGTTCGCCGGCACGGTGCGAAACGGTCCGGCCCGTCCTCATGTTGCGGGCGAACACGCCGAGTCGGGCGGAGTGCGTCCGCTCGAGCTCGCGCAGGCTGCGGGAGATGCCGTGCTCCGGACGGGTGGTGCCTCCGGGGCCGCCGTCGCCGTGCGCACCTGCGCCCGGTGCCCCGGCGGGTGGCCCGTCGCCGCGCCGCGCCGGGGTCGCCACCGCGCTCGACGACATGCCCGCGGCCAGCGCGGCCCCCGCTCCGGCGGCCAGCAGTGTGCGACGGGTCCGGTGTGCTCGTGACGATTCCAAGGCCGTGCTTCCCTTCGTCTGCGGCGCTCCGGCCCGCGTGCGGCCGAGGCGCCTCTCGCGGTGACGCGGAGTCCGCGGTGCCCCGCGCGGGCCGTGGCCGCTGTGCCGTCCGCGGTCCTTTGCGCGTTCGGTCCTTTGCGCGTTCGGTCCTGTGCGCCTGCGGTCCTGTGCGCCTGCCGGTGCGCGTGCTGTCTGTGCCGCGCTGTCTGTGTCTGCGTCTGCGCTGTCTGCGCCTGTCCGTGCCTGTCCGTGTCCGCGGAGTCCGTCTGCCGTACCCGGCGACCTCGCCTGTCCCTGCCGCGACTTCGCGTGGCCGTACCCGGCGACCTCGCCTGTCCCTGCCCGGGGGTCCCCGCCCGCCCTCGGCCGGGGTGCGGTGTCTCCCCTCCGCCGTCGCTCCTCTCCGCCTCTGCGATCACTGTTCAGGATGCCGCGGCGGCCCGATCGGTTCCGTGCGTGAGCCGCCGTGGCGGCCCATCCGTTCCCTGGGCCCACTGCCGCGGCGGGCCGATCGGTTCCCTGCAGCGGCGTTGCCCGCGGCGGTCAACCGCCCGGTACGACCAGGCCCGACTCGTAGGCCACGATGACGAGTTGGGCCCGGTCGCGGGCGCCCAGCTTCCCCATGATCCGGCTGACGTGGGTCTTCGCGGTGAGCGGGCTGAGGCCCAGGGTCTCGGCGATCCCGGCGTTGTTGAGACCGCGCGCGACGAGGGCGAGGACCTGGCGTTCACGCTCGGAGAGTCCGTCCGGGCCCGCCTCGGACAGGGGCGCGGGGGCGGCGGCCGGGGCGGCGAGGACCCGGGCGATGAGTCGGGCCGTGGGCCCGGGGGACAGCAGGGACTCACCCGCCGCGACGGTCCGGATCGCGGTGAGCAGATCGGCCGGCCTGATGTCCTTCACGAGGAAGCCGGACGCACCCGCGCGGAGGGCCTCCACGATGTGGTCGTCGGTGTCGTACGTGGTGAGGACGAGCACCCTGACCCCGGCGAGGTCGTCGTCGGCGGCGATGAGGCGGGTGGCCTCGATTCCGTCGAGGTCGGGCATGCGGATGTCCATCACGACGACGTCGGCCCGTGCCGCGCGGGCGAGTTCGACGGCCTCACGGCCCGTACCGGCCTGGCCGACGACCTCCATGCCCGGCGCCGAGTCGACGAGCATGGCGAAGGAGGCGCGGACGAGGGTCTGGTCGTCGGCGAGCAGGACGCGGATCGTCTCGGTCACGCCGGGGTCTCCTTCGCGGTGAGCGGCAGCACGGCCGCGACTTCGAACCCGCCTCCGTCACGCGGTCCGGCGGACAGTGTGCCGCCCGCGCTCCGGGCGCGCTCGCGCATACCGGAGAGGCCGTATCCCGAACCGGCCCTGCCGGCAGGCGCGTCGGCGCGGGGGCCGGCGGAGCCGCCCGCGCCGGTGCCGGACGGGCCGCCCGCGCTGCCCCGGGGACCGGGCGGGCGGCCGTCGTCGGTGACGCTGACGCGGAGCCGGTCGAGGGCGGTGTCGGCGACGACGGTGACCGTCACCTTCGCGTCGGGGCCGGCGTGGCGCACGGCGTTCGTCAGCGACTCCTGGACGATGCGGTAGACCGCGGCCCCGGTCGCCGGAGGGACGGTGGACTCGGGCCCCGGCATGTCGAGTCGCGCGCCCGCGGCCCGTACGAGCGCGGGGAGCGCGTCGAGTCCGGGCAGCGGGCCGTCGTGCCGGTCGCCGGCGCCCCGGAGCACCCGGAGCGTGGCGCGCAGTTCGCCGCGGGCGGTCCGGCAGGTGTCCGCGATCTCGTCCAGCGCGGCGGCGACGGCGCCGCGGTCGAGCCGCTCCGGGTCGACCGCGAGGACGTGCGCGGCGACGGACGTGCGCACACCGATGACGGTGATGCTGTGCGCGAGGAGGTCGTGCAGGTCGCGGGCGATACGGAGCCGTTCCTCGGCGACGCGCCTGGCTGCCTCCTCCTCGCGGGTGCGTTCGGCGCGCTCGACGACCGAGGCGATGTAGCGGCGGTAGATGCGGACGTCCACGCCGAGGAACAGGACCGCGACGATCCAGCCGGAGACGCGCAGGACCTCGACGGCCTCCTTGGGGGCGGCCGTCAGACTCACCGTCACCGACAGGCCGACCACCGCGGTGCCCACGAGAAGGGTGCGCAGCGCGGATCCGGTGGCGGCGACGGTGTAGAGCGCGACACAGGACGCCGGGACCGCCGCGACGTGCGGGTTGTCGAGGGCGTGGTACGGGACGGCGCAGACGGCCACGGCGACGAGCACGAACACGGGGCGGCGACGGCGCCACGCGAGGGGGACGTGGAGCGCGAGCAGCAGGGCCCACCCGAGCGCGTCGGGCCGGCGTCCCACCGGGACGAACAGCGCCGACGCGACGGCGGCGGCCGCCAGCACGCCCGCGAGCACGGCGTCGTTGCGCACGGCGTGCGGCACGTCGCGTGGGTCCCGGGCCAGGGCCTCCAGCGCGCGTTCGCCGAACTTCCCTTGCGGGGTGCGGGTACGGGTACGGGTGCGTTCCACGCGGCTCATCCTCCAGCAGTGCGAACTGTCACCGCCCGTCGCCCAGGGCGTCGAGGGCTGCGGACCCAGGCGCCGGCCGTTCCCCGGGCCGGGCGGGTGGGAAGGGGCGGCGAACGGGACGGCCGGGCGGGGCGGCGGCGGGCGGGAACCGGCGGCCGGATCGGGGCCCCGGGCGGCGGCCGGAGCAGGAAGCCGGGGCGGGAAGCCGGGGCGGGAGCCCGGCCCGCGCCCCGCACGGTGTCGGAGCCTGCCGGGTCGGAGCCCCGGCACGCGGTGGGGCGACGCCGGATCAGCGGTCGGGTCGGGGCGCGGCTCGGGTACCGGCTCGTGCCAGGCGACCCGGCCACCACACCGTCCTGCCCAGCAGCACGCTCGCGCTCGTCACCAGACAGGTTCGTACCAGGAAGGTGTCCAGGAGCACGCCGACGGCGACGACGAAGCCCATCTCGACCATGGTCACCAGGGGCAGGTTCATCAGTACCGCGAACGTGGCCGCGAGGACGACGCCCGCGGAGGCGATGACCCCTCCCGTGGTGCGCAGGGCGGTCAGGGCCGCGCCGGTGGGGTCGGCCCCGGCGAGGGACTCCTCGCGCATGCGGTGCATGAGGAATATGCCGTAGTCGACGCCGAGTGCGACGAGGAACACGAACGACAGCAGCGGCAGCCCGGGGTCGACGCCCGCGAAGCGGAACAGCGGGCCGAAGACCAGTCCGCCGAGACCGAGCGCCGCGCCCCATACGGCGACGACGGCGGCGACGAGGACCAGCGGGGCGACGATGCTCCGCAGCAGGACGACCAGGATCAGCAGCACGGCGGCGAGCACCAGCGGGACGACGATCACGCGGTCGCGCCTGTGGGTGTCCTCGAGGTCCAGTTGCCGGGCGCTGGACCCGCCGACGTACGCGTCCTCCAGTCCGGCCCGCAGGGCCTCGATGGTCGCGGTCTCGCCGGGCGTCTCCGGTGCGTCGTCGGCGAGGACGGTGATCTCCGTCCAGCCGTCGGCGCTGCGTCCGCGCTCCGCTGCGGCCACCCCGTCGGTCGCGCGGGCACGGGCCAGCGTCCGGTCGGCGCCCGCGGTGGGCGCGATGACGCTGATGGGCTGGCTGCCGCGGTCGGGGAACGCGTCGGCGAGGGCCCGCATCGCGGACACGGACTCGGGGCGCTCGGTGAAGCCGTCCTCGCTCTTGAGGGTGCCGGGCAGGGCGAACGCTCCGAGCGCCAGCGCACCGAGGAGGGCCGCTCCCGAGGCGAGGACGGCGACCGGACGGCGTCCGGCGGATCGGCCCACCGCCGCGAACAGGCCGCCCCGCCGCGCGGCCCCGCCCCCGCTGCCGCGGCGGGGGACCAGCGGCCAGAAGACGCCGCGGCCGAGGACGACGAGGACGGCGGGGAGCAGCGTCAGCATGGCCGCCAGTGCGCACGCCACGCCGACCGCGCCGACGGGCCCGAGACCGCGGGCGCTGTTGAGGTCCGCCGCGAGCAGGCACAGCAGGCCGGCGGCGACCGTTCCGGAGGAGGCGAGCACGGCCGGACCGCAGCCGCGCAGGGCCGCGGCCATCGCGTCGCGGGGATGGGGGACGCGCCGCAGTTCCTCGCGGTACCGGGCGACCAGCAGCAGCGCGTAGTCGGTGCCCGCGCCGAAGACGAGGACGGTCATGATGCCCGAGCTCTCGCTGGTGACGGTCAGACCGAAGCCCTGGACGAGGCCGTGGATCACCGCTCTGCTGGTGACGGCGGCCGCGCCGACGACGAGCAGCGGGACGAGCCACAGGAACGGGCTGCGGTAGGTGACGATCAGCAGGACCGCGACGACCACGACGGTCGCGATCATCAGGGTGGAGTCGATCGTCTCGAAGACGTCCTCCATGTCGGCCTGGAGGGCGCTGGGGCCGCCGACCTCGACGGTCAGCCCGTCGCCGCCGCTCACCCGGGCCCGTACGTCCTCGACGAGTGCGGTCCGGGCCTTCTCGTCGTTGCCGGGCTCCGTCGACGACACCGGGAACATGAGGGTGGTGCCGTCCGCTGCGGGTACTCCCGCGGGTTCGGCGGTGAGCCGGTGGGCCTCGGCGATCCGGGCGATCTGGCGCTGCGCCGTCGCCCGGTCGGCGGCGGTGAGCCCGTCGTCCCGCCGGTAGACGACGACGAGTTCGGCGGCCTCGCCGCCGGGCAGCTCCTGCTGGATGCGGGCGGCCTGCGTGGAGTCCGCGTCCGCCGGCAGATAGTCGACGATGTTGTCGCGCTGTACGTCGTCGAGCCTGCCCGCGAAGGGCGCGGCGACGGCGAGGACCGCGATCCACAGGGCGAGGACGGCCCAGGGCAGCAGGGCGCGCGCCCGGCGCCGCCGGCTGGGGCCCGGCGGCCGGGCCACGGCCGGGGCCGCGGGTTTCGTGGTGAACGGGGCCCCCATCTCGGGCCTCCCTCCGGCGAGGTGGTCTGGACGGATCCAGACTCCCGGCGGGAGGGGGGCGTTTCGTCGGGCTGAAGAGCGAGCCCGGCGTTACTGCCCGGGTGGGCCCGGGCGGGCCGCTACTCCCCGGGGAGTACGGCGGTGCCGCGTCCCTTCGGCGCTTGGGGCGGCGCCGTGGCCGCCCGTGCTCGGGGACGGACTGCGTCGTGGGGGCGCGGCGGGCTGCGGTGGGCGACGCGCATGCTTCAAGGCCGGGCCCGCGACGTGCGACGCGCACACCTCAAGGACGGGCCGCGACGCGTGAGACGCGCCGGGGAGCGAGTCGCGACGCGTACGACGGCACTCCTTGCTGCGCGTTGCGCCGCACCGCGTGACGCCTTGGTGCGCGTCGCACCGTGCCCGTGCGATGCGCGCGCCGCACAGCGCGGCGGGCCCGGCCCACCGGCGAGCGTGGCGCATGGCGTGCGCCGCCCAGCCCTGTTCGCCGGAGCGGCGGGCCCGGCCCACCGGCGCGCGCGGCGCCTGCCGCGGCAGACCGACACGGGAACGACGCGCGTGCCGCCTGCCGTGAACGGCCGCCTACGGGGACGGCGTGCGTGCCGCCGCGAGCAGACGGGCCGTGTCCTCGGCGCACAGTTGCAGCGCGTTCCCGACCGTGGTCAGCACGTCGCGTTCCGCGGGGGTGTAGGGCCCGTCGGCGAGGGCGATCCCGGCGCCCTCCAGCAGGATCGATTCGCGCCCGGCCGGGGCGAGATGGGGGGTGAGCGGTTCCAGCGCCTCGTGGAGCTCGATGGCGAGGGCGGCTCCGCAGGGTCCGGCGTCGGTGATGAAGCGGCCGGTGTCGGCGGCGAGCGCCTCCACCATGGCCGTCAGCTGGTCCTCGGTGCAGTCGCTGATCCCGGCGGCGCGGACCGTGGCGACCGCGGTCTGCCGGACCGTGCGGGAGGAGGTTCCGCCGGCGGCGAGGACGGCGAGCGCGACCGTGTGCACGGCGTCGCGGAGCATCGCGGAGAAGCGGCCGGTGGTGGGGTGGTCCAGGGCGTCGGTGCCGAAGTGGCCGTGGCAGGCGGCGCATTCGACGATCGGTCCGGCCTGGCCTCGCGGGAGGACGGGTACGCCGAGGACGGTGAGGCGGCGACGGCCGGTGCGGCGGCGGTAGTTGCGGTCGCCTCCGCATGCGGGGCAGAAGAACTCGCCGTCGCCGACGGTGCTCCACGACGTGCGCACTCCGAAGACACGAAGACCACGATGACCGTGGATGTGCGGTTTTCGGCCGCTCTGTCCGCGGGTTGGCAGCACGTCGCACCTCCGTGACCCTTCGGCAACATTGCCGCGTTGACGTGATGTTAGCCACATCGCGGAGGTGGCGTCAGTACCCGGGCGTCACATCGCCCGGACATGGCCGAACCCCGCCCCTGTGCCGGGGCGGGGTTCGCGGCCGCGGGTGGCGGCGGACGTCAGCGGGAGGCGCGGTTGACGGCCGAGACGACCGCCTTCAGTGACGCGCGGGTGGTGTTGGCGTCGATGCCGATGCCCCACAAGACCTTTCCGTCGATGGCGCATTCGATGTAGGACGCGGCCTGCGCGGAAGCGCCCTCGCTCATCGTGTGCTCCTGGTAGTCCAGGACGCGCGCGTCGACGCCGATCGCGTTCAGGGCGTCGACGAACGCGGAGATGGGGCCGTTGCCGCTGCCGGTCAGCACGGTGTCGGCGCCGTCCACGACCGCCTCGACGGTGAGGGTGTCGGTGCCGTCGGTGTCCGAGGTGGACTGGCCGGAACGCAGCTGGACGCGGCCCCACGGGTCGACGGGGTTGGGCAGGTACTCGTCCTGGAAGACGGACCAGATCTCCTTCGGTGTGATCTCGCCGCCCTCGGCATCGGTCTTGGCCTGAATGATGCGGGAGAACTCGATCTGCATCCGGCGCGGCAGGTCCAGTTTGTGGTCGTTCTTCAGGACGTAGGCGATACCGCCCTTGCCGGACTGCGAGTTGACGCGGATGACCGCCTCGTAGGAGCGGCCCACGTCCTTCGGGTCGATCGGCAGGTACGGGACGGCCCACTCGATGTCGTCGGTCGTCACACCGCGGGCGGCCGCGTCGGCCTCCATGGCGTCGAAGCCCTTCTTGATGGCGTCCTGGTGGGAGCCGGAGAAGGAGGTGTAGACGAGATCGCCCGCGTAGGGGTGGCGCGGGTGGATCTCCATCTGGTTGCAGTACTCGCTGGTGCGACGGATCTCGTCGATCTGCGAGAAGTCGATCTGGGGGTCGACGCCCTGGGAGAACAGGTTCATGCCCAGGGTGACCAGGTCGACGTTGCCGGTGCGCTCGCCCTGACCGAACAGGCAGCCCTCGATACGGTCCGCGCCGGCCATGATCGCCAGCTCGGCGGCGGCGACGGCCGTGCCGCGGTCGTTGTGCGGGTGCACGGACAGGCAGACGTACTCGCGTCGGGTCAGGTGGCGGGACATCCACTCGAAGCGGTCCGCGTGCGTGGAGGGCGTCGAACGCTCCACGGTGGCGGGCAGGTTCAGGATGATCTCGCGGCCGGGGCCGGGCTGCCAGACGTCGCAGACGGCCTCGCAGACCTCCAGGGCGAAGTCCAGCTCGGTGTCGGTGAAGATCTCCGGGCTGTACTGGTAGCCGAAGTCGGTCTCGTCGCCCAGCAGCTTCTCGGCGTACTCCATGACCAGCCGGGTGCCGTCGACGGCGATCTGCTTGATATCGTCCTTGGAGCCGCGGAAGACGACGCGGCGGAACGTCGGTGCCGTCGCGTTGTACAGGTGGACGGTGGCGCGCTTGGCGCCGACGAGCGACTCGACGGTGCGCTCGATCAGGTCCTCGCGGGCCTGGGTCAGGACGGAGATCGTCACGTCGTCCGGGATCGCGCCCTCTTCGATGATCGAGCGCACGAAGGCGAAGTCCGTCTCGCCGGAGGAGGGGAAGCCGACCTCGATCTCCTTGTAGCCGAGGCGGACCAGCAGGTCGAACATCTCGCGCTTGCGGGCCGGCGACATCGGGTCGATCAGGGCCTGGTTGCCGTCCCGCAGGTCGGTGGACAGCCAGCGCGGGGCCTTGGTGATCCGCTTCTCGGGCCAGGTGCGGTCCGGGATGTCCACGGCCTCGTACCGGCCGTACTTGTGGATCGGCATCCCGGAGGGCTTCTGGGTGTGCGTGGCGTTGGTGATCGGCGTGGGTCGGCCGTTCCACTGCGACTGTGACATTGCGTCGGGCTCCTCGGGGTCCTGCGGGCTGGGGTCCTCCCCCGCCCTCGGGCGGTGGGAGGGGCCGACTGTCAACGCAGCACCAGACTCCGCGGGGAGGGGGTCGGCCTACGACTACAGGCCCTCGCCGCGGCAGCTAAGAAGAAGCAGCCCGAAACGCATGATGCGGACGAGCCTAGCCGAGCTTCGGCGCGGGCGCCGGTCCCGTTTCAGTATGCGGGACGACCGATCAGTAACGGGCAAATGTGACAGATCACTCCATTTCACTAATCATCGTCGCATCCAGTGACAGTCGGGTGGCGCAGTGCCACATTGCCAGACATGGACTCCTTCACGCCTGTCTTCTGCGGCATCGTGCCGCCGCACCTCCTCGACAAGCTCGCGCGTGCCGGTGATCCGGCCGTGGCCGCCGCGGCCCGCCGCACCCTGGTGGCGGACGCCGCGCACCGCACGGGCCGTCGGCTGACCACCGTCACCGGCGCCCCGGCACCCTCCCAGGAGGTCGTCCCGGGCCCGCAGCGCACGCTGTACGACGCCGGGAACACGACCGCACTGCCCGGCACGAAGGTGCGCTCCGAGGGCGACGAGCCCGTCCAGGACGCCACCGTCAACCGCGCCTACGCCGGGCTGGGCGCGACGTTCGACCTGCTGATGACGGCGTACGGACACGACTCGATCGACGGCGCCGGCCTGCCCCTGGACGCGACCGTCCACTACGACGAGAAGTACGGGAACGCCTTCTGGAACGGCGAGCAGATGGTGTTCGGCGACGGTGACGGCGAGATCTTCCTCGACTTCACCGGCCCGGTCGACGTCATCGCCCACGAGCTGGCGCACGGCTTCACCCAGTACTCGGCCAACTTCACCTATTTCGGCCAGCCGGGCGCGCTGAACGAGTCGGTGTCGGACGTCTTCGGCTCGCTGGTGAAGCAGTACACGCTGGACCAGAGCGCGGACCGGGCCGACTGGCTCATCGGCGCGGGCCTGCTCGCGCCCGGGGTCAGCGGGGTGGCGCTGCGGTCGATGAAGGCGCCGGGCACGGCGTACGACGACGATGTGCTCGGCAAGGACCCGCAGCCGGCGACGATGGCCGACTACGTCCGCACGGGCCGGGACAACGGCGGCGTCCACATCAACTCGGGCATCCCCAACCACGCCTTCTACCTGCTCGCCACCCAGCTGGGCGGCAAGGCGTGGGAGCGGGCGGGACAGATCTGGTACGACACGATGACGTCGGGAAAGCTGCAGGTCGACGCGTCGTTCGCCGACTTCGCCCGGGAGACCGTCGAGGCGGCCACCGCGCGCTACGGGAGCGGCGAGGAGCGCGAGGCCGTGGTGAAGTCGTGGTCCCGGGTCGGTGTGCCTGCCAACTGAACGGGATCCGTACTAGACAGGAGCCATGCGCATCCACGTACGACGCACGGGCGGCTTCGCCGGCATCGAGCGGGTCTCCGAGGTCGACACCGCGGGGCGGCCCGACGCCCGGGAATGGCACGCCCTGGCCGAGGAGGCGGTGGGCGGGGGCCGGGACACTCCGCCGGTGGGGGTACCGGACGGCTTCCAGTACCAGCTCACGGTCGACGGAAGGACGGTGTACTGCGCCGACCCGCGGCTGACCGAGGCACAACGGAAGCTGATCACCCGGGTGCTGAAGGAAGGCTCCTGACGGGCGGAGCGGTACCCGCGGCCCCGGCCGTGCACGCGTGCCCACCGGGGGCCCGGCGCCGGAACCGGTCGGGTACCGGGCAGGGCGGGGCCGGGGCCTGGTGCCCCGAGGCACCGGGCACGGGCCTGCGGCGGGCCGGCCGGTGCTGTCGGCCCGCCACCGGTCGGCCGGCGGTCAGAAGCCGAGTTTGCGCAGCTGCTTCGGGTCCCGCTGCCAGTCCTTGGCGACCTTCACATGCAGATCGAGGAAGACGGGGGTGCCGAGCAACGCCTCGATTTGCTTGCGGGACTTGGTGCCGACCTCCTTGAGGCGGCTGCCCTTCGGGCCGATGATGATGCCCTTCTGGCTGGGGCGCTCGATGTAGACGTTGGCGTGGATGTCGAGGAGCGGTCTGTCCGCCGGCCGTCCCTCGCGCGGCAGCATCTCCTCGACCACGACGGCGATCGAGTGCGGCAGCTCGTCCCGCACGCCTTCCAGCGCCGCCTCGCGGATCAGCTCGGCGACCATGACCTGCTCCGGCTCGTCCGTGAGATCGCCCTCCGGGTAGAGCGGGGGGCTCTCCGGGAGCAGCGGGACGAGGAGGTCGCCGAGGAGGGTGACCTGCTTGCCGCCGACGGCCGACACCGGGACGATCTCCGCCCACTCGAGTCCGAGCTCGCTGCCGAGGCGGTCGACGGCGACGAGCTGCTCGGCCAGCGTCTTGGAGTCGACGAGGTCGGTCTTGGTCACGATGGCGACCTTGGGGGTCTTCTTGATCCCGGCGAGCTCCTTGGCGATGTAGCGGTCGCCGGGGCCGAGCTTCTGGTCGGCCGGCAGGCAGAAGCCGATCACGTCGACCTCGGCCCAGGTGGTGCGGACGACGTCGTTGAGCCGTTCGCCGAGCAGGGTCCGCGGCTTGTGCAGGCCGGGGGTGTCCACGAGCACGAGCTGGGCGTTCAGGTCGGGCCGGTGGACGATGCCGCGTACGGTGTGGCGGGTGGTCTGGGGCCGGTTGGAGGTGATGGCCACCTTCTGGCCCACCAGAGCGTTCGTGAGGGTGGACTTGCCCGCGTTGGGGCGGCCGACGAAGCAGGCGAAGCCGGCGCGGTGCGGCGCCTCGGAACGGGGGGTGTGAACGCTCATGCGGGCCATTCTCCCCGATTCGCGGGGCGGTCAGGTACCAGGTGCCCGGCCGGGCGCGCACGGGCGCCGACCGCGGGGGTGGCGTCCGGGCCCGGTGCGGCGGGCCGGACCGGATCCCGGGCCGGGTGCGACCCGCCAGACCGGGTCCGCGCCGCCGCCGGCGGACCGGTCGGGCCCCCTTCCGAGCGGGTGCGCGGCCCGGGCGCCGCTGCCGTGCGGTGGTCCCACCCGTGCCGCACCGCCGTGGCGGGACCGGCGAGCGCGGCCGACCGGCCGGCCGGCGCCTCAGCTTCCGCGCACCGTCCGGCGCCGGGCCCGCAGCCACACCGGCGTTCCGGCCCCGGCCACGGCCAGGACGGCCGCGACCAGCCAGGGCACGGCGTGCGCGGCCGAACAGCCGGCCGGGGCGCGTCAGCTTCCGCGCACCGTCCGGCGCCGGGCCCGCAGCCACACCGGCGTTCCGACCCCGGCCACGCCCAGGACGGCCGCGACCAGCCAGGGCACGGCGAGGAAGGACACCCCGCCGGAGCCGCGGGCGTCGTGGGCGCTCGCCGTGAGGGTCACCTCGCCCCAGTCGAGCTGCGGGGCTCCGGCCCAGTCCGCGGTGAGCCTGATCCTCTGCCGTGGCAGCAGCTCGCCCGGGACGCCGGTCAGGTCCCGGGCAAGCAGGGTGCGGCCGAAGAGGCCCTCGGCGCGGAGGGCGACCTTCGGGTTGAGGGTGACGTTGCCGCGGTTGTGGAGGGTGAACGAGACGCGGGCGCTGCTGTCGCCGGTGCCCGGCACGAGAGGCTTGTCCGGGGTGTAGCGGACGTCCTCGACGGAGAGCGCGGGCATCGCCGGGCCGTTCACGCGGAGGTACACACGGGCGCCGACCGCCCGCTGGATGCCGACGGCCACGGCTTCCCCTGCCCTGGCCGCGACCCGTTCGTCGAGGGCGACGAGCGCGCCGGGGTGGTCACCGGGCTCCGCGTCCTCGGGGACGGTCAGGGTGTACGGCACGGTGACGGCGGAACGGGCGGGCACGGTGACCCGGGCCAGGTCCGGCTTCGCCCAGGCGCCGACGCCGCGCTGCCTCTCCTCGCGGGTGCGGACGGCGAAGCCCCCGTCCCGTTCGGTGTTGTGGGCGTCCGCCGCGTACAGCAGGAACGTCAGCGGGGCGGCGGTCTTGTTGGTCACGGTGACGCTGTCGGTGAGCTTCGTGCCGGGGTCCGCGGAGAGGTAGAAGTACGGGCGGCGGCCCAGGCCGGAGGCGGTGGGTTCGACGGACCACTCGCCGTTGTCGGCGGCGTGCGCGGCGGGGACGGCGCACAGCAGCGCGGCCAGCGCGAGCAGGGGAACGAGAAGGGGCGTGAGCAGGGGAGCGAGGCGCCGCGCACGGGGTGCGGGCAGCGGTGTGAGGGGTGCGGGCAGTCTTCGCACGGTGCGGATCCCCGGGTCGGGGCGGGCCGACCGGGTGCGCGCCCGGCCCGCCGTGGGTGTCAGGTGAGGGTGAGGGTCAGCACGCCGGAGTAGGCGCCGGGAGCGGTGAACGCCGGCACGTCCAGCGACACCTTCGCGCCCGCGGTGAACTCGCCGCCGGTGACCGCCCCGTTGGGGGTGGAGGCCAGGGTGGCGCCGGCGGTGCCGACGGCGCCCGCGGAGCCCGCCGCGCAGGTGCTGGGGCTGCCGGCCTTGGTGGTGCAGGCCGGGGTCCAGCTCAGCCGGCCGGCGTCGATCTTCCCGCCGGGGCCGGTGAAGTCGGTGACCTTGCCGGTCAGGGACCAGCCCGCGGGGCCGCCGCGGAAGTCCTTGACGGTCACCGTGTGGAGGTCACCGGTGGCGGCGCCGCCCTTGCCGAAGTCGACGGACGTCAGCTGGACGGTGTCACCGGACTGGGTCATGGACAGGGTGCCGGCCGCCACGGCCGTGGTGAGCTTCTGGCTGTTCGCGGGCACGGGGGTGTCGTCGACGACGGTGTAGGCCGCCGGGCCCGCGCCCTTGTCGTCGCTCCAGGCGGGGCCCTCGTAGGCGACGACTCCGGTGGTGGCCTTGTCCGTGACCGTGAGCCGGGCGCTGATGGTGCCCGTCGCGCTCGCCTTCACGGTCGTCCTGTCCGCGGTCTCGGCCGCGCCGGCGCGGCCGGCGACGGTGACGTCCGCGAGGGGGGTGAACTTCGCGCCGGTGACGGTCACCTGGTCGCCCGGTCTGCCGGAGGCGGTGCCGAGCGTGACGGACCGTTCGTTGGCGCCGGGCTGGGCGGTGGCGACGATCGTCTCCGAGACGGGTGCGGGCGGGTTCGTCACCGTGCAGGGGGTGTCGAGCTCCATGATGTAGCTGGTGTGGATGTTGTAGTCGCCCGGGGAGAGGGTGATCGAGCCGGGCGCGGTGACCGTGAAGGTGCCGGTCATGGAGAACGCCGGGAAGGGTGCCTTGCCGGGGACGGGCGGGTTCTTCTTGGGCCCGGCGACGGTGACGCTGCCGGGCTGGGCGCCGCCGAGGGTCACCTTGCCGGTCGGGGTCATGATGTCGGCGGGCAGTGCCAGGTCGACGGGGTTGCCCGCGGCGGGCTTGGTCACCGTGTAGGTGACGGTGACCGTGTCGCCGACTCTGGGTGCGGCGTTGTCGACGGTGATCTCGGCGCTGGTCGTGCCGTCGATGGGCGGGATGCCGGAGATCGGCGGCGGTACGCAGCGCGTCGGGAAGTCGACCGCCTGGGCCGCCTTCACCTGGGCCGCGGCGGAGGGGGCGAGGAACCCGCCGCCGGTGGCCACGAGCGCGCTCACCCCCAGCAGCGCCGCCCAGCGGCGTCTTCGTGGTGTGGATGGCAGGGATGCCATGTGCTTCCCCCTTCACTCGGCCTTCACTCGGTGGCCGTCATTGACGGGGTGGGGGAAAGAGAAGTCAATGGAATCGAAATGCACCGACTGATGACCCATCAGATCGTGTCAAGGTCGAGGCCGCCGGGGGCTCAAGATCAGCGTTTGGGCAGGTCAGTCCCTCATGACGCCTGGGGATTCCCGATACGGCATCCGGCCCGGCGGACCAGGGCACGGCCGGATACGGTCGAACAGGTACGCCCCTGCGGTCGGGCCTTCGCGTACGGGGCCGGCCTCCGTGCGCGGCCGCTCCACGGCGGGCCGGACCCGTACGCAACCGCGCCGGACCCGTACGCAACCGTTCCAGGGCCGGCCCCGTACGCAACCGCCCGCACCGTCCTGCGCGGGGCGTCGCGGCGGGTCGCGGAAGGCCCCGTCGTCAGACCGGTGCCGAGCGGTTCGCTCGGCGGCGGGCGAGCAGGGCGGCCGTGCCGACGACGGCGTAGAGCGCGGTGAGGACACCGAGCGTCAGGTCCAGCCAGTCGACGGGCGCACCCGCGACCAGGTCGGCTGCCGCGGGGACACCGACGGCGAAGCCGACGGTCAGCAGGATGACGGCCGCGGCCGTGCGCAGGGCCCGGCGGCGCGGGCCCATGCTCAGCTCGGCGCCCGCCACCGCGGTGAGGAACAGCGGGAACGCGTCGGACCACGAGACGCTGCCGGAGACGGCCCAGTCGACACCGTTGATGACGACGCCGACGAGGCCGACCGCCAGGACGACCCGGCCCCAGGTGCGGGACACGTCAGCCCGCCGTCACGGTCGCCCGGAGCAGGCCGTCGGGGCCGGCGAGAAGCACCGGCGTGGCCGGGCCGCCGAGGTCCCGGACCGCTGCGCGGTCGGCGTCGGCGACCGCGTCGGTGTCGGCGACGACCGCCGCGGCCTCCAGGGACTTGGCGCCGCTGGCCACGGCCATGGCGACGGCGGTCTGCAGGGCGCTCAGCCGCAGCGATTCGAGCGCCACCGTGCCCGCGACGTACGTCCGTCCGGTCTCGTCCCGCACCGCCGCGCCCTCGGCCACGCCGTTGCGCGCGCGGGCACTGCGCGCCAGCGAGATGATCTTGCGGTCTTCGGGGTCGAGTCCGGTGCTCTCAGTCATGGGACGAGCATAGTTCGCGGCACGGACACGCCCGGCAGGCGGCGTCGACGGCCCGTATCGGCCGCCCGGGTGCCGGGCCCGCCGGCGGGTGGGTGGACCCGGCACCGAGGGCGCGGCCGATCGGAGCAGGCGCGATCGCGGCGCAGTCCGAACGGGCTCAGGGCGGGTCCACGCATGGTCCGACCGGGCTCAGCGCAGTCGCAGGCTTCACCGCCACCGACGCACGACCCCACCGAGCTCAGCGCCGGTCACCGCGCCGTCCCAGCAGGCTTCACCGCCACCGAGGCGCAGTCCGCGCTGGTCCAGCGCCGGTCAAGGCACAGCCCGAGTGGCTCAGCGCCGGTCCACGCGCCGTCCCAGCAGGCTTCACCGCCGCCGACGCACAACACCAGCCGACTTCGCCGCCGCCGACGCACAACACCAGCCGACTTCGCCGCCGGCGACGCACGACCCCACCGGGCCCAGCGCCGGTCACCGCGCAGTCCGAGCGATCTCAGGGCCGGTCAAGGCACGGCCCCGGCGGCCTCAGGGCCGGTCGAGGCGCAGTCGCTCCGCCTTCGGCAGGCCGGCGACCACGAGGTCGTAGGAGTCCTCGACGAGCTCCCGGACCATACGGGCCGGGAGCTCCCCCACCGTGACCGTGTTCCAGTGGCGCTTGTTCAGGTGGTAGCCGGGGACGATCGCCGGGTACGCGGCGCGCAGCCGGACCGCTTCGTCCGGGTCGCACTTCAGCGACACCGTCAGCGGGGTCGCGGCCAGGTCGGAGAGGGCGAACATCTTCCCGGCGACCTTGAAGACCGAGACCTCGGGACCGAAGGGGAAGTCCTCCACCGCGGCGTTCTGCTCCAGGCAGAGTTCCTTCAGCCGGCGCGACGTCAGCGATCCGCTCACGCCGGCTCCACGAGCACGGTGACGATCTTGTTCCGCCGACCGGCGGGGGATTCGGCGGTCAGCCGCAGCGCGCGGCCGTCCGGGAGTTCGACCTGGGCGCTGGCGCCGGCGATCGGGACCCGGCCGAGGGACTTGGCCAGCAGTCCGCCGACGGTCTCCACGTCCTCGTCGTCGTACGCGTCGAGGCCGAACAGCTCGCCGAGGTCGCCGATGTCGAGCCGGGCGGTGACCCGGTAGCGCGAGTCGCCGAGCTCCTGCACGGGCGGCAGCTCGCGGTCGTACTCGTCGGTGATCTCGCCGACGATCTCCTCCAGGATGTCCTCGATCGTGACGATCCCGGCGGTGCCGCCGTACTCGTCGATGACGACGGCGACGTGGTTGCGTTCCTGCTGCATCTCGCGCAGCAGGTCGCCCGCGTTCTTGGTGTCGGGCACGAAGGCCGCCGGGCGCATCGCCGTGGAGACCAGCTCGGCCTCCGCGTCCCGGTTGATGTGCGTCTTGCGGACCAGGTCCTTCAGATACACGATCCCGACGATGTCGTCCTCGTTCTCGCCGGTGACCGGGATACGGGAGAAGCCGGAGCGCAGGGCGAGGGTGAGGGCCTGGCGGATGGTCTTGTAGCGCTCGATGGCGACGAGGTCCGTGCGCGGGACCATCACCTCCCGGACCAGGGTGTCGCCGAGCTCGAAGACGGAGTGCACCATCTTGCGTTCCTCGGCTTCGATCAGCGACTCCTGCTCGGCCAGGTCGACCATCGCGCGCAGTTCGGCCTCGCTGGCGAACGGGCCCTTGCGGAAGCCCTTGCCCGGCGTCAGCGCGTTGCCGATGAGGATCAGCAGCTGCGGGATCGGGCCCATGATCCGGGCCAGCGGCAGCAGGACGTAGGCGGCGGCCGTCGCCGTGTTGAGCGGGTGCTGGCGGCCGATGGTGCGCGGGGAGACGCCGACGGCGACGTAGGAGACGAGGACCATCACACCGATGGCGACGGCCAGCGCCTGCCAGGTCTCCGCGAACTCCTGCAGACACGCGTAGGTGACGAGCGCCCCGGCCGCCATCTCGCAGGCGACCCGCACGAGCAGGGCGACGTTGAGGTAGCGCGTCGGGTCGGAGGCGACCTGGACCAGCCGGTCGGCGCCGCGCCGCCCGGAGCGCCGCGCCTCGGCGGCACGGAAGGCGGAGACGCGGGCGATGCCGGCCTCCGCGCAGGCCGCGAGCCAGGCCACGACGACCAGGGCGACGGCGCCGATGACGAGCTGGGCGCTCATGAGACGGTCGGCGCCGGGGACGGGCCGGTCAGGCCCTTCTCCGCCCTCCAGCCGTCGACGATCGCCGCCTGCAGGCCGAACATCTCGGCCCGCTCGTCGGCCTCCTCGTGGTCGTACCCGAGCAGGTGCAGCACCCCGTGGACGGTGAGCAGCTGGAGCTCCTCGTCCATGGAGTGCCGGGTCGGCGCGTCCTCGCCCTGCTTCTTCGCCACCTCGGGGCAGAGCACGATGTCGCCGAGGAGCCCCTGCGGGGGCTCCTCGTCGTCCTTGACGGGCGGACGCAGCTCGTCCATGGGAAAGGACATGACATCCGTGGGGCCGGGCAGGTCCATCCACTGCACGTGCAGCTGCTCCATGGCCTCGGCGTCCACGACGATCACCGAGAGCTCGGAGAGCGGGTGGATGCGCATCCGCGCGAGCGCGTAGCGGGCGATGTCGAGGATCGCCTGCTCGTCGACCTCGGTTCCGGACTCGTTGTTGACGTCGATCGACATGGTGCTGACCGGTTTCACTTCCCGTTGCTGCCGTTGCGGCTGTCGTACTGCTCGTAGGCGTCGACGATACGGCCCACGAGCTTGTGCCGGACGACATCCTGCGATGTCAGCATGGAGAAGTGCACGTCCGGGACGCCGTCCAGGATCTCCCGGACCTGACGCAGACCGCTCTTGGTCCCGCCGGGCAGGTCGACCTGGGTGACGTCACCGGTGATCACGATCTTCGACTCGAAGCCGAGACGCGTCAGGAACATCTTCATCTGCTCCGGATTCGTGTTCTGCGCCTCGTCGAGGATGATGAACGCGTCGTTGAGCGTACGGCCGCGCATGTACGCCAGCGGCGCCACCTCGATCGTGCCCGCGGCCATCAGGCGCGGGATCGAGTCCGGGTCGATCATGTCGTGCAGGGCGTCGTACAGCGGCCGCAGATACGGGTCGATCTTCTCGTAGAGCGTGCCGGGCAGGAAGCCCAGGCGCTCGCCCGCCTCGACCGCGGGCCGGGTGAGGATGATCCGGTTGACCTGCTTGGACTGCAGCGCCTGCACGGCCTTGGCCATGGCGAGGTACGTCTTGCCCGTACCGGCGGGGCCGATGCCGAAGACGACCGTGTGCTTGTCGATGGCGTCGACATAGCGCTTCTGGTTGAGCGTCTTGGGGCGGATGGTGCGGCCGCGGCTGGACAGGATGTTCTGGGTGAGGACCTCGGAAGGGGTCTCGGCCGCCGCTCCCCCGCCTTCCTCGCGAAGCATGGCGATCGAGCGTTCCACGGCGTCCTCCGTCATCGGCTGTCCGGTGCGGAGCACCAGCATCATCTCGTCGAAAAGGCGCTGGACCAGTGCGACTTGCCGCTCTTCGCCGACCGCACTGATCACATTGCCGCGGACATGGATGTCCACGGTCGGGAACGCCTGCTCGATCACGCGCAGCAGGGAATCACCAGAACCGAGCACGGTCACCATCGGGTGCTTCGCGGGGACGGTGAAAAGGGCTCGTGCCTGCCCCGGCGCGAGGGTCTGGTCTGTGGGTGTCTGAGTCATGGGCCGGCTCTCTGGCCTGCACATACCTCCTGTTGCAGGGTTCTCGCTGCTCGACAACCTCTGGGTTACCAGCGTACGACCCCGCGCGGACAGTCCCTAAGTGCTTTTCCGCACCGCCGCAGAACCCCCTCCCGTCCTGCCGCACGACCTCCGGGTACGGGGTGCCCGCCGGCACGGGGGGACGAGGTCCTGCCGAGGCCGGCGGCGGGGCCCGGCAGGCCGAGGGGAGGCATGAGCGGGGCGGGGCCGGCCGGGGACACCGCGGCGGCTCAGACCGGCCGCCGGAAGCCGATCGTCGGGACCGCCCGGCGCAGCGGCCAGGGGCGGTCGGGGGCGGGCAGGAGCCGGGCCAGGAAGGCGTAGCGGGCGAGCGCCTCGGGGTCCTGGTCCGCGCAGCCCCGGACGTACTGCCACCAGGCCGCCACCTCGGACCAGCCGGGCGCGGACAGCGAACCGCCGAACTCCTGGACGGACAGCGCCGCGGTCAGCCCGGCGAAGGCGAGACGGTCCGCGAGGGGCCAGCCGGCGAGGGTGCCCGTGACGAAGCCCGCCACGAAGACGTCACCGGCACCCGTGGGGTCCAGCGCCTCCACGGCGATCGCCGGCACCTCGGCCGTCTCGCCCGTGGCGCCGTCCACGGCGTACGCGCCGTCGGCGCCGAGCGTGACGACGGCGAGGGGCACCTTCTCGGCCAGCACCCGGGCGGCCGCGCGCGGGCAGTCGGTGCGGGTGTACCGCATCGCCTCGGCGGCGTTGGGCAGGAAGGCCTCGCACCGTTCGAGGTCGGGCAGGGCGCGGAGGTCCCAGCGGCCGGTCTCGTCCCAGCCCACGTCGGCGAAGATCCGGGCACCCTGGCCCGCCGCCTCCGCGATCCAGGGCTCCAGCCGGCCGGGCACGAGGGAGGCCACGGCGGCCCGGGCCCGGGGCACCGCCGCCGGGGCGGTCTCGGACAGCGGGGCCTCGTGGCCATGGGACACCATCGTGCGCTCGCCCTCGTACGCCATGGAGACCGTCACCGGGGAGTGCCAGCCGGGCACGGTCCGCGACAGGGACAGATCGATGCCCTCGCCCTGTTCCAGGGCGTCCCAGCAGTAGTCGCCGTAGAAGTCGTCGCCGAAGGCCGCGGCGAGGGAGGTGCGCAGCCCGAGCCGCGCGAGCGCGGTGGCCATGTTGGCGACGCCGCCCGGGCTCTGGCCCATGCCGCGCGCCCATGTCTCGGTGCCGCGCACCGGAGCGGTGTCCAGTCCGGTGAAGACGATGTCGAGGAAGACCGTGCCGGTGAGGAAGACGTCGCACGCCGGATCCCCTCCGGTGCGCAGGGCACCCAACGGGTCGACGTGCGCGGCGTGTTGCTGCTGCTCTCCGTCGGTCGTGATCACGGTGGCTCCCGGATTGCCGTGCGGTGCGGTGCACAGAGCGGTGTGAATCAAGCCAGTGTGCCTGATCCGGGTCCTCGCGTAAGGCGTCCGGAACCCGGGTCGGGACCGGCCCCGGACGGGCTCTGACCACGAAAAAGCGTCTCTGCTACCCGACTGATCACAGCACAAACCAGATGTGTCCCGCATCACAGCGTCTCCGCTTCTCCGCCGCCGGGAGCGCTTGATACAAATTGGCGCGCGTTCCCGTGCAGAAGACACCGGGCGCTCCTCCCTCCTCCTCGCCCAAGGGCGCGGTGGATCCCCCTGCCTTCAGCCCTTTGTTCCCGGGAACGCCCATGTCCTCGCGCCTGCGCGCCGCGTGGCCGCTCGTCGCCGTCTTCGCCGTCGGCTACCTCGCCTCCTACCTCCTCCCCACCGTCGTCGGCCGGCTCTCCGCCGGGCTCGGCCTCACGCCCGCCCAGGCCGGACTCGTCGGCTCCGTCCTGCTGTTGGCTTCCTCGGCCGCCGGCTTCACGCTCGCGTCACGGGTCGAGCGGTTCGGTCCGCGCCGGCTCGCCCGGACGGGACTGGTCCTCGCCTTCACGGGCTACGGCGCGGCCGCGCTGACGTCCGATGTCCCCGTGGTCGTCACCGGCGTCGCGCTGGGCGGCCTCGGCTCCGGCACGGCGACCGCGGTCGCCGCGGCGGGCATCGCCGCCCAGCGCGACCCGCACCGGGTGTCCGCGCTCGGTCTGCTCTCGGTGTCGGCGACCGCCGGCGCCCTGTATCTGACGATCCCGCGGCTCGGCGGCGGCCATGCGCTGCCGTTCGCGGCTCTCGCTGTGGCGGCACTCGCGGCATGGGCCGCGACGAGGCGGCTGGACTGCCCCGGGGCCCGGGTGAGCGTGCCGGGCGTCCGGGGAGTGCCGGACCCGCGTCCCTCCCGGCCCCCGCTCCCCCACCTCCGCTCCGGGGCGGTGCTCGCGGCCGCGATGCTCTGCTGGGCGATGGCGCAGAACGCACTGTGGGGCGTGAGCGGCCGGATAGGCACCACTCAGGCCGGACTGAGCGAGGTCACCGTCGGCGCGGTCTTCGCCGTGGCGCTCGGCGCCGGACTCATCGGTGTCGTCGTCGCCGGTGCCGTGGGCGCACGGTGCGGGCGGGCGGTGCCGATCGGCGTGGGCACGGCACTCATCGCCTGCTGCATCGTGGTCAGTTCGTCCGCGCGCGGCCTGGTCGCCTTCGCCGTGGGCGAGATCCTGTGGAACACCTTCTACCCGGTGGTGCTCTCGTACCTCATCGGCCTCGCCGCCTCGCTCGACACCCGCGGGCGCTGGGCCGTCCTCGTCGGCTCGGCGTCGTCGCTGGGGGTGGCGTGCGGCCCGATGGTGGGCAGCCTGCTGTCGGCGCACGCCGGTTACCCGGGCATGGGACTCGTGCTGTGCGCGGCCCTGCTGGTCGTGGCGGTGCCGATGACCGCGGTCGCCGTGCACGTCTCGGGCCGGCGCCTGGTGCCCGTGCCCCTGCCGGTGCCCGCCGCGATCCGGCGCCGCACCGCGGCGGCGCCGGCGGTGCTCGCGGAGATCACCGTCCCGGTCGCGGAGACCGCCCCGGCCGGCACGGCGAAGGTCCTGGCCTCCTGAGACGGGCGACGGCGCGTCCTCGGGGGTGCGCGCCGTCGCTCCGGTCCCGTGCCACCGGCCGGGTGGCACGGGAACCCCCCTCGCGGGACGCGCCGGGCGGCCCGGGCGCGGGCGGGCCGGACACCCACCACGGCCAGCCGGCTGCGGGCGTACGGTCCGCCGCCCGGGGCCGGTGCGCCGCACGTCCCGGCGCCGCCCGCCCGGGCGCCGGACCGGGCCGCGTACTCGACGCCCCGCGTCACTCCCGGTCGAAGTCGTAGCCGGCGACCTCCGCGAGACAGCGTTCGCGGCGCTCCTCGTCGTGGTCCAGGAAGGCGGCGCGGAAGGAGTTCCGGGCCAGTCCCCGCAGCTGCTCCTGGGTCAGCCCGAGCGCCTCGCGCACCGCGTGGAAGGTGTCGCCGACGTAGCCGCCGAAGTAGGCGGGGTCGTCGGAGTTCACGGTGACCAGCAGGCCGGCGTCCATCATGGCCCGCAGCGGGTGGTCCTCCAGGGTGTCGACGGCGCGCAGGCGGACGTTCGAGAGCGGGCAGAGCGTGAGCGGGACCTGCTCGCGGGCCAGCCGTTCGACCAGCTCGGGATCCTCCATCGACCGCAGTCCGTGGTCGATCCGTTCGACGCCGAGGACGTCCAGCGCCTCGCGCACGTACGCGGGCGGCCCCTCCTCCCCGGCGTGGGCGACCTTCCGCAGGCCGAGGGACTCGGCGGCCGCGTACACCTCGCGGAACTTCGACGGCGGGTGCCCCACTTCGGCCGAGTCGAGACCGACACCGGTGATGTGGTGCAGATAGGGCTTCGCGGCGTCGAGCGTCTCCATCGCGGACTCCGCCGACCGGTCGCGCAGGAAGCACATGATCAGCCGGGTGGAGACGCCGTGCCGCTCCTCGGCGCGGTCCAGCGCGTGCGCGAGGCCCTCGACGACCGTGCCGATCGGCACCCCGCGCTCCGTGTGGGCCTGCGGGTCGAAGAAGATCTCGGCGTGCCGCACCCCCTGGGCCGCGGCCCGCGCCAGATACGCGTCGGCGAGCTCCGTGAAGTCGTCCGCGGTGTGCAGGACGGCCATCAGCCCGTAGTACAGGTCCAGGAAGGACTGCAGGTCGCTGAAGAGGTAGGCCCTGCGCAGCGCGTCGGTGTCGGCGTACGGCAGGTCGACGCCGTTGCGTTCGGCCAGGGCGAAGGCGAGCCCGGGTTCGAGGGTGCCCTCGATGTGCAGGTGCAGTTCGGCCTTGGGGATCAGTGACATCGGGTGCTCGCTCGGACGTCGGCGGGTGGATCAGGCTTCGCGTTTGGGGACCGGGACCCGTACGAGGTCCTGGGCCACGGACAGCTCGCCCTCGAAGCCGGCGGCACGGGCCTGCCGCTCGAACTCGTCGGGTTCGCTGTAGCGCTGCGAGAAGTGTGTCAGCACCAGGTGCCGTACGCCCGCATCGCGCGCCACACGGGCCGCCTGTCCCGCCGTGAGGTGACCGTGGTCCGTGGCCAGCGCGACGTCCTCGTCGAGGAACGTCGACTCGATCACCAGCATGTCGCAGCCCTCGGCCAGCTCCTGTGCCCCGTCGCAGAGCCGGGTGTCCATGACGAACGCGAACCGCTGACCGCGCCGCACCTCGCTGACGTCCTCCAGCACGACACCGCCGAGGGCGCCCTCCCGCTGGATGCGGCCCACGTCGGGCCCCTTGATGCCGTGCGCGGCAAGGCGCTCGGGCAGCATGCGGCGCCCGTCGGGCTCCGTCAGCCGGTAGCCGAAGGACTCGACGGGATGGTCGAGACGGCGTGCCTCCAGCGTGTACGAGGGCGTCTCGGCCAGGATGCCGCCGGCGGTGACCGGCGCCTCCGCGAGCCGGACCGTCTCGCGGTAGGCCGTCGCGTACCGGAGCCGTTCGAAGAAGCGCTGCCCGCTCGCCGGGTAGTGGGCGGTGACCGGGTGCGGCACCTGGTCGAGGTTGATGCGCTGGATCACCCCGGCGAGGCCGAGTGAGTGGTCACCGTGGAAGTGGGTGACGCAGACCCGGTTGATGTCGTGCGCGGCGACCCCGGCCCTCAGCATCTGCCGCTGGGTACCCTCGCCCGGGTCGAACAGGATGCCCTCGCCGTCCCAGCGCAGCAGATAGCCGTTGTGGTTGCGGTGCCGCGTGGGAACCTGGCTGGCCGTGCCGAGCACGACCAGTTCGCGTACGGACAAGATGGGCTCCGTGCCTGTTCGGTGGCGCTCTACCCGGGCGGCCATTCCAGCCCGCGGCCGCCGAGGACGTGGGCGTGCGTGTGGAACACGGTCTGGCCGGCACCGGCGCCGGTGTTGAAGACGATACGGAAGCCGGAGCCGTCGACCTTGTCCGTCGCGGCGACCTCGGCGGCCTCGCGCAGTATGTCGGCGGCGATGCCCGGCTCGGCCGCGGCGAGGGTGGCGGCGTCCGGGTAGTGGACCTTGGGGATCACCAGCACGTGCGTCGGTGCCTGCGGGTTGATGTCCCGGAAGGCGACGGTCGTCTCCGTCTCGCGGACGACGGTGGCCGGCACCTCCCCCGCCACGATCTTGCAGAACAGGCAGTCGGCTTGCGGTTCTCCCGCCATGGTCCGGGCCCCTTCACGACTCCGACGATCAGTGGAACTGCATGGTATCGGTGCCGGGGTCCGCCGCCGGCGCGGCCGGGGGCGGACCGCGCCGGGCGGGGGCGCGGGACCTGTCCGGCTCGCCGGGCCGGGGATGCGTCGGCCGGCTCCCTCCTACCCGAGCGGGGTGCGGGTCTCCGTGACGGTGACGGTCACCGTGACCGTGGGGCGCGGCGCTCCTCCGTCCCCCGGCGCCGGCGGCGGGGGCGCCGGTGTCCTGCTGGGGGTGGGCACCGGGGCGTTGCAGTCGCCGAGGACGTAGGCGCGGAAGACCCGGCGGCCGTCGGACTTCGCCGTGAGGTCGCCGTGCACGCACCGGCCGCCGATCTCCTGGGTGACCGTGCCGCCGATGGTGATCTTCCCACCGTCGTCGGTCTCGCCCTCGCAGTCGACACCGGCCGCCGCACGGGCCGAGGGGGAAGCGCTCGCACCGCTGTCGAGCCGCGCGGCACAGCTGAGCCACCGGACGCGTACGCCCTCGTTCTGCAGGGCCCGCGTTCCCGCGATGTCGGTGGTGTACGACACCGCCATCGCGCTCAGGCCGCCGGACGTCCCGGGTTCACACGCCACGAGGCCGGACGCCGTCCCGGCCGCGCAGACGGCGGTGGCGAGAACGCGGAGCACGGGGAGCACGCTGCGGGGGACACGGAAAGGGGCCGTCATGGGCGGCAGCGTGCCAGGGGCGGACGGGGCGTGGTAGTCCGTTTGCGGCCAACGGCCCCGTACCGTGGGCCGTACGGGTGAGGCGCGCAGGGTCCGCAGGCTGGTCGTCGACGGCGCCGTCTGGTTCTGGTCGCTGCGGCATTCGCACCGGGACGGCACGTGCCGCGATGCGCTGTCCCTCACCCGCGAGGGCACCGGCAGCCGGCTGCGGATCGTCTTCCGGGCGGGCGACGGGCGGATCGTGTCCGGCGGCGCGTACTGGAGCGGCGGTTCGGTCGGCGCCGTGAGCGGAGGGGACACGAACCTCCACGAGCCTGGCGTCGTACGGAAGTTGCTCCGGGCTGCGCCGGCCGCCGGTGCCGAGCCTCCGGCCGAGATCGACGGCTGGCCGCTGTTCGACGCGGTCGTCGGGCAGGACGGCACGTAGGCCCCCGGGACGGGCGTTCGTACTCGGGAGCCGGGGAGTGCGAGCCGAGGGCGGCCGATCGACGGACCGGGGAGCGCTGCCGACGAGTTGAGGCGTGGTCCACGAACTCGTGAGCGGTGTGGACGAGTCGAGCAGCCCGGCCGACCGACGCGGAGCCGGGCGTACGAGTCGAGCAGCCCGGCCGACCGACGCGGGGCGGCCTGCCGGGCGTCACCCCTCGAGGCAGCGCGCCCTCCGGGCGTACCGGCTCAGGACCAGCGCCCGGTACGGCCCAGCAGCAGGGCGGACGCCGCCGTGCCCGCGGTGGAGGTCCGCAGGACGCTCCTGCCCAGGCGGCAGGGCCTGGCGCCCGCTTCGGCGAACGCGGCCAACTCCTCGGGGGAGACGCCCCCTTCGGGTCCCACGACGAGCACGATGTCCCCGGACGCCGGCAGCCGCGCTGTGGCGAGCGGTTCCGCGCCCTCCTCGTGCAGCACGACCGCGAGGTCCGCCTCGGCGAGCAGGCGTGCGACCTGCTTGGTCGTGGCGGCTTCGGCGACCTCGGGGAAACGGAGCCGGCGCGACTGCTTGCCCGCCTCACGGGCCGTGGAACGCCACTTGGCGAGCGACTTGGCGCCGCGGTCGCCCTTCCACTGCGTGATGCAGCGGGCGGCCCCCCACGGCACGATCACGTCCACACCGGTCTCGGTCATGGTCTCGACGGCGACCTCACCGCGGTCGCCCTTGGGCAGGGCCTGGACGACCGTGATCCGGGGCGTGGGCTCCGGCTCCTCGCGCAGCTCGGTGACGGTGACGTCGAGGCGGTCCTTGCCGTCGACGGCGGCGACGGTGCCGTAGCCGCCGGTGCCCCGGCCGTCGGTGAGGACGATCTCCTCGCCCACGCGCAGACGGCGTACGGAGACGGCGTGCCGGCCCTCGGGCCCGTCCAGGGTGACGGTGCCGGTGCGGACGCTCTCGACCAGGAAGACGGGGGCGGTCACGCGGGGTTCCGGAGTGCGAGGGCGGAGCCGGCCGCGGCCGTCTCGGCGGCGAGGACCTCGACGAGCCGGCCGGCGGGGAGGTCGCGGGCCAGGCGGTGGCCCTGGCCGGCCCAGAGGGCCATGGCCTGCGGATCGCCGGCCTTGGCGGCGGCCTTGCGCAGCCCGGAGGTGAGGTGGTGCACCTCGGGGTAGGCGGCGGGGGCGTACGGCCCGTGCTCGCTCATGAAGCGGTTGACGAGGCCGCGGGCGGGACGGCCCGAGAACGCCCGCGTCAGCTCGGTCCTGTTGAACAGCGGACTGGTCATGGCCTGCTTGTGCAGCACGTGCGCGCCGGACTCCGGGCAGACGAGGAAGGCGGTGCCGAGCTGGGCGGCGTCGGCCCCGGCGGCCAGGACGGCGGCGACCTGGCCGCCGCGCATGATGCCGCCGGCCGCGACCATCGGCAGGGGTACGGTCTCGCGGATCAGCGCGATCAGCGCGAGGAGGCCGGTGCCGCCGCCGTCGTGGGCGGGGTCGTCGCGGTGCGTGCCCTGGTGGCCGCCGGCCTCGACGCCCTGCACGCAGAGGGCGTCGGCGCCCGCGTTCTGGGCGGCCAGCGCCTCCTCGGGCGTGGTGACGGTGACGACCGTGAGCGTCCCGGCGCGCTTCAGCTGGGTGACGGCGGCGGGGGTGGGGCAGCCGAAGGTGAAGGACACCAGCGGGACGGGGTCGTCCCGGAGGATGGCCAGCTTGGCCTCGTATCCGTCGTCCCGGCCGGAGTCGGGGTCCCCGAGCGGCGTGTCGTACCAGTCGGCCTCGCCGGCGAGCTGGTGCCGGTAGACGTCGACCGCCGCGGCGTCGGCGTAGGCGGGCTGCGGCATGAAGAGGTTCACGCCGAAGGGGCGCCCGGTGAGACCGCGGAGCTGTTTGATCTCCTGGTACATCCCGTCCGCGGTCTTGTACCCGGCGGCGAGGAACCCGAGCCCGCCGGCCTCGGACACGGCCGCGGCGAGTTCCGGACAGGAAGCGCCACCCGCCATGGGGGCCTGCACGATCGGGTAACGGCAGAGATCGGTCAGCGCGGAGGACATGCCCGCATGGTGCCACGTCCGGCCCCCACGTCCGAATCCCGGCCTCCGGCCCTCCTCAGGTTCCCCCCGGCGCGCCCGCGGCAGGCCGTGAGGAGGCGCGAGCGGGGCCCGGCCCGTCGGGCCACGGCCCCGCCCCGGTCGGGGTCGGCCTCACACCACCCGGTTCCCCGGGCGGGACACTGCCGACCGGGGGACGGTGCGCCGTGCGCCCCGCTCACCTGCCGTTGAACGCGTCCTTGAGACGGGAGAACAGCCCCTGCTGCCCCGGCTGGAACTGGCCCGTCGGCCGCTCCTCGCCGCGCAGCTTCGCCAGCTCGCGCAGCAGGCGCTCCTGCTCCGGGTCGAGCTTCGAGGGGGTCTGCACCTCGACGTGGACGATCAGGTCGCCGCGTCCTCCGCCACGCAGGTGGGTGACACCGCGGCCGTGCAGCGGGATCGACTGGCCGGACTGGGTGCCCGGGCGGATGTCGACCTCCTCCATGCCGTCGAGCGTCTCCAGCGGCACCTTCGTGCCGAGCGCGCCCGCGGTCATGGGAATCGTCACCGTGCAGTGCAGATCGTCGCCGCGGCGTTGGAACACCGGGTGGGGCAGCTCGTGGATCTCGACGTACAGATCGCCGGCCGGGCCGCCGCCCGGGCCGACCTCGCCCTCGCCGGCGAGCTGGATGCGGGTGCCGTTGTCGACACCGGCGGGGATCTTCACGGTCAGGGTGCGGCGCGACCGGACCCGGCCGTCGCCCGCGCACTCCGGGCACGGGGTCGGGACGACGGTGCCGAAGCCCTGGCACTGGGGGCACGGCCGCGAGGTCATGACCTGACCCAGGAAGGACCGGGTGACCTGCGACACCTCACCGCGGCCGCGGCACATGTCGCACGTCTGCGCCGAGGTTCCGGGCGCGGCGCCCTCGCCCGAGCAGGTCGTGCACACGACGGCCGTGTCGACCTGGATGTCCTTCGTCGTGCCGAAGGCCGCCTCGTTGAGTTCGACCTCCAGCCTGATCATCGCGTCCTGGCCGCGACGCGTCCGCGACCGCGGCCCGCGCTGGGACGCGGTCCCGAAGAACGCGTCCATGATGTCGGAGAAGTTGCCGAAGCCACCGGCGCCGAAGCCGCCCGCGCCACCGCCGCCGGCGGCGGACAGCGGGTCCCCGCCGAGGTCGTAGACCTGCTTCTTCTGCGGGTCCGACAGCACCTCGTACGCGGCGTTGATCTCCTTGAAGCGCTCCTGCGTCTTCGGGTCCGGATTCACGTCCGGGTGGAGCTCCCGCGCGAGCCGCCGGAAGGCCTTCTTGATCTCGTCCTGCGATGCGTCGCGGCGTACGCCCAGTACGGCGTAGTAGTCCGTGGCCACTTACGACTCCGCCAGGATCTGTCCGACGTAACGTGCCACTGCGCGTACCGCTCCCATCGTTCCGGGGTAGTCCATGCGGGTCGGTCCGACCACGCCGAGTTTGGCGACTGCCTCGTCGCCCGAACCGTAGCCGACCGCGACGACGGATGTGGAAGTGAGTCCCTCATGGAGGTTCTCGTGCCCGATCCGTACGGTCATGCCCGAGTCCTTGGCCTCACCGAGCAGCTTCAGCAGCACGACCTGCTCCTCCAGCGCCTCCAGCACGGGCCGGATGGTGAGGGGGAAGTCGTGCGCGAAACGCGTCAGATTGGCGGTGCCGCCGATCATCAGCCGTTCCTCGGTGTCCTCGACCAGTGTCTCGAGGAGGGTCGAGAGCACCGTCGAGACCGTGGCGCGGTCCTCCAGGTCGAAGGACTCCGGGAGATCCTGCACCAGTTGCGGCACGTCCGTGAACCGCCGTCCGACGACACGGCTGTTGAGCCGGGCCCGCAGATCTGCGAGCGAGGTGTCGGAGAACGGCGCGGGGCAGTCGACGTGCCGCTGCTCGACCCGCCCCGTGTCCGTGATCAGCACCAGCATCAGCCGTGCCGGGGCGAGCGCCAGCAGCTCCACGTGCCGCACGGTGGAGCGGGTCAGCGACGGGTACTGCACGACGGCGACCTGCCGGGTCAGCTGCGCCAGCAGCCGCACCGTACGGGCGACGACGTCGTCGAGGTCGACGGCGCCCTCGAGGAAGTTCTGGATCGCCCGGCGCTCGGGCGACGACAGCGGCTTGACCCCCGCGAGCCTGTCCACGAACAGGCGGTAGCCCTTGTCCGTGGGGATGCGGCCGGCACTGGTGTGGGGCTGGGCGATGTAGCCCTCCTCCTCCAGCACGGCCATGTCGTTGCGCACCGTCGCCGGCGAGACACCGAGCCGGTGCCGCTCGGTGAGCGCCTTGGAACCCACGGGCTCCTCGGTGCCCACGTAGTCCTGGACGATGGCGCGCAGCACCTCGAGTCTGCGTTCGCTGAGCATGGCGCACACCTCCAGCTGTGGTTCTTCGGCGGTCCTTCGGCCCTGTCTGGCACTCGGCCTCGCTGAGTGCCAGTTTTCCCCGGCCCAGTGTACGGCCGGGAGGTACGTCCCTAGCAAGGGCGGCCGGACACCCTACCCCGTCGCGACGAGCCATGACGCCGCTGGTCGCTCCGGGATAGCGTCGCCGTATGGACGTCCGTTGGGAAGACTTCGGCTGGGAGCGGCTCGCCGGCGGCGTCGGGCGGCGCCGCCTGCCCGTCTGGGACGCCACGGTGGGCCTGGTGGCCGGTGGGAGCGCGGTGCTCCTGTACGACACGGGCTCGACGCTCCGCGAGGGGGAGGAGCTCAGGACCCAGGCCGAGTCCCTCCTCGGCGGTCGGCGTGTGACGCATATCGCGCTCAGCCATCCCCATTTCGACCATGTCCTGGGGACGGCGGCGTTCCCGGGGGCCGAGGTGTACGGGGCGGTGGGCGTCGACAGCCTCCTGCTGCGGGACCGGGCCGTGCTGCGCGACGACGCGATCCGCCACGGAGTGCCGCCGGAGGACGCGGCGCGGGCCGCCGACGCCCTGGTCGTCCCTCGGCACGTCGTCTCGGGCGAGTGGACGCTCGACCTCGGCGGCCGCCAGGTGATGCTGGCGAACGTCGGCCCGGGTCACAGCCGTCACGACCTGGTGCTGCTGGTTCCCGGTGACCGCGAGATCGTCTTCTGCGGCGACCTGGTGGAGGAGTCGGGCGACCCGCAGGCCGGTCCGGACGCCCTCCCGTCCCGCTGGCCGGCGGCGCTGGACCGGCTGCTCGCCCTGGGCGGGGAGGACGCGGTGTACGTACCGGGGCACGGGGCGGCGGTGGACGCCGCTTTCGTACGCGCCCAACGCGATGAACTGGCCCGGCGGTTCGGGGTGTCGTAGCGTCTGACGGATGCGCAGCTACAGCCCCGATCTGACGCCCCCGTGGAAGCGGTCCGCTCCCGTGCCGGAGGTTCCCGCCGAGCCCGACCTGGTGGTCGAGGAGGTCTCCACGGGCTTCTGCGGTGCGGTGATCCGGTGCGAGGCGGGGACGGTGACGCTGGAGGACCGCTTCGGCAAGCACCGGGTCTTCCCGCTGGAGCCGCGGGGCTTCCTGCTGGAGGGCAGGCCGGTGACGCTCGTCCGGCCGTCGTCCGGGGCGCCGGCGCGGCCCACCCGCACGGCCTCCGGGTCGGTCGCGGTGCCGGGCGCCCGCGCCCGGGTCGCCCGCGCGGGCCGCATCTATGTGGAGGGGCGGCACGACGCGGAACTGGTGGAGAAGGTCTGGGGCGACGACCTGCGCATCGAGGGCGTGGTCGTCGAGTACCTGGAGGGCGTCGACGACCTGCCCGCCGTCGTCGCCGAGTTCGCCCCGGCCGCCGATGCGCGGCTGGGCGTCCTCGTGGACCATCTGGTGCCGGGTTCCAAGGAGTCCCGCATCGCGGAGTCGGTGACGGACCCGCACGTCCTGGTGGTCGGTCACCCCTACATCGACGTGTGGGAGGCCGTGAAACCGTCCTCGCTGGGCATCCCCGCCTGGCCGTCGGTGCCGCGGGGGCAGGACTGGAAGACGGGCGTCTGCCGGGCGCTCGGCTGGCCGCCGAACACGGGGGCGGCCTGGCAGCACATCCTGTCCCGGGTGAACACCTACAAGGACCTGGAACCGGCGCTGCTGGGGCGGGTCGAGGAACTGATCGACTTCGTGACGGCCTGAGCCCGGCGCGGCCCGAACACCGCGGGGCAGCCGAGAGGCAGTGCACGCGCGGCGAGCACGGGCCGGACACGCGCGGCGCCGGCAGGTGCTGGACCTCGCGACGGTGCCCGCCCGCGTCCGGACCTCGCGGCATGCGCAGGGCCCGAGCATCGCGGCACAGGCCGCCCCAGGGCCCGCCCCAGGGCCAGGACCGGGGCCCGGACCGGGGCCCGCCCGCGCCCGAACCCGCAGCACGCCCAGGACCTCGCGGCGCGCAGGGCCTGACACTCGCCGCCCGCGCCCGAACCCGCAGCACGCCCAGGACCTCAAACGGCGCGCAGGGCCCGACACTCGCCGCCCGCGCCCGAACCCGCAGCACGCCCAGGACCTCAAACGGCGCGCAGGGCCCGACACTCGCCGCCCGCGCCCGAACCCGCAGCACGCCCAGGACCTCAAACGGCGCGCAGGGCCCGACACTCGCCGCCCGCGCCCGAACCCGCAGCACGCCCAGGACCTCAAACGGCGCGCAGGGCCCGAACCACGCAGCACGCACCGCCGGACCAGGGCCCGGACCGGGGTCCGCCCGCGCCTGAACCTCGCCGCATGCGCAGGGGAGGGCTCGGACCGGGGCCTGCCCGGGCCGGAGGCCTCGCGGCATCCGCACGGCCCGAACCACGCGGCACACGCCACCGGGCCAGGGCGCCGCCCCAGACCGGCCCGGGCCCGAACCACGCAGCACGCGCAGGACCTCGCGGCGCGCACGGCCTCACGGCGCGCAGGGCCTGACACTCGCCGCCCGCGCACGGCCGAACCACGCAGCACGCACCGCCGGGCCAAGGCCCGGACCGGGGTCCGCCCGCGCCTGAACCTCGCCGCACGCGCAGGGCCTCGGCTCGCGGCATGCGCCGGCCCGAGCCTGGCCGTGAGCCGCCCCTGAGGCGCCCGGACGGGCCCCTCGCCCCCTCCGCCGGGCAGGCAGGAGGCCGTGCCGGGCAAGTGGCCCCGTCAGTCCACCAGGTCCCGGACCACCGCGTCCGCCAGCAGCCGGCCCCGCAGCGTGAGCACCGCCCGGCCCGCCTCGTACGGCCCGGGCTCCAGCAGGCCGCTCTCCAGGGCCCGGCGGGACGCGGCGAGGCCCGCCGGCCGGAGCAGGTCCAGCGGGCAGCCCTCGCGCAGCCGCAGTTCCAGCAGCACCCGCTCCACCCGCCGGTCCTCGTCCGGCAGGACCTCGCGCCCGGCGCCCGGCGAACGGCCCTCCGCCAGCGCCGCCGCGTACGCGCCGGGGTGCTTCACGTTCCACCACCGCACCCCGCCGACGTGGCTGTGGGCGCCCGGCCCGGCGCCCCACCAGTCCGCGCCGCGCCAGTACAGCTCGTTGTGCAGGCAGCGCCCGGCCTCCGAACCTGCCCAGTTGGAGACCTCGTACCAGTCGAAGCCCGCCGCGGCCAGCACCTCGTCCGCGATCAGATACCGGTCCGCGTGCACGTCGTCGTCCGTCATCGGCACCTCGCCGCGCCGTATCCGGCGGGCCAGCTGCGTGCCCTCCTCCACGATCAGGGCGTACGCGCTCACATGGTCGGGGCCGGCGCCGATCGCCGCGTCGAGCGAGGCGCGCCAGTCGTCGTCGCTCTCCCCCGGGGTGCCGTAGATGAGGTCGAGGTTCACATGCTCGAAGCCCGCGGCCCGGGCCTCCGCGACACACGCCTCGGGCCGCCCCGGCGTGTGGGTGCGGTCGAGCACCTTCAGCACGTGCCGCCGGGCGCTCTGCATGCCGAAGGACACCCGGTTGAAGCCGCCGGCCCGCAGTTCCGACAGGTAGTCCGGGTCCACGGACTCCGGGTTCGCCTCCGTGGTGATCTCCGCGTCCTCGGCCAGGCCGAACTCCTCGCGTACGGCGCCCAGCATCCGGACGAGGTCGGCGGCGGGGAGCAGTGTGGGCGTGCCGCCACCCACGAAGACGGTCCTGACCGGCCTCGGGTCGTCGCCGAGGACCTTGCGGGCGAGGCGGATCTCCTCGACGAGCGTGTCCGCGTAGTTGTCGCGGGAGGCCAGCACGCCGCCGGTGCCGCGCAGCTCGCTCGCCGTGTACGTGTTGAAGTCGCAGTAGCCGCAGCGCGTGGCGCAGTACGGGACGTGCAGATAGAACCCGAGGGGCCGGTCGCCCGCGCCCGTGAGGGCGTGCGGGGGCAGCGCCCCGTCGACGGGCATGGGCTCACCATCAGGCAGTGCGGAAGGCATGCATCCCATTGTCCGGTACGCGCGGGGTGTCCCGGCCACGGCCGGGCACCCCGCGCGTACCGCCCCGCGCGACCGGCCCGTCGGGCCGGTCAGCGGGCCTGGAGCACGAGCAGGGCGAGGTCGTCGTCGGGCGGGGCCTCCGCGAACGTGTGCACCGCCTGGCGTATGCGGTTCGCCACACCCTCGGCGGTGAGGTCGGTACAGCCGGCGAGTGCCTGGGCGAGTCCGTCGGAGTCGTCGAACATCCGCTGCCCGGACCGTCGCTCCGTGACCCCGTCGGTGACGCACAGCAGGGTGTCGCCGGGGGTGAGCTCGAAGGTCTGGCTCTCGTACGCGACGTCCTCGACCACGCCGAGGAGCAGTTGGGAGGCGGCGGCGGGGCGGACGGTCCCGTCGGGGCGCAGGAGCAGGGGCAGCGGATGGCCGGCGCAGGCGAGGGTGCAGCGGACGCCGCCCTCCGGCAGCGGTGTCAGCTCGCCGTAGAGCAGGGAGAGGAACCGGGACTGAGGCCCCTCGTGGGCGGCGCCGGAGCCCGCGCCCGCGCTGCCGGCGACGGCGGGGCCGGCCGCCATCAGCGCCGCCGCCTCGGCCGCTTCCAGCGCGTCGTCGAGGAGCAGGCCGTTCAGCCGGTCGAGGACACCGGCGACCTGGTAGCCCTCGCGGGCGAGCAGCCGCAGCCAGGGCCGGGCGAGGCCGGTCACGACGGCGGCCTCGGGCCCGCTGCCCTGGACGTCGCCGAGCATGAAGCACCAGCGGCCGCCGCTGCCCGCCGGGAAGATGTCGTAGAAGTCGCCACCCGCGAGCCCCTCGTCGCTCGGCTCGTACACCAGGGAGCTGTCGACACCGGGGATGCGGGCGACCTGGGCGGGCAGGAGGCCGCGCTGCAGGACCCGGCTGATCGTGGCCTGCCGGGTGTACTGGCGGGCGGCGCCGATGGCGAGGCCGACGCGGCGGGCGAAGTCCTCGAGCAGGGCGATCGCCTCGTCGGGGACTCCGGGCGGCGCCTCCCGGCCGAGCAGCAGGGTGCCGAGCGGTCGTGCGCCGACGGTGAGCCGGAACGCGACCGCGCTGCCCGCGCCCGTGGGCGGCCAGGCGACCCGGACCGGCACGGCCGTGCCGCGCGGCTCGTCCGGTAACCGGGGCGGGTCCCCGGCCAGAGCCTCCCGCAGGCCCTCGATGGCGGACTCGTCCGCGTGCCAGACCCGGGCCGGCCGGGGCGCCGGGCCCGTCTCGCCGTCCAGCCAGACCGCGCACCAGTCGGCGAGCCTGGGCACCAGCAGCTGTCCGGCGAGGGCGGCGACCATGTCCTCGTCGAGCTGCCCGGCGAGCAGGTCGGACGCCTCGGCGAGGAAGGAGAGCGCGCCGCGGCCGACCCATGCGCGGTCGTCACGGACGCTCCTGCGCGGCGAGGGGGCCAGGATCTCCGCGGCCCGCACCCCACGCTGCCCGGCGGCCTCGCCGCCCCCGGCCGGGGCGCCTCCGGCCGGGGCGCCTCCGTCGAACCCGTCGAGCGGCAGGCGCGCCCAGACCGTCTTGAGACCCGGCCGGTAGGTGATCCCCCAGGACGCGGCGAGGGTGGCGACGAGATGGAGTCCGCGCCCGTACTCCGGTTCCCCCGGGGCCGTGCCGTCCGGCTCGGGGCCGTCGCTGCGCACCGCCCGCGACGGATGGTGGTCGGAGACCTCGATCACCAGGGAGGCGGGGTCGTCGCCGGTGGCCGGGTCGAGCCGGGCGAGGACCTCGACGCCGGTGCCCGCGTGGACGACGGCGTTGGTGACGAGTTCGCTGACGACCAGCACGGCGTCGTCGGCGAGCCGGTCCGTGCCCCGCGTGGTGACCGTCCCGAGCCGCGTCCAGTCGGCGAGTGCGGTCCGCGCGAAGCGGCGGGCGGCGGACGCGGCGAGCGGGTTCCCCGGGAGGCTGGTACGGGCGACCGAGCGTGCGTCGCCACGCTGAGAGAGCAGGTGCACCGAACGGTGAGTGGTCTCCTGCTGCATCGGAACGGACCCCACGCGGCGACTCCTGTCCGGTCTGTGTGGCTGCCGGGTCTGTGCGCTCTGTTTCCCTGCCGTATTGCCCACGGGGCAACGACGACACGGACAGAGTGACAGACCGAGCGCGTCCATAAGCACGGAGTCATCGAAGTGGGGCTGTTCGAGGGAGCCGGGCGCGGCCGGGGGTGCGGGCGGCGGCGGGCCGGTGGGGCCGGGAGAACGACTCGGCGGCGGGCCGGTGGGGCCGGGAGAACGGCTCGGCGGCCCGTCGCGGCACAGGGCCGGGCGACGGGCCGCCGAGCGGTGGTGTCACGCCTCGCGGGCGCCCTCGTACATGCCCTCGATGAGGTCCTTGTACTCGCGCTCGACGACCGGGCGCTTCAGCTTCAGGCTCGGCGTCAGTTCGCCGTGCTCGATGTCCAGGTCGCGCGGCAGCAGACGGAACTTCTTGATGGTCTGCCAGCGCTGGAGCGTCTCGTTGAGCCGCTGGACGTAGCCGTCGACGAGCCGCTCCGTCTGCGGGGCGGCGACGACCTCGGCGTACGACTTGCCCTCCAGGCCGTTCTCCTTGGCCCAGCCGAGGATGGCGGCCTCGTCGAGCGCGATGAGCGCGGTGCAGTAGTTGCGGTCGGCGCCGTGCACCAGGATGTTCGAAACGAACGGGCACACCGCCTTGAACTGGCCCTCGACCTCGGCCGGCGCGATGTACTTGCCGCCGGAGGTCTTGATCAGGTCCTTCTTGCGGTCCGTGATCTTGAGGTAGCCGTCGGGGGAGAGCTCGCCGATGTCGCCGGTGTGGAACCAGCCGTCGGACTCCAGGACCTCGGCCGTCTTCTCGGGCAGCCCGTGGTAGCCCTCCATGATGCCGGGGCCGCGCAGCAGGATCTCGCCGTCGTCCGCGATGCGCACCTCGCAGCCGGGCAGCGGCTTGCCGACGGTGCCGGTGCGGTACGCCTCGCCGGGGTTCACGAAGGAGGCGGCGCTGGACTCGGTGAGGCCGTAGCCCTCGAGGATGTGGATGCCGGCGCCGGCGAAGAAGAAGCCGATCTCGGGCGAGAGGGCGGCGGAGCCGGAGACGGCGGCACGCAGCCGGCCGCCGAAGGCCTCGCGGAGCTTGGAGTAGACGAGCGCGTCGGCGACCTTGTGCTTCGCGGTCAGACCGAAGGACACCGAGGCGTTGCCGGTGCGGCGGTAGTTGTCCTGGGACTCCTTGGCGTAGGCGCGCGCGACGCCGGCGGCCCACTGGAAGATCTTGTACTTGGCGCCGCCGCCGGCCCGCGCCTTGGCGGCCACACCGTTGTAGACCTTCTCGAAGATGCGGGGCACGGCCGCCATGTACGTCGGCTGGACCACCGGAAGGTTCTCGATGATCTTGTCGACCCTGCCGTCGACGGCCGTGACGTGCCCGACCTCGATCTGGCCGGAGGTCAGCACCTTGCCGAAGACGTGGGCGAGCGGCAGCCACAGGTACTGGACGTCGTCCTTGGTGACCAGGCCCGTCGAGGCGATCGCCTTGGCCATGTACGACCAGTTGTCGTGCGGCAGCCGGACGCCCTTGGGGCGGCCCGTGGTGCCCGAGGTGTAGATGAGGGTGGCGAGCTGGTCGGAGGTGATCGCCTCGACCCGCTCCTTGACGGCGGCCGGGTTCTTGGCGAGGTACTCGGCCCCGCGCGCCTCCAGGGCGGCGAGCGAGAGCACCCAGCCGTCGGGGTCGCCCTCGGCCGGCTGGGCGCCCGCCTCGTCGATCACGATCACGTGCTTCAGGTGCGGCAGCTCGGCGCGCCGCTCACGGGCCTTGGCCAGCTGGGCGGCGTCCTCGGCGATCAGCACCCGGCTCTCGGAGTCGGCGAGGATGTACGCGGACTCCTCGGCGTTCGTCTGCGGGTACACCGTCGTCGTGGCGGCGCCCGCGCAGAGGATGCCGAGGTCCGCGAGGATCCACTCGACCCGGGTGGCGGAGGCGAGGGCCACCCGCTCCTCGGCACGCACGCCCAGTTCGACCAGTCCGGCCGCGATGGCGTAGACCCGCTCGGCGGCCTCCTGCCAGCTCAGCGACTTCCAGTCGTCGGGCCCCTGCCCGGAGGAGGCGGGAACCGGGTAGCGATAGGCCTCCGCGTCGGGAGTCGCCGCCACGCGCTGGACGAAGAGCGTCGCCACGGAGGGCGGTCGGTTCTCGATCAGATTCTGTGTGTCGCTCACGACATCCTCCGGGCCTGCTGCGGCATTGCTGCATGACGGGCTGATTGCCCGACTGGTCACAGTTGTTTAACTCGCGAGTAACCATCGGGGCCTGATCAGGGTAGAGCGCCGCGCTGCGCCACGTAAGGGGCTGCGGGCTGCCGCTTGATAACGAACAGGCCCGTGCACCGGGGGTGCACGGGCCTGTGGGGCGCAGCGGACGGTCGGGGCCGACTGGTGCTTTCGCGTTACGCCACCACTCCGCCGACGGGTGCTCTCGCGTTACTCCCCCGCTACTTCTTCGCCTTGCCGCCGGCGGAGTCGTCACTGGACAGCACGGCGATGAACGCCTCCTGGGGCACCTCGACCGAGCCGACCATCTTCATCCGCTTCTTGCCTTCCTTCTGCTTCTCCAGCAGCTTCCGCTTACGGGAGATGTCACCGCCGTAGCACTTGGCCAGGACGTCCTTGCGGATGGCCCGGATCGTCTCGCGGGCGATGACCCGGGAGCCGATCGCCGCCTGGACCGGCACCTCGAAGGCCTGCCGCGGGATGAGCTCCTTGAGCTTGGCGACGAGCCGCACGCCGTAGGCGTAGGCCTGGTCCCGGTGGGTGATCGCGGAGAAGGCGTCGACCTTGTCGCCGTGCAGCAGGATGTCGACCTTCACCAGCTGGGCGCCCTGCTCGCCGGTGGGCTCGTAGTCCAGCGAGGCGTAGCCGCGGGTCTTGGACTTCAGCTGGTCGAAGAAGTCGAAGACGATCTCGGCGAGGGGCAGGGTGTAGCGGATCTCGACCCGGTCCTCGGAGAGGTAGTCCATGCCGAGCATCACGCCGCGCCGGTTCTGGCAGAGCTCCATGATCGAGCCGATGAACTCGCTCGGCGCCAGGATCGTCGCACGCACGACCGGCTCGTAGACCTCGGAGATCTTGCCCTCGGGGAACTCGCTCGGGTTGGTGACGGTGTGCTCGGTGCCGTCCTCCATGACCACCCGGTAGACCACGTTCGGCGCGGTCGCGATCAGGTCCAGACCGAACTCGCGCTCCAGGCGCTCGCGGATCACGTCGAGGTGGAGCAGCCCGAGGAAGCCGACGCGGAAGCCGAAGCCCAGGGCGGCGCTCGTCTCCGGCTCGTAGACCAGCGCCGCGTCGTTGAGCTGGAGCTTGTCGAGGGCGTCGCGCAGCTCGGGGTAGTCCGAGCCGTCGAGCGGGTACAGGCCCGAGAACACCATCGGCTTCGGGTCCTTGTAACCGCCGAGCGCCTCGGTGGCGCCCTTGTGCAGGGTCGTGATGGTGTCACCGACCTTGGACTGGCGGACGTCCTTCACACCCGTGATGAGATAGCCGACCTCGCCGACGCCGAGTCCGTCCGCCGGGAGCATCTCCGGGGAGTTGGTGCCGATCTCCAGCAGCTCGTGGGTGGCACCGGTGGACATCATCCGGATGCGCTCGCGCTTGTTGAGCTGGCCGTCGATGACTCGTACGTACGTGACGACGCCGCGGTAGGAGTCGTACACCGAGTCGAAGATCATCGCGCGGGCGGGGGCGTCCTTGACGCCGACCGGGGCCGGCACGTCCTGGACCACCCGGTCCAGCAGCGCCTCCACGCCCATGCCCGTCTTGGCCGAGACCTTGAGGACGTCCGAGGGGTCGCAGCCGATGAGGTTGGCGAGCTCCTCGGAGAACTTCTCGGGCTGCGCGGCCGGCAGGTCGATCTTGTTGAGCACCGGGACGATGGTGAGGTCGTTCTCCATCGCCAGGTAGAGGTTGGCGAGGGTCTGCGCCTCGATGCCCTGGGCCGCGTCCACCAGCAGGACCGTGCCCTCGCACGCGGCGAGCGAGCGGGACACCTCGTAGGTGAAGTCGACGTGGCCCGGGGTGTCGATCATGTTGAGGATGTGGGTCCGGCCCTGCCCCTCGCCCGTGGTGGGCGCCCAGGGCAGACGAACGGCCTGGGACTTGATCGTGATGCCGCGCTCACGCTCGATGTCCATGCGGTCGAGGTACTGGGCGCGCATCTGCCGCTGCTCGACCACGCCGGTCAGCTGGAGCATCCGGTCGGCAAGCGTGGACTTGCCGTGGTCGATGTGCGCGATGATGCAGAAGTTGCGGATCAGCGCCGGGTCGGTACGGCTCGGCTCGGGCACATTGGTAGGGGTCGCGGGCACGCAGGGTCCTGATTCTTGAGCGCCGAGCGCTCGTCTCGGGTCGATGTCGGATCGATACGCAGCCTCCATGGTCCCATGGCTGCGGGGCTGTGCTCGGTTTGGGCCGGTCGGAGAGGCGCTGGTAGTCTGGCCAGCTGTGTCTCGTGTGTCCTCTCCGGAGGCACCTCCCGTGCCCGGAAGGTCATGTGCCCGGAAGGTCATGCACTCGCAAGAGTCGTGTCCTCGGAAGGGCCGTCCCTGAAGGTCATGGGTGCGGGACACGCCTTCCAAGATCATCAATCCTGAAAAGGCTCTTTCGTGGCGAACATCAAGTCCCAGATCAAGCGGAACAAGACGAACGAGAAGGCGCGCCTGCGCAACAAGGCCGTCAAGTCCTCGCTCAAGACCGCGATCCGCAAGGCCCGCGAGGCTGTCGCCGCGGGTGACGTCGAGAAGGCCACCGTGGCCGCTCGCGAGGCGACCCGCAAGCTCGACAAGGCCGTCTCGAAGGGCGTCATCCACAAGAACGCCGCCGCCAACAAGAAGTCGGCGCTGGCGTCCAAGGTTGCCTCCCTCCAGGGCTGAGCTCCCGCCCCGGGGGTGACCCCGGGACCTCCGGCAGCGACCCCCTCGGGGTGACCCGCCGGACGACTTGATCGCCGGACCGGACCAGACGGGCCCTCTCTCATCCGTCCCCGGACCCCGGCACCCGGATTCGCACGCGGCCTGCGTTCGCCACGCGGGTGCGAGTCCACCGACTTCCCGGCCTCGGCCGGACCCGAAGACCCCGCCTCCCCGTTCTTCCCCGGTTCGGGAAGGCGGGGTTTTCGGGTTGTGCGGCGGCGGGCGGGGCTGTCGTCGGTCGATCCGCGGCGCTCAGAGGCCCCGGTCGGGATCGGGATCGCGCCGGGACGCCGTCGGTGAGGTGGATGCCGCGGGTGCTGTCGGCGTTGCCGTTGTTGCCGCCGACGCGGGCGTTGCCGCCGCCGGTGCTGCCGTTGCTGCAGACGTTGCCGCCGCTGCCGGATCCGTGCGGGCACTCAGGCCCGCCAGGTAGTCGTCCAGGAGCTCGACCTGCCGCTGCGGGGGGAACCCCGCCGGGTCGAACAGGGCCTGGACCACCAGTCCGAGAACGAAGGACTGGGCGCCGGCCGCGATGTGCGCGGGGCTGCCGGGTGACAGTTCCCCGAGCTCCTGAGCCGCAGCCACACGCTCGGTCAGTCTGTCGCGGCCCTGGGCGTACTTGCGGGCGTAGTCGGCGCTCAGCCCGGTGTCGGAGAGCGCGGCATCCCAGGAGCAGACCCAGATCCGGTTGCTGTCGACGGCCTCCGGGGTCAGCGGCAGGATGTCCAGCAACGCGTCCCTGAGGGCTGCCAGCCCCTCGCCCGAATGTCGGCGGGGGCGGGCGAGCGTGCGTTGTTCGAGCAGGTCCAGGGCGTACTCCACCAAGGCTTGCTTGGTGGGGAAGTAGTGCGTGAGCAGACCGGTCGTCGCGCCGAGTTCGGCGGCGACGGCGCGCAGGGTCAGACCGGCGAAGCCGCGCGAGGCCATGACCTGCCAGACCGCTGCGGAGACGTCGCGTCGGCGGCCCTCGTGATCTCCCTTGGTGCGTGGCATGCCGCCACGGTACATTCCCATAACGCTTGTTGTGTGAACAGGGAGGCCTCTGATGTTCTCAATGCCGCTGCGGGACGGTGTCCGCCTCGGTCCACTGGAGGTCTGGCATGCCGAGGAGTTCGCCGACCATCTGGACCGGGCTCGCGAACACATTCGTCCGTGGGTCGGGGCGTCCTTCGTCACGGACGACGTGGACGGGGCGCGGGCGACGCTCCAGCGGTACGCCGAACGCCAGGCGGACGACGGAGCCCGCCTGTACGGCATCCGGCGGGACGGGGTGCTGGTCGGCGGTGTGATGTTCACCGATTTCCATCCCGCTTCCGGCTCGTGCGAGATCGGTTGCTGGCTGGAGCCGTCCGCCGAGGGCCACGGCCTGGTCACTCGGGCGTGCGGCGCGTTGCTGGACTGGGCGTTCACGTCCCGGGGGCTGCACCGGGCCGAGTGGCACTGCCGGGCGGACAACGACCGCAGTTCAGCGGTGGCCGAGCGGCTCGGCATGACGCTGGAGGGTGTGCGCCGCGAGGCATGGCCGTACGAGGGCGTGCGCTACGACAAGCAACTCTGGGCCGTCCTTGCTTCCGAGTGGCGAGCCCGGGGGCACTGACCGGCGACTGCTCCCGCAGGGGGCAGATTTCCTGCCCCACCCCGCGCGTCGGATGTCTGCTTCGGCGCCCGCCTCGGGCGCGGCGCGTCCGTCCCCGCCCGCCATGTGTCGCTTGTCGCCCGACCGGCACACCGGCACATCCGGCCGTCGTCCTGCTGGTTCCGGAGCGGCTCGACCCAGGAGCGGGGTAAGCCGAGCCGAGGGGGCCGGGAGGCAAGGGAACGGGCCGCAGGGGCTGCGGCTCCGTCCGCGGCGCGGGGGCGGGGGCGAGCGAGAAGGCGAGGCTCTTGGCGCCGTCGTCGGCGGCGCAGACGGCGCAGACGGCGCAGACGGCTGCGTACGAGCACGGTACCGAGACGGCGGGCGCACGACCGCCTGCGGCGGGTCAGCGGCACAGGCGGCACAGACGGCTGCGTACGAGCACGGTACCGAGACGGCGGGCGCGCGACCGCCTGCGGCGGGTCAGCGGCGCAGCCGGGCCGCACGGGCGACCGTCACCACCGCCTTTTCCAGCGCGTACTCCGGGTCGTCGCCGCCTCCCTTCACCCCCGCATCCGCCTCGGCGACAGCGCGCAGGGCGAGCGCCACACCGTCCGGCGTCCAGCCGCGCATCTGCTGGCGGACGCGGTCGATCTTCCAGGGCGGCATGCCGAGCTCACGCGCGAGATCGGCGGGGCGGCCGCCGCGTGCCGACGAGAGCTTGCCGATCGCCCGGACACCCTGCGCCAGCGCGCTGGTGATCAGGACGGGGGCGACGCCGGTCGAGAGCGACCAGCGCAGCGCCTCCAGCGCCTCGGCCGCACGGCCTTCGACCGCGCGGTCGGCCACGGTGAAGCTGGATGCCTCCGCGCGCCCGGTGTAGTAGCGGCCGACGACCGCCTCGTCGATGGTGCCCTCGACATCCGCGACCAGCTGCGAGACCGCGCTCGCCAGCTCCCTGAGGTCGCTGCCGATGGCGTCGACGAGGGCCTGGCACGCCTCGGGGGTCGCCGAACGCCCGAGGGTGCGGAACTCGGAGCGCACGAACGTCAGTCGCTCCGCGGGCTTCGTCGTCCGGGGGCACGCCACCTCACGCGCGCCGACCTTGCGCGCCGCGTCGAGCAGACCCTTCCCCTTCGCGCCGCCCGCGTGCAGCAGGACGAGCGTGATCTCCTCGACCGGTGCGGCGAGATAGCCCTTGACGTCCTTGATCGTGTCGGCGGAGAGGTCCTGCGCGTTCCGCACGACGACGACCTTGCGCTCGGCGAACAGCGAAGGGCTCGTCAGCTCGGCGAGTGTGCCGGGCTGGAGCTGATCGGGGGTGAGATCGCGGACGTCCGTGTCGGCGTCGGCGGCTCGGGCGGCCGCAACCACCTGCTGCACGGCTCGGTCCAGCAGCAGATCCTCCTGGCCCACAGCGATCGTGACGGGGGCGAGGGGGTCGTCGTTCGTGTTCTTCCTGGTGACCATCGCGGTCCAGCATCCCACGGGCCACCGACACCACCGCCCGCCCCGCGCCCCGGCCCGCTCGACGGCGCCCCGGCCCGCTCGACGGCGCGGGAGCCTGAGCTCGGAGCCCGGGAGGGCGTTCGATGCTAGGGCTCCTCCCGCCAGCCGTCCCAGTCGGCCACGAACTCGTCAAGCTCGACGGCGCTCAGCCGGCCTTCCGGGTCCTCGATGACCACCAGCCACTGCGCGTCCTCGGCGTCGTCCTCCCCCGCCAGGGCGTCCCGCACCAACTGGGGCTCGTCGCCCGTGCCGAAGTGGTCCCCGATCGCCTCGATGACCTCTTCCGCCGCGTCGCGGTCGGGCAGGACGAGCACATGTCTCACATCACTCACCGCCATATTGTGCCGTGTCCCCCGCACGGCGCTCCCGGACCTCCGGCACCCGGTCCAGTTCCACCCCGAAGTGCTCCCGGTACGCGGCCAGGATCTCGGCGTCGTCGCCGAGTTCCCGCTCCGTGCGCTCGCCCTGCGCCGTGGTGACGAGCTTGCGTCCGGACAGGGTGATCCGGCCTTCGTCCGTGAGCCGGGAGCAGACGAGCTTCTGGGTGAAGTGGGAGGCGGGCGACGTGCGGTGGTACCAGGCACCGGCCTCGAAGTCCCCCAGAGCGCGCGGTCGCCGGTCGAGCCGGAGCTGCGGCTCGCCGTTTCGCAGCACGTCGACGTCGCCGTCCGGTGCGTCGGCGATGCGGAAGGTACCGGCCGGATCGCTCTGGTCGCCCCGCTCCTCCAGGAGGAGCGGGTAGTGGCAGTGATCACCGAATCCCACGTCGGCCAGCCACGGCCCGGTTCCGTCGGTGGTCTCCACCCGCAGGGCGAGGTGGTCGTACGGGATGCCGAGCTGCCCGTCCCCCTTGAAGACCCGGGCCTGGAACAGCGTGACTCCGAAGCCGAGACTGCGCAGCAACGCCGCGAAAGCGCCGTTGAGTTCGTAACAGAACCCGCCTCTGCGTGCCCCGACGACCTTGGCCACCAGCGGCTCGTCCTCCAGGACCACGTTCTCGCCCAGGTGGATCGCGAGGTTCTCGAAGGGCACGGACCGCAGATGCCGCTGCTGCAGCTCACGCAGGCTGTCCGAATCCGCCCGCTCGGGACGGTCGGCACCGATACGGCGGAGATAGGCGTCGACGGTCGCTGTCGGCAGGGTCTGCGATGCGGTGTCCATGAGTGCAGTCTGTGCCGAAGGCAGGCCGCCACGCCATGCGTCACGGGTCCTAGGCCGCCGGGCGGAGGCGCATCGGTCCACCGTCCGACGCGCCGTGGCCCGCCCGCTGCGTACCGTTCCACCCCCATGACGTACCCCACGCAGACCCGCGGCCGGGCGCGGTGCGCACGGACGCCCTGATCTGCCGGCCGGGGACCCGCGGGCTCGGGGTGGCCACCGCCTCGGCACCGGCATTCCCACGCTCGTGCCCCGGTTGGTTTCCTCGGGACGAGGTGCGCTGAGCGCATCCGGCGCACCACGGCGACCGCCCGCCCGACCCCGTGCGGTGAGGCCGTCGCCTCCGTCGGGCGGTGGCCAGACGCTCACGGCGCCCTCGGGGCCGCCTGGGCGCCTCGGGCCACGGCGCGCAGGTCCCCGCCGGAGCCCGTGACGGCGATCGCCCCGTCCGTGTCGGTGCGCATCACCAGCGCGCCCTGGGACCGCAGGGCCGCGACGGTCCGGGGCGACGGGTGCCCGTACGGGTTGCCCCTGCCGCAGGAGATCAGCGCCACCCTCGGCCGGGCGGCGGCGAGCAGGGCCGGGTGCTGGTACGCCGACCCGTGGTGCGCGACCTTGAGGACGTCGACGCGGGGAAGGACCGGGTGGGCCCGTATCAGCCCTTGTTGCGCGGGCGGTTCGAGATCCCCGAGGAGCAGCAGCGACACACCCGTGTCCGTACGCGCGAGGAGGGTGACGCTCGCGTCGTTCGGCTCGCCCGGCTTCGCACCGGGGCCCGGGACGGGGCCGGGTGCGGGCCACAGCACCTGCCAGGTGAGCCCTCCCGTACGCCGTCGCTCCCCTTGTCCCGGGCGGATGAGCGGTACTTTCGCGGCCAGGGCTGTCCGCCGCACGAACGCGGCCTGGTCGCGTGGTTCTTCGAGGGGCGTCGTCTGGATCGCGCCGACGGTTCTGCCCCGCAGGGCGCCGGGCAGCCCCGCCACATGGTCGGCGTGGAAATGGGTCAGCACGAGCAGCGGCACGCTCCTGACGCCCAGTTCGTGAAGGCACCGGTCGGTGAGCGACGGGTCCGGCCCGGCGTCCACGACCACGGCCGTCCCTTCGCCCGCGGCCAGCACGGTGGCGTCGCCCTGGCCGACATCGCACATGGCGAACGACCAGCCCGGCGGCGGCCAACCGGTGACGATCCTGGTCAGCGGGGGCGGCCGCAGCACGAGGAGAACGAGCAGCAGGGCGCATCCCACCGCCGGCCAGGGGCGCCGCACCAGCCTGCGCACCGTCAGCACCGTCGCGACGGTGACGGCGGCCAGCAGCAGGGCGCCCCGCCCACCGCCGGGCCACTCGACCTGCGCTCCGGGCAGGCCGGCCCCGGTGCGGGCGACCCCGGCGATCCACTCCGCCGGCCAGCCGGCGAGGCGCGCGAGCAGTTCGGCGGCCGGTGTCGAGACGGCCGCCGTGGCGAGCACCGCGAACCCCAGCACCGTGGCGGGCGCCACGGCCGGCTCGGCGAGGAGGTTGCAGGGAATCGCCACAAGGCTGATCCGCTCGGCGAACACGACCACGACAGGCGCGCACACCGCCTGCGCCGCAGCGGCCGCGGCGAGGGCTTCCGCGACACGCCCCGGCACGCCTCGCTGTCGCAGCGCCGCGCTCCAGCGCGGGGCGAGGGTGAGGAGCGAGCCGGTGGCCAGCACGGAGAGCAGGAAGCCGTAGGTACGGGCCGACCACGGGTCCCAGAGCACCAGCAGCAGCACGGCCCCCGCCAGCGCGGGAAGCAGCGATCTGCGCCGGCCGGTGCCGATGGCCAGCAGAGTGATCGCCCCGCAGGCCGCGGCGCGCAGCACGCTCGGCTCCGGCCGGCACACGACGACGAACGCCAGGGTGAGAGCGCCGCCGAGCAGCGCGGTCGCGCGGAGCGAGATGCCCAACCGGGGCGCCAGACCGCCTCGTTCCGCTCTGAGTGCGCTCCCCGGCGGGCCGACGAGCAGGAACAGGACGATGGCGAGGTTGCTCCCGGACACAGCGAGCAGGTGCGTCAGATCGGTCGCCTTGAACGCGTCGTGCAGTTCGGTCCCGACACGGGAGGTGTCGCCGACGACGAGCCCCGGAAGCAGCGCACGAGCGTCGGGCGGCAGTCCCTCGGTCGCCCGCCGCAGCCCCGCTCGCAGGTCCCCCGCCGTACGCTGCACCGCGGTCGGCGGCCCGGTGATCCGGGGCGGTCCCGTGCCCTGCGCCTTCAGCACGGCCGCGAACCGGCCTTCTCCCTCCGCCGGTGGCTCCGCCCGGGCGGTGAGGGTGAGCCGCGTCGACGGCAGCAGGGCCAGCCACGCTCCGGCTGCCGCCCCGGGCCGGACGATCACCAGGACCGGTGCCCTGGTGGCCACGGACTCCCCCTGCGGCGTGATGACCCGGCCGACCTGCGCCTCCAGCAGGACGGCGGTCTGTGCCGCCCGGCCGCCCCACACCCGCGGCCGTGTCGTGCGCGGATCGCCGGTGACGGTCAACTCGGCCCTGATCGGCCGGTACTGCCCTGCCGCCTCGGGCACCGGCCCCCTGTACAGATCCGCCCCGCGCAGCGCGCCGACGGCCGTACCGGCGGCGGTGCACAACAGCACGGCGGCCGCGGCGACCCTGTTGCCCGCGCCCCGCCGGGAACCCCGGCCGTGCGCCGCCCGGACGGCCGGGGACAGCAGGAGTACGCCCGCCACGGCGAGGCAGACCGGCACCGCCACGCCCGGCCAGGGCGGCCGTGCCGTCAGGCCGAGGGCCGCAGCGCCCCAGGCGGCCAGCGCGGGCATGACCAGACGCAGATCGGCCGCGCGCTCCTCGCGGGCTTCGGCCGGCTCCGGCGGGGTCCCGGGGAGATCCGCTGCCGTCCGGGTCATGGCCGCACCAGGGGCTGCAGATCGGCGAACCGGCGGTCGCCGATCCCCGTCACCTCGCGGAGTTCGTCGACCGAGCGGAAGCCGCCGTGCTCGGTGCGGTAGTCCACGATGTGCTGGGCGAGCACCGGGCCGACGCCCGGCAGTGTGTCGAGTTGTTCCACCGTGGCGGTGTTGAGGCTCAGTGGTCCTCCGCCGGGTGCACCGCCGCCCGTCAGCCCCTGAGGGCCCGGAGCGGGCCCACCGGGCGGCTGCGGGACGCCCACGACCACCTGCTCGCCGTCCATGAGCACCCGGGCCCGGTTGAGGCCGGTGAGGTCGGTGCCGGTCCTCACCCCGCCCGCCGCCCGCAGCGCGTCCGCGACTCGGGAGCCCGCCGGGAGACGCAGGACACCCGGGCGACGGACCTTGCCGCTCACATCGACCACGATGCGCCCGGCCGGCTCCTCGGCGGGCGGCGGGCCCGGCGAGGGGCCGGGCCGGGTCGCCTCGGGCGCAGGAGGGACGTCCCCGACCAGCTGGGGCGCGCGCACCGGCTCCGGCCGCCCGGCCCGGAAGTGCTGCGCGGCGAGGACCACGCCCAGGACCAGGACCACAGCGAGGGCGGCCAGCGTCTTCGGCTCCAGCCCGCAGCGCAGCCGCACCCACGACGGCATCCGCTCCCTCAGGACCAGCCGTGTCCGCTCACGCAGCGGCAGCCCGGCGCCGGCCGCCCGCCCCGATCGTGAGGGGTCACGCGGCTCGGACGGCAGACGCCCACGCCCGGGCGGGGTGTCTTCCCCCTCGCCGGGTCCTCCCGCCGCCGGGGCCCGCGGGGGTGTCCGCACCGCTGCCGGCTCCGGTGAGCGGCCGGGCGGGCCGGTCGCGGTCCGGGGTGCGTCCGATGTCCGGAAGAGGGCGTGGGCGCGTAACCGAGCGGTCGAGGGCGGCGCCGCGCCCGGGGGCGAGGAGGTGGTCGTGGCGGGCACCGGACGGCTCCCCGCCCCCAGCCGCTGCCGGCGGTGGCGTACACGGCCGTCCGAGGCAGGCGCACGGCCCGGGCCACTGGTCGCAGAGCGTGATCGGTGAGTCATGCCACCCGACGGTAGGCAGCTCGCCACGACCCTGCTGAGCAGGCTCAATTTCGGTGGACAACCCGGCCGTTGTGGAAAACCTCGTCACTCGCCGGAGTGACACGCCGCCGCGATCGGACCGGGATCCACCACGCGGCAGGACCCGACCGGGGCCATCGGAACGGCGGGGCTCGGCCCACACCGCCGCAGCGGTGGGAACCGGTCCTTCGGCGGGCGACAGCCCGCATCCACGCCCTCTCCCTGGCTCCGCGCGCCGTCGCGCGGACTCACCTCGGTGAGACCACGGCCCCCAGCAGCCCGGGCCCCGTGTGCGCGCCGATCACCGCGCCGACCTCGCTGACGTGCAGCTCCCCGAGGTTCGGCACCCGCTCCCGCAATCTCTCCGCCAGCGCCGACGCCCGCTCCGGCGCGGCGAGATGGTGCACGGCGATGTCCACCCGTCCCGCGCCGGCCCGCTCGGCGGCGAGCTCCTCCAGCCGGGCGATCGCCTTGGAGGCGGTGCGCACCTTCTCCTTGAGCTCGATCCGGCCGCCCTCGAGCTGCAGCAGCGGCTTCACCGCGAGCGCGGACCCGAACAGGGCCTGGGCGGCGCCGATACGGCCGCCCCGGCGCAGATACTCGAGGGTGTCGACGTAGAAGAACGCGGACGTCCCCGCGGCCCGTTTCTCGGCCGCCGCCACCGCCTCGTCGAGGGAGCCCCCGGCGTCCACCGCCTCGGCCGCGGCCAGGGCGCAGAACCCCAGCGCCATCGCCACCATGCCCGTGTCCACCACGCGCACCGGCACGGGCGCCTCCCGCGCCGCCAGCACCGCGGCGTCGTAGGTGCCGGAGAACTCCGAGGACAGATGGAGGGAGACGATGCCGGCCGCTCCGGCTTCCGCCGTCGCCCGGTAGGCGGCCGCGAAGGTCTCCGGACTCGGCCGGGACGTCGTCACGGAACGGCGCTTCTGCAGCGCCTGGGCGAGGGAGCGGGCGGAGATCTCGGTGCCCTCCTCGAGGGCCTGGTTCCCGAGCACCACGGTCAGTGGCACCGCTGTGATGCCATGCAACTCCATCGTCTGCGGCGGCAGGTAGGCCGTGGAATCGGTGACGATCGCGACATGGCGGGACATGAGCGGGAGGTTACCCGCAGGGGCCGCCGCACGGGAGCCCGACCCCGCCCGACCGCTCGCTTCCGTCCGTGGACAGCCTCCGTCCGGGGCAGGTCCGCTGTCCAGCGCGGAACGCCGCGCTCCCACCGTGCCGGGTGCGCAGGACGGGCCCGCCGGGCCCGAAGGACCGCGATGTCCCGTCCCGCCGGGTCATCGCAGAGAAACTGGCCCCGGCTGCCCGGTCAGCGCTCCGCACGCGCGACTATCCGGCAGCCTTTCCGTCACGGAACTAGTTGGTCGTCTCCGGCCGGGCGGACTTGTCCCACGAGTACCTCATCGTCAGCCGCGGGTCCCGTGGCGGGATCGCCCGGGGCTCCTGAGCGCCCGCTCCCTGCTCCGGTTCACCCGGCGCCTGCTCCGGGCCCCCCGCGGCGGCGGGCTCCTGCGGTGCGGGCGCCGACGACGTCTGCGGCCCCGGTCCCGAGGGCTCCGCGGCGGGGTCGGGCCACACCGGTTCGCTGCGTGACCAGTCGCGCAGCGCTCCCGCCTCCACGTCGATCTGGGTCGTCAGCGACTCCAGGTCGTCCTCGGCGAACGTCCGCGCCCGATCCCGGGCCGCCCAGCGCAGGGACTCCGCGGAGTGGGTGATCCGCTCGACGCGCTCGCGCAGCTGCGGCAGCCGCTCCGTGATCCTGCCGCGGTCCGGCTCGCGCTCCAGCCGCCGCAGCTCCTCGTCGAGCTCCCGCCCGTGCGCGCTGAGCCGCTCGAAGAGGCCGATGGACTCCCGCAGCGACGCGTCCTCGGCCACGCCCGCGTGCAGTGCGTCCTGTGTGGCCCTCATCGACGTGCGCAGATGGAGTCTCAGCTGGGCCAGCTCGCCGGCCACGCCGACCTGCCCGAAGCTCTTCGCGCGCAGCGTCGTGTCCTCGACGGTGCGCCGCGCCTGGGTGATCGTGCGGTCCACACCTCGCTTGGCCGCACCGATCGCCTTGACGCCGACGTACACCCCGAGCGCCACGAAGGCGACGAAGAGCAGCGCCAGGATCAGGATGACGGCTTCCATGGGCGCCCCTCCGAGTCGTGTGCGGTGTGTCCTCCCACGGTAAACGGAACGGGCAGGCCGAGGGTTCCAGCGGAACCCCCAACCTGCCCGTAGGGGAAAGATCAGGGCCGGGGCCGGACGGCTGCCGGGCCCCGGCCCGTGAACGGGTCCCCGTTACGCCGGGACGATGTTCACCAGCTTCGGCGCCCGCACGATCACCTTGCGGATGCCCGCGCCGCCCAGGGCCGCCACGACCGCCGGGTCGCCCACGGCCAGCGCCTCCAGTTCCGCGTCACCGATCGACGGGGAGACCTCCAGTCGGGCCTTGACCTTGCCCTTGATCTGCACGACGCAGGTCACGGTCTCGTCCACGACGTAGGCGGGGTCGGCCACCGGGAAGTCCTCGCGCACGACCGAGCCGGAGTGGCCCAGCCTGCGCCACAGCTCCTCGGCGATGTGCGGGGCCAGCGGGGCGATCAGCAGCACCAGGCGCTCGGCCACCGAGCGGGCGACCGGGCCGCCCGTCTTGGTCAGGTGGTTGTTCAGCTCGGTGATCTTGGCGATGGCGGTGTTGAAGCGCATCGCCTCCATGTCCTGGCCGACGCCTTCGATGGCCTTGTGCAGGGCGCGCAGGGTCGCCTCGTCCGGCTCCGCGTCCACGACGGTGACCTCGCCGGTCGTCTCGTCGACGACATTGCGCCACAGGCGCTGCAGCAGCCGGTACTGGCCGACGACGGCACGGGTGTCCCAGGGACGGGAGACGTCCAGGGGGCCCATCGCCATCTCGTACAGGCGCAGGGTGTCGGCACCGTACTCGGCGGCGATCTCGTCCGGGGTGACGGCGTTCTTCAGGGACTTGCCCATCTTGCCCAGCTCGCGCCGGACGGAATCCTCGCCGTGGACGAACCTGCCGTCGCGCTCCTCGACCTCGGTGGCCGGCACCGGGAAGCCGCGGGCGTCCCGGTACACGTAGGCCTGGATCATGCCCTGGTTGTACAGCTTGTGGAACGGCTCGGCGGACGAGACGTGCCCCAGGTCGTACAGCACCTTGGACCAGAAGCGCGCGTACAGCAGGTGCAGCACGGCGTGCTCGGCGCCGCCCACGTACAGGTCCACTCCGCCGTGCGGCTGTCCCTCGCGGGGGCCCATCCAGTACTGCTCGATCGCCGGGTCGACCAGCCTGTCGGCGTTGTGGGGGTCCAGGTAGCGCAGCTCGTACCAGCACGAACCGGCCCAGTTCGGCATGGTGTTGGTCTCACGGCGGTACCGCTTGACCCCGTCGCCCAGGTCCAGTTCGACGTCGACCCACTCCGCGTTGCGCGAGAGCGGGGTCTCGGGCTGGGTGTCGGCGTCGTCCGGGTCGAAGGTGCGCGGCGAGTAGTCGTCGACCTCCGGCAGCTCCAGCGGCAGCATCGACTCGGGCAGCGCGTGGGCCACGCCGTCCTCGTCGTAGACGATCGGGAACGGCTCGCCCCAGTAGCGCTGCCGGCTGAACAGCCAGTCGCGCAGCCGGAAGTTGATGGTCGCCTCGCCGATGCCCTTGGCCACCAGCCAGTCGGTGATCTTCGCCTTGGCCTCGGCCACTTCCAGGCCGTCCAGGGAGATCTCGTCGTTCGAGGAGTTGATCGCCGGGCCCTGGCCGGTGAACGCCTCGCCCTCCCAGCCCTCCGGGGGCCGAACGGTGCGGACGATGGGCAGGCCGAACGCCTCGGCGAACTCCCAGTCGCGCTCGTCCTGGCCGGGGACGGCCATGATGGCGCCGGTGCCGTAGCCCATCAGCACGTAGTCGGCCACGAAGACCGGGATGCGCGCCCCGGTGACCGGGTTCACGGCGTAGGCGCCGGTGAAGACACCGGTCTTGTCCTTGTGCTCGGTCTGGCGCTCGACGTCGCTCTTGGTCTGGGCCTGCTTGCGGTACTCGGCGACGGCCTCGGCGGGGGTGGCGGCGCCGCCGGTCCAGGCGTCCTTGCCCTGGGCCTCCTCGGGCCACTCGGCGGGCAGGACCGCGTCGATCAGGTCGTGCTCGGGCGCCAGCACCATGTAGGTGGCGCCGAACACGGTGTCGGGACGGGTGGTGAAGACCGTGACGCGGGCGTCGTCGTGGCCGTCGACGGTGAAGTCGATGCGCGCGCCCTCGCTGCGGCCGATCCAGTTGCGCTGCTGCAGCTTGATGGCCTCGGGCCAGTCCAGCGCGTCCAGGTCGTCCAGCAGCCGGTCCGCGTAGGCGGTGATGCGCATGTTCCACTGGCGCAGGTTGGCCTTGAAGACGGGGAAGTTGCCGCGCTCGGAACGGCCGTCGGCGGTGACCTCCTCGTTGGCCAGCACGGTGCCCAGGCCGGGGCACCAGTTGACGGGCGCGTCCGAGGCGTACGCCAGGCGGTAGCCGCCCAGGACGTCGGCACGCTCGACGGCGCTCAGTTCACTCCAGGGGCGCTCTCCGGGCGCGGCGCGCTCGCCGCTCTCGAACAGGGCGACCAGGTCGTCGATCGGCCGGGCCCTCCCGGCCTCCTCGTCGTACCAGGAGTTGAAGATCTGCAGGAAGATCCACTGGGTCCACTTGTAGTAGTCCGGGTCGATCGTCGCGAACGACCGGCGTTTGTCGTGGCCCAGGCCCAGCCGGCGCAGCTGGATCTTCATGTTCTCGATGTTGGCCTCGGTGGACACGCGCGGGTGGGTGCCCGTCTGCACGGCGTACTGCTCGGCGGGCAGGCCGAACGCGTCGAAGCCCAGGGTGTGCAGCACGTTGTGGCCGGTCATCCGCTGGTGCCGGGCGTAGACGTCGGTGGCGATGTAGCCCAGGGGGTGGCCGACGTGCAGGCCCGCACCCGAGGGGTACGGGAACATGTCCATGATGAACTTCTTGGGCCGTGCCACGACGTCGGCGTCCCCGGCCAGATCACCGCTCGGGTTGGGTGCCTCGTACGTGCCGTCGGCGTCCCAGAAGTCCTGCCAGCGTGCCTCGATGTCGGCGGCCATGGCCGCCGTGTAGCGGTGGGGTGCGGCCGCCTCGGCGGAGGGGGTCCCACCCGTGCCGGAGGCCACGGGGGAGGAATTCGTCTCGCTCATGATCCTTAAAGCTCCATCGATCGTCTCTGCCTGCGATTGCCTGAAACGAAAAATCCCCTCGCACAGGAGGGGACGCCGCGCCGATTCCGACCTTGTCATCAACGGTCGGGACTGATCAGCGCGGCTCGCTAAGCAGAAGGCGTACGGCACGCATGGCGTCAGGGTACAGCAGGCCACCTTCCCGCCGCACAGAGTGTCCGCCCCGCGGGAACGGGCGAGGACCTGGGAGTACCGGCGGAAACACCGTCCACGGCCGCGTCCGGAACCGGACCCGATGGCCCCGCTTGTGTGCTCTGCCAGGCGTCCGGCGGCTCCCGGAAAGCCTCCCGGAGGGCGACGGAGTCACGCCCGGTGAGTGGAGAGCATCGCCCGCATCGGTGAAGAACCGTTTCGGACGGCCCGAGTTACTCGGCGTATCACCCCTATCCGGGGCAACCTCAGAGTCAGTTGTCGGTCAGGCTGACCACTAAACCTCGAAAACTCGTACCCACTGGTATGACGCCACTTAGAGTGCGACGACGGGACCGCTTTCCCGCACCATTCGGAGCCCCCATGAACCCTCGTCGCAAGATCCGTTCGTCGCCCGGTGAACCGGGCATGAGCCGGCAGGCACAGGGCGGACTGATTGTCGCCGCTCTCGTGCTCATACCCCTGCTCGCCATCGGTGGAAGTGATTCCTTCCGCGCAGCGCTGGACTTCACCACCGGCGTACTGTCCCTGGTCTCCCTGACCGCATCGGTCGCCTGGGGCCTCATCGCCACCGACCGCGTGTTCCTCTCCACGCGCCACCGCCTGCTCGCCCAGGCCATCCACAGAAGCACCGCCGTCGCCTCGCTCGGCTTCCTGCTGCTGCACATCACGGTCAAGGTCTCCCTCGGCCACGTCGAACTCCTCGGCGCCCTCGTGCCGTTCGGCCTCGGCATCACCGGCACGTCGGGCCTCATCGGCTTCGGCTCGCTCGCCGGTCTGCTGATGGTGACCGCCGCCTCGACCGGCGCCGCGCGCAGCGCACTCGCCGGCAACGGCCGCTTCGCCGGCCGCTGGCGGGCGCTGCACATGCTGGCGTACCCCGCCTGGTGCTCCGCCCTCGTGCACGGCCTCTTCGCGGGCCGCCCCGCCGCCGGCTGGGTGATCGTCATGTACAGCCTGGCCCTGGCCGGAGTCGCCGCCGCCGTGTCGCTGCGGCTGCTGCCGCGCCCGGTGAAGCGGCAGCTCGTCGAGCGGGTCATGAGCCTGACCGGCGCGTCCGGCGATGTCCCCGGAGCCGCCGAGCAGAGCGCGCGGGACATGGCCTCGGCGCCCCTGCCGGGCACGTCCGGCATCCCCTCGCAGCCGCAGGCGCGCTTCGAGCGCGAGTTCCCGCGCGGCGCCGCCGACCGCGGCGACCCCCTGGGCAGGCCGCTGGGCGCGCCGCTCGGATCCCCGCTGGGGCAGCCGCTCGGCGCCCCGCGCGGCGAGACGCGCCGGCTCGCCGCCCCGTCCCCGCAGCTGTACGAGGCCACCCAGCAGCTCTACGACACGGCACCGGCCCCCTCGTCCGAGCCGGCCGCGGCCACGGGGTCGTTCCCCGGCGCCGGCCCGGCGACCGGCGGGCCGCTGTCCGGCGACGGCCCCGGAACGGGGATCTCCGCCGCCTACCGCGCCGTTTCCCGGGCGGGTGACGGCTCCCCGCGCACCGGTGGGCCCACGGCGCCGCAGGGCCGCTCCGCGGGCGACGTGCCGTTCGCCGAACGCATCCCCATGACGGAGGAGCTGCCGGTCGTCCCCGACGACCCCTCGCCCCGCGCCGCGAGCTGGCCGACGCCCTCCCCGCCGCCGCCGGCCCAGGCCTTCCCCCAGCCGCCCGTGTCGTCCCCGTACGACACCGGCACGACCTCCCCGTACGGCGAGCCGTACGCGGCACCTCCGGGTGCCGGGTACGACCCCGTCCCCCCGTACGGCACCGCCGGCACCCCCGGCGGCTACGACGGCACTCCGTCCGCGGAGCCCTTCCCGGGCCCGTTCGACGAGACCCAGCCGCCGCCCGGCCCGCTGTATCCGCCCACGGCCGGGGAACCTTGGAACGCACCTGCAGGAGAACGACCGTGAACGCCCCCCTCCCCGACGTCCCCGAGGTCCGCGTCGTCGGCCTGCCCCAGCTCACCCAGGGATTCGACCTGGTCGAGCGCCTCGACCTGTCCATGCACCTGAAGGTGCACGGCCCGCTCGAACCCATGAGCGGCGAGCGGCTGGCCCAGCTGGCCGAGAACATATCCCTGCGCGGCCGCGGCGGCGCGGGCTTCCCGTTCGCCCAGAAGCTGCGGGCCGTGGCCAAGGCCGCCATCCGACGGGGTGTGCGGCCCGTCGTGGTGATCAACGCCAGTGAGGACGAGCCGGCGTGCCGCAAGGACACGGTCATGGTCAACCGGGCGCCCCACCTCATCCTGGACGGGGCACTGCTCGCCGCCGAGGCACTGGGTGCGCGCACCCTGATCGTCGCGGTGACCCGCAACTCCACGGAGATCTCCATTCGGGCGGCGCTGGCCGAGCGCGGTCTGTCCGACCGGCGCGGGCAGCAACTGCGCGCGCGGGTGCAGCGCAACCCCGAGCGCATGGTCTCCGGCGAGGCCTCGGCGATCATCCGGGCGATCAACGGCGGCCCCGCGCTGCCCCCCGGCCGTCGTGAGCGCGCCGCCGAGTCCGGTGTGGCGGGGGCGCCGACGCTGCTGTCCAACGCCGAGACGTTCGCCCAGCTCGCCGTCGCCGCCCGGATCGGGGCCCGCCGCTACGGCCACACGGGCCTGGAGAACGAACCGGGCACGGTGATGCTGACGGTCTCCGGCGCGGTCGCGCGCCCCATGGTGATCGAGGTGCCGACGGGCGTGCCGATGCGGTACGTCCTGCAGCTCGCGGGCGCCCCGCCGGTCCCCCAGGGCGTGCTGACCGGTGGCTACCACGGCAACTGGATCGACGCCGCCGCGACCCACGAGGCCGTGATCTCACGGGAGTCGCTGGCCAATGTGGGCGGCGCGCTCGGCGCCGGCGCGATCCTCCCGATCGGCCAGGAGACCTGCCCGCTCGGTGAGGCGCAGCGCGTGGCCAACTGGCTCGCGGCCGAGACGGCGGGCCAGTGCGGCCCGTGCAAGCTGGGTCTGCCCGCGGCGGCGGGCGGCCTCTCGGACGTGATCAACGGCGGCGGACCGGCCGCCCTGGAGGCGCTGCGCGAGGTCACGCAGGCGGTCAAGGGCCGGGGGGCGTGCAAGCACCCCGACGGCTCCGCGCGGTTCTTCTCCTCGACCCTGTCGGCGTTCACGGACGACCTGGCCGCGCACGTCCTGCACGGCGGCTGCGGCCGGGAGACCGTCGGTGTGCTGCCGCTGCCCGGTCCCGGCGGCCAGGAGGCGCAGGAGTCCATCCCGAGCGGTGAGAAGCTCGCGGTGGACTGGACGCTGTGCCAGGGCCACGGCATCTGCGCGGAGATCGTGCCCGAGCTGATCCGTATGGGCGCCGACGGTTTCCCCTCCGTGGCGGAGGCTGCCGTTCCGATGCATCTGCGCGGTCGCGCGCAGCGTGCCGTCCGCCGCTGTCCCGCGCTGGCGCTGCGCATCGAGCAGGCGCCGGCCCCGCGGGGCAGCAAGCCGGCCCTGCCGCCGGGCGGCGACCGCAAGGCGCTTGGCAGCGGCCAGGGTTGACACACGGAAGAGGGCCATCCGATCGGATGGCCCTCTGGGTGTGCTCTGACGAGCTGCTGTGGAGCTAAGGAGAATTGAACTCCTGACCTCTTGCATGCCATGCAAGCGCTCTACCAACTGAGCTATAGCCCCTCGTTGTCAGCCGCTTCGTTTCCTCGGGTCTCCCCCGCGGCGACACAGAGAACATTACACGGTCCCCCCGGTGGTTCACCAAATCGTTTCCGTTCCGCACGGGGATGGTCGGAAACATCCGCTTTCGTGACCGCGATCGCGGCCCGGGCCCGGTCGCCGGCGTGCGGCGCCGGGCCGGCCCTCCGCCCGTACCCGCCGCGACAGGCGCCCAGACCCGGGCCGACCCCAACTCGCCCTGCACGCACGCGAGATGGCACTCCCGGACCGGTACGTCAGGCCGTCGCGAAGGAGTAGAAGCGCTTGAGCGTGCAGTGTTCGTCGAGCAGCCGCCCGTAGATCGGCTCCCCCTCGAGCTCACGGTACGTCTCGATGGGGTCGCCTTTTATGATCAGCGCCCGCGCGCACTCCTCGCACCAGTACTGGTACTCGGGGTTGACCGGGTCCATGTCCCGGACGATCGGCGTGCCGCTGCCGCACCAGTCGCACTTCCTCCGGTGTGCACCCATCATTCAGCTCCAGCTGTGGCCGCAGGCGGTGCACACGTACGAGATACCTCCGTTGTCGCCGAGAACTTGGGCAACGTGGGACGAACCACATGAGGGGCAGCTGAGGCGAGCACGGGCGTCCGCAGCGAGGAGCCGGTCGTCGTTCTCCTCGTTGCCGCCTCCGGGCATCGCCTCTCCCTCCCGTCCAGGCCTTCGTCCCCCTTCAGCCGTCCCGATTCTGCCATGGCGGGGCAAGGGGGTCACCGGCGTCGGGGAACCCGTGCGTCGCCGGTCGCAGGATCGCCGCTTTCGGCGGCACGAGGGCGGCCGGCGGGGCCCGGAAACACGAGATCCCGCCCCCTGTGGGGACGGGATCCGGATGAAGCTTGTGGAGCTAAGGAGAATTGAACTCCTGACCTCTTGCATGCCATGCAAGCGCTCTACCAACTGAGCTATAGCCCCTTGTGTTCTTCGCGCTCCGCGCTGCGAACAAGAAGAACCTTAGCCTGTGACCAGCCGGAAAGTGAAATCCGGCCGGTCCCGGGCCCTCCGCCCGCTCCCGGACGGGGTCCGGGAGGCCCGTGCGGCCGCTCCGGGACGGCCGTCCGGCACTGCCGGGCCACTCAGGGAGCGGGACGAGAGCGGCGGGGAGCGGACCCTGCGACCGGCCCGGAGCGCCCTCGGAAGCGCCGCAGAAGGGCTCCGGGGCTCCCGGGCAGCCCCACCGCGCCCCGGTTCGCCGGCGCGCGGTCTGCTCAGTCGTCGTCGCCGAGGACCGGCTCGGGCAGCGTGCCCGCGTTGTGCTCCAGCAGACGCCAGCCCCGGGCCCCCTCGCCGAGGACGGACCAGGAGCAGTTGGAGAGGCCGCCCAGGCCCTCCCAGTGGTGCGCCTCCAGGCCCAGCAGCCGGCCGATCGTCGTGCGGATCGTGCCGCCGTGGCTGACCACGACGAGCGTGCCGCCGTCGGGCAGCTTGTCGGCGTGGCGCAGCACGACGGGCGCGGCACGGTCGGCGACCTCGGTCTCCAGCTCGCCACCGCCGCGGCGCACGGGCTCGCCGCGCTTCCAGGCGGCGTACTCATCGCCGTGGCGCTCGACGATCTCCTCGTGGGTGAGGCCCTGCCAGACGCCCGCGTAGGTCTCGCGCAGTGCGGAGTCGTGGGTGATGTCGTGGCCGGTGATCGACGCGAGCTGGTGGGCCGTCGTCGCCGCCCGCTTGAGATCCGAACTGATGATCGCGTCCGGCTTCAGCGAGGCCAGGAGTCGCGCGGACCGGCGTGCCTGATGGACGCCGGTGTCGGTCAGCTCGATGTCCGTGGACCCCTGGAACCGGCGCTCGAGATTCCAGGCCGTCTGGCCGTGCCGCCACAGGACGATGCGGCGGCCACGGCCCTTGCCGGCGTCGCTGCGGCTCAGCTCAGCTCACCGTCCGATCCGCTGGCGTCGCCGGCGAGCCGGGCGTGCTCCTCGGCCTTGCCCCGGGTCTTCACGGCGTCCTCGGGCAGCGGAAGCTCCGGGCAGTCCTTCCAGAGCCGCTCCAGGGCGTAGAAGACCCGCTCCTCGCTGTGCTGGACGTGAACCACGATGTCGACGTAGTCGAGCAGGATCCAGCGCGCGTCACGGTCGCCCTCGCGGCGCACCGGCTTGGCGCCGAGCTCCTTGAGCAGCTTCTCCTCGATCTCGTCCACGATCGACTTGACCTGGCGGTCACTCGGGGCGGAGGCGAGGAGGAATGCGTCCGTGATCGACAGCACATCGCTGACGTCGTAGGCGATGATGTCGTGCGCGAGCTTGTCCGCGGCCGCCTGTGCGGCGACGTTGATGAGCTCGAGGGAACGGTCCGTAGCGGTCACAAGCAGGCTTTCGTCGGCGGTCGGGACCCAACCAGGATCTCACGGACCGCGGACAACCCTCGCGGCCATTACGGGCGGCGGCGCCCCCGCTCCCCGCCGGCGCGCGGTGGACGGGACGCGCGGGCCCGGATCACCCGGACCCGCGGCGCCCTCCGTCACACGGCTCCCCGACGCCGACGGCTCACCTGGGCTCGTAGTCCTGGCCGAGGACGACCAGCACGTCGGCGTTCGGTGCGGCCTTGCCCTTCTCGACCGCGCTCTCGTCGAGGCCCAGCGTCTTGGCGACCTCCACGGCGTTCTGCTTCTGCGCCGCGTCACCGTAGACCACCTGGGTCGAGGACTCCTGATCCGCCTTGCCGGCGTCCACGAACGCGTAGCCGCCGTTCACCAGGACGATCCTGGTGCTCTCTGTCGCGTCGCCGTCGCCGCTGGCGTTGCGGACGCCCACCCGGACCGCCGCACCCTGCTCCGGAGCGCTGACGCGGCCGCCGAGGATGTCCTTCACCACGCTGTCGCTCGCCTCCTGGCTGAGCCTGCCGTCGTCCTGGACGGGCAGCACCGCGGTCTTGTAGTCGCCGCCCTTGGCGTGCTCGGCGAGCTTCGCGAGGGAGGCCCCGAGGTCCTTCTCGGGAAGGGACGGGTCCAGGATCTGGGCCAGGGTCTCGATCGTCACCGTGGCGGACTTGGCGTCGCTCGGCATCTTCCGCAGCACGCCGTACATGACCTGGCCGAACCGCTGCAGTTGCTCGGCCTCGGCCTCTCCGGACCCGCGGTACGTGGCGTAGGCGACGGCCATGCGGCCGTTGAGCGTCTGGTTCTCGCCCTTCTTCACCAGGGGCGCCTCGCCCTTCTTCGCACCGGGCACGACGGTGTCGGTGGTGATGTCGATGCCGCCGACCAGTTCGACGAGGTTCTCCAGGAACGGGGTGTCGAGCCGCCAGGTGCCGCTGATGCGGGTGCCGAGGAGGGTGCCGATCGACTCGCGCGTGCCGGTGGTGCCGTCCTCGTCGACGGACTTGCCGAGGGTGGTGGCGACCCCCTCGTCGTCGGCGACGGAGAGCGAGTTCGGGAGCAGGACCGTGGTGCCCTGCCCGGTGGTGGCGTTGTCCACGAGAAGGGCGGTCGACGTGCCCTTCTTCTTGGTGTTGTGGAGGTGCAGGACGATCACGTCCCGCTTCTGCGGGCCGGTCGCGGTCGTCTGCGCGCCCCCCGCGTCGGAGGTGCCGGGCAGCTTGCCCGCGTACCAGAGGTACCCGACGCCGCCGGCGAGGACGAGGGCCAGGACGACGACGAGTGCCACGGTCCGGTTGCGGCCGCGTCGCTTCGCCTCCTCGCGGCGCTCGGAGCGGCTCTCGGTGAACTTGAGCCAGTCGATGACGTCCTCGGAGTCCTCGTCCGGATCCTCGACGAAGGAGAACTGCTCAGTGCGGTAGTCACCGTCGTCGCCGGCCGCGGGACGACGCTGCCCGGGCACCGCGGGGGCGCCCCGGTCCGCGTCGGGCGGGGCCGGGCGGCGCCGGGCGTCGGGCTCGGGCGGGACGGCGTGCTGCTGCTGCTGGGGCGGCACGCTCCACTGCTGCGTGGTGTCGACGGCGGGCTGCGGGCCCGTGTCGTACCCGTAGCCGTCGTAGCCGTAGCCGTCCTGCGGCTGCTGGGCCGGTGCGGGGGGCTGCGGCTGCTGCCGGCCGTAGGGGTCGTACGCCTGCGGCTGCTGGGGCCGGGCGTGCTGCTGGGGCTGCGCGTAGGGGTCGTAGCCGTACCCCTGGGACGTCTGCTGCTGGTGCTGCGGCCGGTGGCCGTCCTGGGGCTGCCGGCCGTACGCGTCGTAACCCTGGGACTGCGGGTCGTGCTGGGGCTGCTGGTAGACCGGCTGCCCGTACTCGTCGTAGCCGATGATCTGCGGCTGCTGCGGGTAGTACGGGTCGTACGGGTTCTGCTGGTCGTTCACCGGTGCCCCTCTCCGTGGCTCACTCGCCGCGGTACAACTGGCGCTTGTCGATGTAGCGCACCACACCGTCCGGCACCAGATACCAGACCGGGTCGCCCTGCGCGACCCTCGCCCGGCAGTCGGTGGACGAGATCGCCAGCGCGGGCACCTCCACGAGGGAGACACCGCCCTCGGGGAGCCCGTCGTCGGTCAGGTCGTGACCCGGCCGGGTGACGCCGATGAAGTGCGCGAGTGAGAACAGTTCCTCGGCGTCCCGCCAGGTGAGGATCTGGGAGAGCGCGTCGGCCCCGGTGATGAAGAAGAGGTCCGCGTCGGTGTTGAGCGCCCGCAGGTCCCGCAGGGTGTCGATCGTGTACGTCGGTCCGCCGCGGTCGATGTCGATGCGGCTGACGGAGAACTGCGGGTTGGAAGCCGTGGCGATGACCGTCATCAGATAGCGGTCCTCCGCCAGCGAGACCGCCTTGTGGCTCTTCTGCCACGGCTGTCCAGTCGGTACGAACACCACCTCGTCGAGGTGGAACAGGGCCGCCACCTCGCTGGCGGCCACCAGGTGTCCATGGTGGATCGGGTCGAACGTCCCGCCCATGACGCCGAGTCGGCGCTTGCCGCGGCCGGTCGTAGGCACTTCCTGCTGTCCCATGCGTGCAGAGCCTACTGGCACGGCCGTTCGGATCCGTCTCAGCGGTCGCGGTTGAAGCGGGTCGTGATCCACAGCAGCAGGAGCAGCGCGCCCAGCGCGCCGAAACCGGTGAGGTAGGGGCTGAGGCTTTGGTGGCTGCCACCGTGCTCGGTGCCCTCGGCGAGAGTGACCAGGGTGGCGGCGGTGCTGGCGAGACTCATCTTCTGCAGGCCCTATCGATCGGAGTCGGAGACGTCGGGCACATCGTATGCGTGCGCTCCGGGCACGCTCACGCCGACTCAGTCGTTGTCGGTTTCGTCGGCCCGGTCCACGGGCGCTCGCGGTACCCGCCGGGCGGGCGGGCGCCCTGTGGACACCGAGGACGGCCGAGTTGTCCACAGGCTCCGCTGCTCGGCAACCCCAGCGCCTAGTCTGGGGTCTGTCAGGGGGACGGGAGACGACTCGCAGCGGCACGGCAGGACGCGCGAAGAACGAGGGGGCACCCATGACCGACAGTAGTTCCGAGTACGTGCCGGGCAGGCACCGCTCACGCTTCCCGGGGATCTCCTCGCGGGCGTACGAGCACCCGGCGGACCGTTCGGCGCTGGTCGCCCTGCGCAAGCTGAGCGGGTTCGACACCGTGTTCAAGGCGCTGAGCGGGCTGCTGCCGGAGCGCAGTCTGCGGCTGCTCTTCCTCTCCGACTCGGTGCGGGTGAGCGATGCCCAGTTCGCGCACCTCCACACGATGCTGCGGGACGCCTGCTACATCCTGGACCTGGAGAAGGTCCCGCAGATGTACGTCACGCAGGACCCGAAGCCCAATGCCATGTGCATCGGTCTGGACGAGCCGATCATCATGGTCACCACCGGTCTGGTGGAGCTCCTCGACGAGGAGGAGATGCGGGCGGTCGTGGGCCACGAGGTGGGGCACGCCCTGTCCGGGCACTCCGTCTACCGCACGATCCTGCTGTTCCTCACCAATCTCGCGGTGAAGGTGGCCTGGATCCCGCTGGGCAACGTGGCGGTCATGGCGATCGTGACCGCGCTGCGGGAGTGGTTCCGCAAGTCGGAGTTGTCCGCGGACCGGGCCGGGCTGCTGGTGGGCCAGGATCTGCAAGCGTCGATGCGCGGGCTGATGAAGATCGCGGGCGGCAACCACCTCCACGAGATGAACGTGGACGCCTTCCTGGAGCAGGCCGAGGAGTACGAGGCGGGGGGCGATCTGCGGGACTCCGTGCTGAAGATCCTCAACATGCTCCCGAGGACGCATCCCTTCACCACCGTGCGCGCCGCCGAGCTGAAGAAGTGGGCGGAGAGCCGCGACTACCAGCGGATCATGGACGGCCACTACCCGCGGCGCACGGAGGACAAGGACACCTCCGTCACCGACTCGTTCCGCGAGTCCGCCTCGCACTACGCCGACTCGGTGCGCGGCAGCAAGGATCCGCTGATGAAGCTGGTCGGGGACATAGCCGGCGGTGCGGGCGACCTGGGCGGCCGGCTGCGCGACAAGTTCACGGGCACCGCGGCCGGGAGCCGCGGCGGCAGCAACGGGACGCCTCCGAAGGAGGACGGTCCGGGGACGTCGGGTCAGCGCGAGGGCTGAGGACCGGTGGCAAGGGTCCCGCAGACCGCCGCGGCGGCGCGGCCCGTCTCGTACGGGTCGGTGCCGGCCGGTCCCTCGCCGGTCGCCCGCCCGCCCGCCGGCAGGGGCTGCATCATGTCGGCAGCATCGGCCGAGCAGGACATGGGGCCCGCCTCCGCATAGCTGGTCAGCAGCTCGGCCCGGTGGGTGCGCAGGTCGTCGCGGTCGAAGCGGAACTGCAGCTGACGGCGCACGGTGAAGAGGGAGGCACGGTCATCGTCCCGCCCGTCCGTGCCGGCGGTCGTGCCCGCCCCGGTCCCGGCCTGGCGGACCGTGTAGGCGAAGGTGTGGTCGGAGGTCACCTCGAGGGCGTCGGGCCCGGCCTCGGCGAAGGCGAGCGTGCCCTGGACCCGTACCTCCGGTGCGGCCAGGGCGATCCGGCCCGGGTCGAAGCGGACGAGCCAGCCGGTGGCCGCGTGGCGTCCGTCGTTCTCGGGGGCGCTCATGGACCGGTCGAACTGGTTCAGCTGATCCGGGTCGAGGAGCACCCGCACCGGGCGGACGGCGCCCTCGGTGAGCACCGCGGGGTCGAGGGAGGACGCCACCAGATAGTCCTTGGCGATGGTCAGCGCGGTCATCACCTGGTCGTCCGAGAAATTCTTGGTGTGGCGTACGGCCGGAAGGGTGATGCCGGCGGCTCCGGCGCGGAAGCCGGCGGCGGGACTGCGGGCGTACAGGCCGGCCGGGTCGCCGCCGGGCACGGTCCCCTCGGGGGCGAGCGGGACGACGGTGCTGTGCAGCGCCTGGACGGGCTGCGCCTCGGGCGGCCGGTAGGGGTGGCGGACGCCCATGTAGAGGGCGGTCCCGAAGGCCATGGCGATCAGCAGCACCAGGACCAGGAACTGCCTGGGTCCGTTGCGCGGACCCCGGCCGGGGCGGCTGCGGACGGCCCTGGCGTGGTCGCCCATCCGCTCCTGTGCGGAGAACTCCTGGAGGCGGGCAGCACGGACGAACGATTCGTCGAAGACGACGGACCGGTACTCGTCGTCGTTTCCGCCGGGGAGCCCCTCGGGTGTCCCCTCAGGTGGGTCTCCACGCCCTGCCATACCTTCAGAGTAGGTCTGCGGAAGCCCACGTAAACGCGCCGCTGCGTGCCAGGTTGCGGTGGGGCGGGGGCCGGCGGGTCAGTGCGTACGGGGCACCGCGGAGACGGGCGGCGCCGAGTACTCGGCCGAGGCGGAGGGGCCTGTCACCCGGTCCGGCACGGCTCCCTTGGCGGGCGCGTCGACACCGGTGGTGGTGGGTGTGGGGACGCGGTCCTGGCGGTTGGCCGCAGCGCCGCGGTACACGGCCGTGAAGGCCAGGGCGACCATGCCGACGCCCATCACCACGGCGAGGACCCAGGCGACGGGCCGGTGCCAGCGGGCGGAGCCGCGGTAGGGCCGCAGCGCCCCGCCGTGCGGTCCGTAGGGGTCCGTACAGCGGTCGAGGCCGTCGGGGTCGGGATCGGCGTAGCCGCGGTCCCGGTAGTCGCCGGCGGGGCCGTAGCCGTCGTCGTAGAGCTCGTCGTCGGAGGAGCCGGCGCCGGACCGGGCACGGGCCGCCTCGGCCTCGGCACGGGCCTGTGCGGCGGCGAGCAGCCGCTCCACGGCGCTCGGTTCATGGATCTCCGCCGCCCGTACGAAGTCCTCGTCGAACACCACGGAGGCGAAGTCCTGGTCCGCGCCTCCGCGGTCGTCGTCGGGCTCCCCGCCGTCCGGGAACGGCCTGCCCCCCACGTCGTCCGGCACGCCTTCAGGGTAGACCTGGGCGGGGGTTCTCGGCAGGGAGTGCGGGCAACTGACCGCACGCCTTTGTCACCGGATGTGACCGTCGCCCGTCACGATGTACTTCGTCGAGGTCAGCTCGGGCAGGCCCATCGGGCCACGGGCGTGCAGCTTCTGGGTGGAGATCCCGATCTCGGCGCCGAAGCCGAATTGGCCGCCGTCGGTGAAACGGGTGGACGCGTTCACGGCCACGGTCGTCGAATCCACCAACTGGGTGAACCTGCGGGCCGCCGCCTGCGAGGTGGTGACGATGGCCTCGGTGTGCCCCGAGGACCACAGCCGGATGTGCTCGACGGCCTTGTCGAGGGAGTCCACCACGGCCGCGGCGATGTCGTACGACAGGTACTCGGTCTCCCAGTCCTCGGCCGTGGCGGGCACGACCGTGGCCTTGGAGCCCTCGGCGAGGGCGAGGGTGCGCTCGTCGGCGTGGACGGTGACGCCGGCCTCCGCGAGGGCCTCCAGGGCCCGGGGCAGGAAGGTCCCGGCGATGTCCCGGTGGACGAGGAGGGTCTCGGCGGCGTTGCAGACGCTGGGCCGCTGCGCCTTGGAGTTGATCAGGATCTCGACGGCCATGTCGAGGTCGGCCCGGGCGTCGACGTAGACGTGGCAGTTGCCGGTGCCGGTCTCGATGACCGGGACGGTGGACTCCTCGACCACGGTCCGGATCAGGGACGCCCCGCCGCGCGGGATGAGGACGTCGACGAGACCGCGGGCACGCATCAGTTCCCGCACGGAGTCGCGGCTCTCGCCCGGGACGAGCTGCACGGCGTCCGCGGGCAGCCCGGAGCCTCCGACGGCGTCCCGCAGCACCCTCACCAGGGCGGTGTTGGAGGAGTACGCGGAGGAGGAGCCGCGGAGCAGTACGGCGTTGCCGGACTTCAGGCAGAGCGCGGCGGCGTCGACCGTCACGTTCGGCCGGGCCTCGTAGATGATGCCGACGACACCGAGGGGGACACGGACCTGGCGCAGGTCGATCCCGTTGGGGAGGGTCGAGCCGCGGACGACCTCGCCGACCGGGTCGGGCAGCGCGACGACGTGCCGGACGTCGGCGGCGATGGCCCGGACCCGCTCCGGGGTGAGGGTGAGCCGGTCGATGATCGCCTCGCTCGTGCCGGCCTCCCGCGCGCGGGCGACGTCCTCGGCGTTGGCCTCGACGATCTCGCTCGTCCGGACCTCGAGGGCGTCGGCGATCGCCAGCAGGGCGTCGTCCTTGACCGCGCGCGGAAGTGGCGCGATGTCGGCGGCCGCGGCGCGGGCGCGGTAGGCGGCCCGGGTGACCGGGGTCAGGTTGTCGTACGGCGAGAGCGAGGTCATGCCCGCAGGGTAATGCGCACGCTGCGGGCATCCCTCACGTATCCCGCACTGCGAGACGTGACGGACCGGGCGCTGGTACCGGATGGGGCCTCCGCCGGCGGCGGAGCCGGCCGGTCACGCGTGCGGGCTCCGGCCCGCCGTCGTCAGAAAGGGTGAACGCCGACGGGTGTGGCCGGGGGCGGCCCGTACCCTTCGGCGATGCGCTGGTGGTAGGTCTCGCGGTCGATGACCTCCAGCCCGACGATCTCCCACGGCGGCAGCTGCGCACTGGAGCGGTGCTCGCCCCACAGACGCAGGGCGACGGCCGCGGCGTCGTGCAGGTCCCGGGCCTCCTCCCAGTAGCGGATCTCTGCGTGGTCGCCGGCGTACCGGCTGGTGAGCAGGAAGGGGTGGTCGTGGGCGAGTTGCTCCAGCCCGCGTCTGACCTCCTTCAGCGGCGCCTCCGCGCCCGACACGCAGAGGGTGATGTGCCACAGCCGGGAAACGGCCCGCTCGTCGCCGTGCGGCTCGGTGTCCCGGCCGGCCTCCTGCCCGCTGCTGGGGGTCTCGCCGGCCCGGTTGAGGTCGTCCCGGGCGCCGGGGTCCGCGGGCCGCTCGAAGTCGGCTCCCGCGTCCACACTGCTCAGAGCCCGCTGCTCCCCAACGGTCCTGCGGGCGTGGGTGGTTGCCCGTTGCCCACGGGGCGCCGCCCCTGGGCGCGCTCGTCTCACCGGCGGCCTCCTGTTGATGCGTCGTGGTGCCGAACCCCGCCTTTGCCCCCCTGACAAAGTTGACCAGTCCGGGGCCGGACGTGGGGCGGTTTTGATGAAGGTCCCTGTCGAAGGGCCGGACTTTCAGCCGTTTCAGGGGTGACGTCAGGGGTTCAGGACGACGAGGTCGTCCCTGTGTACGACCTCCCGCTCGTAGGTGGGGCCGAGTTCCCTGGCGAGGTCGCGGGTGGACCGGCCGAGGAGGAGCGGGAGTTCCTTGGAGTCGTAGTTCACGAGCCCCCTGGCGACGGCCCTGCCCCCGGCGTCGCGCAGCTCCACCGGGTCCCCGGCGGTGAACTCGCCGTCCACCGCCGCGATTCCGGCGGGCAGCAGTGACTTCCTGCCCTCGACGACGGCTCGTACGGCCCCGTCGTCGAGAGTGAGCGCGCCCTGCGGGGTGGAGGCGTGGGCGAGCCAGAGCAGCCGGTCGGCGGAACGCCGCCCGGTGCGGCGGAAGTAGGTGCCGGTGTCGCGTCCGGCGAGGGCGTCGGCGGCGCGGGAGGCGGAGGTGAGGACGGCCGGGACGCCGGCAGCGGCGGCGATCCGGGCCGCCTCGACCTTGGTGACCATGCCCCCGGTGCCGACGCCGGCCCTGCCCGCCGAGCCGATCTCCACGCCCTCCAGATCGGCGGGGCCGCGGACCTCCTCGATCCGGGACGTGCCGGGCTTGCTGGGGTCGCCGTCGTAGAGGCCGTCCACGTCGGACAGCAGGACCAGCAGGTCGGCTCGGACGAGGTGCGCGACGAGGGCCGCGAGCCGGTCGTTGTCGCCGAAGCGGATCTCGTCGGTGGCGACCGTGTCGTTCTCGTTGACGACCGGGACGGCCCCCATGGCGAGGAGCTGGTCGAGGGTGCGGTAGGCGTTGCGGTAGTGGGCGCGGCGGCTGGTGTCGTCGGTGGTGAGGAGCACTTGTCCGACGCGGACGCCGTAGCGGGCGAAGGATGCGGTGTAGCGGGCCACGAGCAGGCCCTGGCCGACGCTCGCGGCGGCCTGCTGCCGGGCCAGGTCCTTGGGCCGGCGGGCCAGCCCGAGCGGGGCGAGCCCGGCGGCGATGGCTCCGCTGGAGACGAGCACTATCTCCTTCTCGCCGCCGCTGCGGACCTTCGCCAGCACGTCCACGAGGGCGTCCACCCGGTCGGCGTCGAGTCCCCCGGAGGCCGTGGTGAGTGAGGACGAACCCACCTTGACGACGATCCTGCGTGCTTCCGTCACGTACTGCCTTGCCACTGTCACGTGGCGAATCTATGTCAGGCCCGGCCGCCGGCGCGCCTCCGTTTCGCCGGCTGGACAGGCGCCTGGACAGGGCGGGACCGTGTCCCGGCCCCGGTCGGGCACGGGCCGGGACGCGGACCGGCCCGTGAGTGGGCCCCTCCTTGGGGGCCGCTCACGGACCGGGACGCCGTGTCCTCCGCCGGGTCAGCGGGCGGCGGTGGCCGTCGCCTCCGCGCCGTCGGTCTCGCCGGCGCCGTTGCCCTCGGCCTCGGCGCCCTGCCCGCCGGCGTCCGACTCACGGTCGAGCTCGCCGATGGCCTGTTCGCCGATGCGCTGCTCCACCCCGGTGTTGCGGGCCTCGGCCTTGACCGCGAGGGCGCGCACCGCCGCGTCGAACTGCTCGATCGACGTGGGCTCGTCGGGACCGAGGAGGTACTTCTTCAGCTCGGCACGCGCGCCGGCCAGGCTGTCGGCCACCGGGTCGGCGACGGCCGCGAGCAGCTGGTCCAGTTCCTCGGCGCCGTTGGAGAGGATGACCGCCGCGCGGACGGCGGTGTTCTGGCGCTTGAACTCCTCGGCGCCGAGCTCCGCTGAGTCGGTCACCGCGTACGGCTTGCCGCTGGCGATGAAGTCGGAGACGACGCTGGAGATGTCGGAGACCATGGCGTCGGACTCGTTGAAGCAGTCGTACAGCGTGGGCTGGGAACCGGTGACGATGGTGTGCTCCCACCAGCCGACGGAGCGCCAGTAGGTGTCGTTCCACTCGGCCCGCAGGCTCTTGATCTCGGCGAGGCGCACGGGGTCGGAGAGGGAGACCCGCGACTCCTCGGCCTCGTCGCCGCCGGCGCGGCCGGGCTTGGTGAGCTCGGCGAGCCGGGCCTCGATCCGGGTCAGCCCGGCGCGCGCGGCCGCGCGCTCGGCCTGCCCGGCGGCGCTCTGCTCGGACCAGCGCGGGTCGGCGGCGCGCTCGGCGGCCGCCGTCCGCACCATCGCCGTGATCCGCTCGTGGACGGCGAGGGCCTTCTTGTTGCGGATGCCGGTGAAGGGGTGCGGCTTGTAGATGAGCCGCACGGGGCGCTCCGCCTCCAGGAGCCGCCGGACGATGTTCTCGCCGGCGAGCAGCAGGGAGGTGTTGCCGGGGTTGTTGTCCCAGCCCTCCCAGGTGGGGGCGTAGAGGACGGTGGGGATGGGGTTCTTCGGTGTGCCCGTCCAGGACTCGATGGGGGCCAGCTGCGGGCGGCCGACCTCGACGATGTCGTCGTCGCGGACACCGACGTCGGCGAGCGCGTACCGGTCGCGGCCCGCCCGGCCCGCGGTCCACACCTCGTCGTACACCTTGGAGAAGGGGTTGACGCTGGCGAGCTTGTCGCTGTCGCCGTGTCCGATGAAGACGTGCTTCATGGTCGGGACGCGCAGCATGTGGATGTTCTTGCCGACGTTGGCCGGGTAGAGCGTCACACGGACCGAGTCGAACTTCATCGCCATCAGGTGCTGGCCGCCCGGGATGCACAGCACGGGGACGGAGGTCTCGTTGAGCTTCGCGACGAGGCCCCGCTCACGCATGATGACGATCGGCCGGCCCTCGAGCTGCTCCATGGTCTCGAGCCACATGTTGACCTGGTACGCGGAGTCCTCCGAGCCGGAGAAGTACAGCGCGACGGTGGGCTGGTACTCGCCGAGCCACTTCTGGACGGCCTTGAGCACGGCGGGCCCGGAGGGCACCCGGCGCCTGCGGCGCAGATAGGGCACGAGGGCCACGGTGTAGAGGAGGCCGAGGGCGATGCTCACGGCGGTGCCGACGTAGCCGACGACGGCGTACCCGGTGGCGGCCGCGACGACGACGCCCGCCATCGCGGGGATGTCGAGGTGCAGCATCTTCTCGCCGGAGCGGCGCAGCAGGGCCCGCGGCGGGGCGTCGGGGATGCGCACGGTGTGGAGGTCGACGTTGCGGGTGACGACCGGCATGGTCCGGCGCAGCCGGATCAGGGTGGTGAGCGCGCCGTGGGGTGCCTGGAGGGCGTAGAAGAGCAGGAAGCAGGCGACCGCCGCGTAGAACAGCGGTTGCTCGGCGAGGCCCGCCCGGGCGAGCAGCAGGATCAGCAGCAGCTGGCGGAGCAGGAAACGGATCGGCAGACCGGCCCGGACCTTGTTGAGGCGGTTGACCAGGTAGCTGCCGCGCTGGTGCAAGTACCAGTCGGCGGCATAGGTCACGGCCGCGGCCGCCGCGAACATCCAGATGTTCGGGATCAGCGCGGCGATCATCACGCATGGATAGCCCAGGCCCATCAGGACCGCGGCGGCCAGCTCGGACCGGCTGCCCACACGTGCCAGGCGAATGGCGGTCGAAATCACGTAGAACCTGCTCCAAAGGTGCCGGTTGATTCACATTGGAGGAAATTGTGAAGGCGGGCCCTCACGAACTCGGGCCTCTGTATCGCGGAAGCGATCTCAGAGGCCCGAATAAGATCTTTGATGGAGAAGTATTACACATCCTCCTGGCGGTCCAGGACGGACGCCAGTGCCTGCTCGAAGCCGGAGGCCTCGCTGGCCTCGCGGGTCGGGTCCTGCTGCCGTACGTCGATGACATGGCCGGTCAGCTCGGAAAGCAGCACGTCCAGCGAGGTCCGGGCCACGGCCTCGGAGGACAGCAGCGAACCGGCCGGCTCCTGGCCGAACGCCTTGGTGCGCATCGGCGTGGCCGTCCGCTCGGGATTGACGCAATTCACCCGGATTCCGTCCGCCGCCCATTCGTCGGAGAGGGCCTGGGTGAGATTCACCATAGCCGCCTTGGTCGACGAGTAAAGGCTGTATTCGGCGCGGCCCCGGGTGTAACTGGAAGAGGTGTAGAGGAGCAGCTGCCCCTTGGTCTCCGCCAAATACTTGTACGACGCACGCGCAATCTGGACGGGTGCCAGGTAATTGACGTTCAACGCTTCCTGAATGGTCGCGTTGTCGGTCTCCGCGAGCTTGCCGATGCGCAGCACGCCCGCCGTGTTGATGACGTAGTCGACGCGCCCGGTCTCCGCGTACGCCTTGGAGAGCGCGTCGTCCACGTGCTCCGGGTTCTCCACGTGGGTGCCGGTGGTGGAGCGGCCCAGGGCGTAGACCTTCGCACCGTACTCCTCGGCGAGGGCGGCGATGTCCGCGCCGATGCCGTACGAGCCGCCGAAGACGACCAGCGTCTTGCCGGCCAGCAGCTCGCGGTACGCGGCCTCGTCGGCCTGGCGCGGCGCGGCGGTGGAGGCGAGCTGGAACAGCTTGTCGGCGATGAAGACGTCGACCGGCTGCGTCACCTTCATGTTGTACTCGTCACCCGCGACGACGTAGATCGGCACGTCGGGGAGGTACTTGAGCACGACGCTGCAGTCGTCGGTCGCCTGGAAGTTCGGGTCGCCCGCCGCGATCTCGTACGCGCGGCGGATCGTGGAGAGCTTGAACGCCTGCGGGGTCTGGCCGCGGCGCAGCCGCGAGCGGTCCGGGACGTCGGTGATGAACTCGCCGTCCTCGCCGTGGGTGCGGGTCACGATGATGGTGTCGGCCGAGGGGATGGCGACGTCCACGGCCTGGTAGCGGTCCAGGGCGCTCACACAGTCCGCGATCACTCGCTGTGACAGAAGCGGACGCACCGCGTCATGGAAGAGGACATTGGCGTCCTCGCCCTCGGCAAGGCCCTCGCTGAGGGCCTCGATCGCACGCTCGGTGGTCTCGTTCCGCGTCGCGCCGCCCTCGATGACGCGGCGGACCTTGGTCAGCCCGGCCTTGGCGATGATCTTCTCCACGTCGGGCACGAAACCCGGCGCCATCAGCACGATCACGTCATCGATCGCCTCGGCCTGCTCGAAGATCGTCAGCGTGTGCTCGATGACGGCCTTGCCGGCGATCTTCAGCAGCTGCTTGGGGATCGCGAGCCCCACGCGCTGGCCGGTACCACCGGCGAGCACGACTGCTGTGGTGCGGGGCTTGGCTTCCTGCGGCACGGACACAGACGAACCTCTACCTTGCGATGACTGGGGGACGGTGTGATGGTCGCACTCTGCGTGACCGTCCCGCAAGGCGGTCCTCAAGGAGTCCACACCGCCTTGAAACCCCCTGTTCACCCCGTGGCCAGGGGGGTTTGCGGGGGACGAACCGGCAGAAGAGGTGACTGATACCACAGGCCAACGCTGTGGCGCAGCGTTACTTCATCGTTTTGTCGATGACATTGAGCACGAGTTCGTTGCCCGCGCTGAAGAAGATCTTCACCGTGACCTGCGCCCGGGCCCGGGAAAGAAGCACGTCCACGACCGCACGGACCCGCGCGAGCGGGCGCTTCCGGAGCAGGTCGACCGAGGGGTAGGGGAACACGCTCCCCTTCTCCACCACGTCGTCGAGCACCCGGCCGATCCGCACCGGTGCGGCTCCGCGCGCGGGGCGCAGCCAGAGATCCCAGACGTCGTGGGCGGAGGCCTGGACAGCGACCGGCGCGGCGAGCGGGACCGTACAGCGGAACCCGTCGGCACCGACGCGTGCGCCGGGGAACTCCAGTTCGCCGGCGTCCGCTCCGCGGCGGCGCAGCAGGAGCACCGGGTCCTCCACCGGTCCGGCGTCCCCGAGCAGTCGCCCGGACACGGTGATCCGCCGGGAGCCGACGGTGATGTCACCGGACTCCACATGGGCGGGCCGTGCCCAGGAGCGCAGGGTGAGTCCGCCGTGCCGTACGTACGGGACGAGGGTGTGCACGGGCTCCCCGGGACGGACGCGTTCGGCGGCCCGCATCGCCCCGCGCTGGTCGACCGCCCTGGCGGCGAGACGGGCACGGGCGGGCGCGTCCGACGGCGCCGGCGGGGCGGCGCCGGCCGGCGGGGGGTCGATGTGACACGTCCAGACACCCTCGGCGAGTCCGGCGTCGGCGGGGATCACGGCACGGCCGGCCGGGTCGAAGGGAAAGACCCGGTCCGGGACGGAGGCGTCGGGATGGACACAGACGAGGGCCGGCCGGCCGGTGCGCTCGCCGAGCAGAGCCACCGTCACATCGCCGTTCTCCTCGGCGACACAGTCCACGCGCGGGGAGGCGGCCGTCCGGTCGTCCCCCGGTACGGAGGGTGCGGCCCTCTCGGTGCGCGCACGGGTTCCCGCACCGAGGTCCGCGAACAGTTCCTCGTACTGCTTCGCGACCGGGCCCGGATCGAAACGGCGGGCGTGGGAGCGGGCCGCGGCGCCCATGCGGCGGCGCAGCGGCTCGTCGTCGATGAGACGGAGAAGGGCCGCGGCGACGGCCTCGGAGTCGCTGACGGGGACCAGCAGACCGTCCACGCCGTCCGCGACGATCTCGCGCGGGCCGTAGTCGCAGTCGGTGCTGACGACGGGCAGTCCGCACCTCATCGCCTCGACGAGCGTCATGCCGAAGGACTCGTGACGCGACGTGGAGACGGCGATGGCGCCCTTCACCCACTCGGGCTCGATGGGCGAGCGAGGACCCATCAGATGGACGCTGTTGTAGAGGCCGAGCTCGTCGATACGCCTGCGGAGACGTTCCTTCTGTCTGCCCCAGCCGCAGATGCGCAGGGTCCACTCCGGCCGCACGGCCACGACCTCGGCGAAGGCCTCGATCAGGACGTCGTACTGCTTCTCCGCGGCGAGCCGGCCGGCCGCGACGACGGTCGTCCCGCCGAGGTCGGAGACGGGCACCATGGGCTCGGGGACGCTGTTCGGTATGGCCAGCACCCGGGTCTCCGGCAGCGGCATCCGCTCCCGCCACACGGCCGCGTCGCCCTCGGAGACGGTCACGAACGCGTCGAGCGCGGCCAGGTGCGGGCGCATCCCGGCCCGCAGCTCGGGCTTGTGGTGATGGTGCGTCATGTGCTCCTGCCCGATGCACACGGCGCCTTCGGGCGCGAACTGGGCGACGTACGCGACGAGTCCGGGGCGGGTGCCGATGACCACGTCCGCGTCGGAGACGGCGTAGTGGTCGCGCACGCGCTGGTCGGTGAGCCTGCTGTACTGCTTGAACCGCGCCTCGGCGGCGGGAATGTGCCGGGCGGGCTCCAGCGCGAGCGGGTGCTTGGTCTCGTTGCCCGGGGACGAGGGGCGGGTGTCGACCAGGGGGACGACGGTGATGCGCGGGTCGATCGCGAACAGCGGCTCGTCCCGGTGCCGGAAGACGGAGACGATCTCCACCTCGTGGCGTCCTGCGAGCTCCTCCGCGAGATTGAGCGTGGTGCGGATGGTGCCGCCGATGCCGTAGATGGTGTGGATGAGGAAGGAAACCTTCATCAACGCTCCGTTTCGACCGTGCTGGGGCACCTTGCTGCCCCACCCCCGCGAACAAGACGGTGATATCGGGGACGAGGTTGCGCCACCGCACGGATCTGAACGGAGGGGACATGTCCCCCGCGACAGGGCATGCGGGAAGGGCGCCACGGAACGGTGGAGCAGGGCCGCGCGGGCCGCAGGGGGTGCCCCGAGAGCGGGTCCACGGGGGCGCTGAGGTGGGCCGTCGGGCCGGCGCGCCGGGGCCACGGAGGGCGGGCCGCGAGACGCAGGGGTGTGCCGCCCGCTCGTACGCGCCGGGGCGGGAACGGCGGGCAGCGTCAGGGAGTGGACGCGGATCGCCGGGCGGGAGGCGGGGGCGTGCCGGCGGCCCGCGTCCGCCGGGTTCACGCAACGGCAAGCGGGCGTCGGCACCGGCTGCCGCGGGGGCAGGAACGCACCGGGACGCCCCCGTCAGGGTCGTGCGCCGCGCGGAAGAACAGACCGGGGCCGGGGGCTGCTGCCCCCGGCCCCGGTCGACGCCGCTCGCCGTCGGATCGGAACGGCTCGCGTCGGAACGATCAGAACGGTTCGAAGTCGTCGTACTCGCGCGTGGCCTCGTCGCGCTCCGCCTGGCGGTCCTTGCGGCGCTGCGCCGCCGGACGCGGCGCCTCGAAGCGGTGGTCCTCGCCCCGGCGGCCGAGCATCTCCGCGCCCGCCATCATCGTCGGCTCCCAGTCGAAGACGACGGCGTCGTCCTCGGGGCCGATCGCCACACCGTCACCGGCACGGGCGCCGGCCTTCATCAGACCTTCCTCGACGCCGAGGCGGCTCAGCCGGTCCGCGAGGTAGCCCACGGCCTCGTCGTTGTTGAAGTCGGTCTGGCGGACCCAGCGTTCGGGCTTGTCGCCGCGCACGCGGAAGAGGCCGTCCTCCTCCTGTGTGACGGTGAAGCCCGTGTCGTCGACCGCCTTCGGACGGATGACGACGCGGGTCGCCTCCTCCTTCGGCCTGGCCGCGCGCGCCTTCGCGACGATGTCGGCCAGGGCGAAGGACAGCTCCTTCAGCCCGGTGCGGGCGACCGCGGACACCTCGAGGACGCGGTAGCCACGCTCCTCGAGGTCGGGCCGGATCATGTCCGCCAGGTCCTTGCCGTCGGGGATGTCGACCTTGTTGAGGACGACGATCCGCGGACGGTCGTCGAGGCCGCCGTAGTGCCGCAGCTCCTCCTCGATGACGTCGAGGTCGGAGAGCGGGTCGCGATCGGACTCCAGCGTCGCCGTGTCCAGCACGTGCACCAGCACCGAGCAGCGCTCGACGTGGCGGAGGAACTCCAGACCCAGGCCGCGGCCCTGGCTGGCGCCGGGGATCAGGCCCGGCACGTCCGCGATGGTGTAGACGGTCGAGCCGGCGGTGACGACGCCGAGGTTCGGCACGAGCGTGGTGAACGGGTAGTCCGCGATCTTCGGCTTGGCGGCGGACAGCACCGAGATCAGCGAGGACTTGCCGGCGCTCGGGTAGCCGACCAGCGCCACGTCCGCGACGGTCTTCAGCTCCAGGACGATGTCACCGGACCGGCCCGGCTCGCCGAGCAGGGCGAAGCCGGGGGCCTTGCGGCGGGCCGAGGCCAGCGCCGCGTTGCCGAGGCCCCCGCGACCGCCCTCGGCGGCCACGTACGTCGTGCCGTGCCCGACCAGGTCGGCCAGCACATTGCCGCGCTTGTCGAGGACGACGGTGCCGTCCGGCACGGTCAGCACGAGGTCCTGGCCGTCCTTGCCGGAGCGGTTGCCGCCCTCGCCTGGCTTGCCGTTGGTCGCCTTGCGGTGCGGCGAGTGGTGGTACTCGAGCAGCGTCGTGACGGACTGGTCGACGGTGAGGACGACGTCACCGCCGCGCCCGCCGTTGCCGCCGTCCGGCCCGCCGAGGGGCTTGAACTTCTCACGGTGTACGGAGGCGCAGCCGTGGCCCCCGTTACCCGCGGCGATGTGCAGCTCGACGCGGTCCACGAAGGTGGTCATGGTCCTGTGCCTCCAGTACGAAAGTGGCGAAGTGCCGAGCACGGGGGTCCGTGCGGATATGTCTGTCTCTCAACAAGCGAAAGGCGGACCCGCTTCCCGCCCGGGGAAGTGGTCCGCCCTCGCAAGAACTCCGGTCAGGCGACCGGAACGATGTTCACGACCTTGCGGCCGCGGAAGGTGCCGAACTCCACGGCACCGGCCTGCAGCGCGAACAGCGTGTCGTCGCCGCCGCGGCCGACGCCCGCGCCCGGGTGGAAGTGCGTGCCACGCTGACGGACCAGGATCTCACCGGCGTTGACGACCTGACCGCCGAAGCGCTTCACGCCGAGCCGCTGGGCGTTGGAGTCGCGACCGTTCCGGGTGGACGATGCGCCCTTCTTGTGTGCCATCTCTTCTCAGTCCCTTACTTCGCAGCCGTGGGGATCGCCGTGACCTTGATCGCCGTGTACTGCTGGCGGTGGCCCTGACGACGGCGGTAGCCGGTCTTGTTCTTGTAGCGCAGGATGTCGATCTTGGCGCCCTTGTGGTGGTCCACGACCTCGGCCTGGACCTTGATCCCGGCCAGCACCCACGGGTCGCTGGTCACGGCGTCACCGTCGACAACGAGCAGGGTCGAGAGCTCGACCGTGTCGCCGACCTTGGCAGTGGAAATCTTGTCAACCTCAACGATGTCGCCGACAGCAACCTTGTGCTGGCGACCACCGCTGCGCACGATGGCGTACACGCGGATCTCTCTCTCGCTCGTAACGGGAACCCCTGATGCCAGCCGTCCGCACGGGCCGGAGCCCGGACTGTCCGTAAGGGATGGACGGCCTCTCCGGGTCACGGACCCGGAGGGAGGTGCTCAGAAGCTGGCGCATGGAAACACGCCGACGGTCAAGGTTACGGGCAGGGCCGCAGGGGGTCAAACCAGCTCCTGGGAGGCCCGAGGACCCCGCGGAACGGACCGCCCCGCCGTCATGGGCAGCGTCACACCGCATCACGGGCCTTCCCGCGGTGGCGTGCCGGGGATCGCCCCGGCGCTCCCTGACTCAGCCCCGGCGGCGCTCCCGGGCCGCGGCCACGAGCTGCGCCCCGAAGACGAGCGCCAGCAGGGAGAACAGGACGGAGCGCGTCGCCCCGACGCCGGGCGACCACCAGGCGTACGCCGCGGCCGGGCCGAAGAGGGCCAGGGCGAGCAGACGCACCACCCACCACCGCTTCGGGCGGCGCGACGGACCGGCGCCGGGGGACCGGACCAGCAGCCGCTCCGGGTCGTTCGCCAGGGTGTCGCGCATCCCGGAGAGCAAGCCGCGACGCTCCAGCAGCCGGGTCCCGGGCACACCCGCCAGCGGGTCGGCGTGACGGCCGAAGCCAGCGGGCAGCGGGGGCAGGCCGAGGGCGGTGACGAGGTCCGCCTGATGGCGCGCCGGGGCGGTCGAGGAGCGCAGCAGCCCGGTGAGCGGCCGGGGGTCGGACAGCCCGTACACGCGGGCGAGCGCATCGGCCGTGGCGGACGCGGACGCGTGGTCGGCGACCGGGGCGGACGGGTCCCAGGAGTGGGACGCGGCCTCCTTTCCCTTGTGGAGCAGCGTGAACCCGGCGAGGTCCCCGGTCCGCCGCAGCACCAGCGCCGGCCACTTCTCACCGGTGGTGAAGGTGTTCGCGGCGCCGGTCAGCCGGTCCTCGCCGCCGATCAGGGCCGCCCGCCGGCCGGACGGCTCGTCCGGGGCCGGGGCCACGTAGCTCGCCGAGCCGCCCGCCGGGGCGATCCGGAGCGGCACTCCGCACATCAGGGCGGCCGTCGCGACCCTCGCGGGCGGGGCGGAGGCTATCGCCACCAGATGGACGGCGGAGCCGCCGGCGGTCCGCTCCCGTCTCCCGGCCGCCGACTCCGGCGGCCGGGAGAAGAACGGTGTGGAGCCCGCGATCTGCATCCGCACCCCGGTGCGGAACTCCAGGAACTCCCGCCTCGGCTCCCCGAAGTACCTCCAGGGGTGCGAGCGGGCCTGCGTGCCGATCGCCCGGAACACGTCGAGGGCCTCGTCGAAGCGCTTGGCCAGGACGAGCACCAGCGCCAGCTCGTTGCGGAATCCGGCCGCCTCCGGGTCGCCGGGCTCGTAGAAGGTCGAGAGCCCGAGCGCGCGGTCCACGGCGGCGGTGATCCGGGAGCGGTCGACCTGTCCGGAGCCGCGGGCGTCGGCGGCGACGTCGTACTCGATCGCGGCGGCCAGCGGCAGCGCGTGGAGCTTCGAGCCCGGCAGGGCCCGGGCGGCGGCGTGCTCGGCGAAGTCGAACATCTCCTCGTGCGAGCCGTGCCATTTCGCGCACAGGTACTGCAGCGCGGCGGCATGGCAGCCGTAGTGGTGCGGGGCGCGCGCGGTGGCCTCCTCCCAGTAGGCGTCGAAGACCTCGCGCGGCGCCTGGATGCCCATGGCGTGGGTGAGGGCGATCCGCCACGGGACCGGGTCGTCGGGGTTGAGCTCTGCGGCCGCGCCGAGCACCGGTACCGCGTCCTCCAGCAGGGCGAAGAACGCCCGGAACCGGTCGGACGACACTTCCCGGGCCCGTGCTCCGGTCCGGACGGACCAGGCCCGGCGGATGCAGAGGTCGGCCCGGACCAGCGTCGCGTCCGGGTCCGCCGGCGCGTCCGCGAGCCAGGCGTCCAGCCAGCCGGAGCTGTGCACGGCGGCGTCGGCGAACTCGCCGACGTAGTGGCTGCGCCGTTCCCACTCGGCGCCGAGCCGCGTGGCCGCCAGCAGTTCGCGGGCCGGACCGTGGTTCCCCGCCGTCGCCGCGGACAGCGCGTGGCGCAGCGGCGCCGGCCGCTCGTCGAGGAGCACCGCCTCGTCGGGCGGGAGGTCGGCGCCGACGGCGGGGCCGTGCCGGAGCAGTCGGGGCATGGTGAGGAAGGAGCGCAGGAGCACGAGCGCACATTCAACAACCGGACCGGGGCCGGCAGCCAGGGCGGGGCCGGGACCGCCGCGGAGCGGGCGCGGGGCGGGCGCGGAGCGGGCGCGGGGCGGGCGCGGAGCGGGCGCGGGGCGGGCGCGGAGCGGGCGCGGGGCGGGCCGCGGTGATTCGACCGAGCGCAGCTGGCCTCGGGCGCACGCACGCCGCAGCGTCCACGTGCGGCTGCGGGCCTGCGTTCCCAGGGCCGGCCGGCGGTGTCCAGTATCCCGCCGCCGACGCGCGCGTGGATCGGACTCCTTCCGCCAACGCGCGCGTGGGCCGGACTCCTTCGTCCGGTTGCCGTGACGTCATCGAACTCACGGCAACGGCTGTGACGAGCCAACGCGTTTGCCGATCACGTTTCCATCACGGAATCGGAGCGGGTCCACCATCCCGCCGCTGCAGTTCCCCTATGAACCGATCCATCCTTCACACGGTCAGTCAGATCGTTTCGTATCGATTACGGAACTCCACACATTTCCCATACGATCCACGTCATCACTGATCAAGTCCCTTGGGGGGGTACTCAGTCATGGCTGGGAAGAGGCGTGTCGAGGTCGGGCGCAGACGGTTCATCCGGCTCGCGGGCGGCACCGCGGCAGGCGTGGCCGTAGCAGGGGGCGGCGCGGTCACGGCCATGGCCACCGGCGCCTTCGACGGAAAGCCCGACCCGTTCGCGAACATGCCGCGGTCGCTCGCGCTGAGCCTGCCGCAGACGCCGGGCGAGGGCTTCCCCGTGCCGCCGCTGCCGGACCCGAACGACGGGGGCACCGGCTCGGCGCCGGACCCGTCGACGCGTATTCCGCACGCGCGGAGCATGCCGGACGCGCGGGCCGTGGAGCAGGACGTCCCGACCGCGCTGCCGTTCGAGTTCAACCGGAACGGCTTCACGATGGTGCAGGACCTGCCGGAGGCACTGCGCCCGTGGCGGAACCGGCCGGTGAGCTGGGAGAACAGGACCCCCACCGGCCTGTACCGGCTGAACGCCCAGGGCGCGTACCTCTACCACCCCAACAACGGGAGCGTCGGCTACGACCACCCGGTGGGCCAGATCCAGTTCGGCCTCGGCTGCATCACGAGCTACCGCGTCGAGAAGGACCCGGCCCGCAAGGCGGTCTTCCTCCAGCGCGCCAAGGCCCAGGCCAACCGCCTGATCGAGAAGCGCGTCGAGGCCCGCGGCGCCTGGTACTTCCCGTACGGGTTCGATTTCAAGCACGAAGTGCACAGCGGAGTCGACTACAAGGCCCCCTGGTACTCGGGGATGGCGCAGGGCGAGGCGATCAGCCTCTTCGTGCAGCTCGCCCAGCTCGACGGAATCACCGAGTCCGAGCGCACCCTCTACATGGCCGCCGCCCACGGCGCCTTCTCCTCGCTGCTGCGGGGCGACAACGGCGTGCCCTGGTGCGTGAACAAGGACCGCGCGGGCTACCTGTGGATCCAGGAGTACCCCTTCAAGGCCGCCGGCACCGGTGACTACACCTACAACGGCATGGTCTTCGCCATGTTCGGCCTCTGGGACTACTACCAGGCGACCGGCAACGAGCTCGCCGCCCAGCTGTACGACGGCGCGTGCACCACCATGGCCCGGTACTTCCCGCAGCTGCGCAACGCCCGCGGCATCTCGTACTACTGCCAGGCCCACCGGATCACGACGGACTCGTACCACCCGCACCACATCGTCCTGTGGCGCCAGCTCCACTGGCAGACGAACAGTGTCGTCTTCGCCAACCAGATGGACCAGCTCATCGACGACTTCCCGCCGTACGTCCTGCCGGCCGGGGCGACGATCGCCATCGCCAAGGGCACGCACACGCTCTACAGGATCGCGACCAAGCCGGACGGCTCCTACGACAAGAACCTGGCCGCGCCGGACAAGATCCTGTCCACGAAGAAGGCCACGTTCTCCAGGGCCACCTCGGCCCCGGCGAGCATGCGTCGCCGGATCAAGGGTGCGGGCATCTGGTATCAGATCAGCGCCGGAGCGTACAAGGGTTACTGGATCGGCGAGGCGTTCCCGAACGCCTTCCTGCGCGGGGAGTACCTCGCAACCGACTACCGGGTGCAGCGCACGCTCACGTTCCGTACGAACACGGACATCGTGGCGTACAAGTTCGGCATCGACGGCACCGCGGGAACCACCCGGAACCTGAAGTACGCGACGGCCACGACGGCGGCCTTCGACCGCAGGTCGATCGTGAACGGCCGGGCGATGTGCCGCATCTCGGAGGGCGAGCTCGCCGGCTACTGGGTTCCCGCGAACCAGGTGATCGCCGACGGGGCCTGACCGCTCAGGCGAGGGCATCCCGGTCGTCGCGGGTCACGCGAGCGACCGCGACGGGCCGTCCTCCTCGGCCGCCCGGCCGAGGAGGACGGCCCGTATGCTCGGCCCGAAGCCAGACACCGGAAGGCAGAGAAGTGAACTACAGGGTCCAGCCCAGCGCCCAGGTCGACGAGACGGCCGAGATCGGCGCCGGCAGCAGTGTGTGGGATCTCGCGCAGATCCGCGAGGGCGCCCGCCTCGGCGAGGGCTGTGTGATCGGCCGGGGTGCGTACGTCGGCACGGGCGTGCACATGGGCGACAACTGCAAGCTGCAGAACTACGCGCTGGTGTACGAGCCGGCCGAGCTCGGTGACGGCGTCTTCATCGGCCCCGCCGTGGTGCTCACCAACGACCACAACCCGCGTTCCGTCGACCCCGACGGCAAGCAGAAGCGCGGCGGCGACTGGGAGGCCGTCGGCGTGAAGATCGCCGACGGGGCCTCGATCGGCGCGCGTTCGGTGTGTGTCGCCCCCGTCAGGATCGGCGCTTGGTCGATGGTGGCCGCGGGCGCCGTGGTGACGAAGGACGTGCCGGATTTCGCGCTGGTCGTCGGGGTGCCCGCGCGGCAGATCGGCTGGGTCGGCCGGGCCGGTGTGCGGCTGACCGAGCGCGAGGGCGAGCCGGGTGTGTGGGAGTGCCCGCAGAGCGGCGCCCTGTACGACGAGAAGGACGGCACGCTCACCGAGCGCTGACCGCCGTCCACCCGCGGGGACTCCCTCCCCGGCCCCTCACGCCCGCGGACGCCCTCCGCGGGCGGGGCAGCGCCGCGCGGCGCTCGTCAACCGCGTGACGGCCGGGAGGCCGCCTCGGCCATCCGATCGAGTCGCCCTCCCGGCTTTCGCGTGTCTGTGGCGGCTTCCGCCCGGAACGTCCCCATAGGATCCGCAGCCATCGCCGATCTTCCCCGGGAGCTTCAGGCATGGCCGAGAGCGGCAGCACCGCACGGGACCGTTCCGCACCGGAAGGTTCCACACTGGACCGCAGACGGTTCTTCCGCCTCGCGGGCGGCACCGCGCTCGGTACCGCGCTCACCGGCGCCGGCACGGGTGCCGCGCAGGCCGTCCCGGGCGCGCCGGCCACGACCCGGCCGCTCCCCCGGGCGTCGCTCCCGCCGCTCCCGCCCCTGCCCGACCAGCTCTCGGGAGGAAAGGTGACTCCCCCCGCGCCCTCCGTCCGTGTCCCCCGCGCCGACGGCCCGCCCGCCCCCGCGACCGTGCGCGCCGCACTCCCGGACGCGCTCCCGTTCACGTTCCACGGCAGGGGCTACACCGCGGTGGACCTGCCGGAGCGGCTGCGGCCCTGGCGCGACCGGCCGACGCCGTGGTCCGGCGTCACCCCGGACACCACGCACACCTATCTCGACCGCGACGGGGTCATCATGTACCGCCCCCGCCGGTCGGCCCCCGGGTACAACCAGCCCGTCACCCAGATCCAGTTCGGCCTCGGCTGTGCCGCCGCGTACCGCACCACCAAGGACCCGGCCCGCAGGGCGCTGTTCCTCAAGCGCGCGAAGGCACAGGCGAAGCGCCTGATCGACACACGGGTGGAGGCGCGCGGGGCGTGGTACTTCCCGTACCCCTTCGACTTCACGCACGGCAGCCACAGCGGCATCTCCTACCGGGCGCCCTGGTACTCGGGGATGGCGCAGGGCGAGGCGATCAGCCTCTTCGTGCAGCTCTCCCTGCTCGACGGCGTCACGCCGCAGGAGCGCACGCTGTACCGGACGGCCGCCGACGCGGCGTTCGCCTCCCTGCTGCGCGGGGACGACGGCGATCCGTGGGTGGTGAACCGGGACGGCGCCGGCTATCTGTGGATCCAGGAGTACCCGGTCGACGCACCGGGCACGTCGGACCGCACGTACAACGGAATGATCTTCGCCATGTTCGGGCTGTGGGACTACGCCCGGGCGACGGGGAACACGCTGGCGGCGCGGCTGTACGACGGGGCGTGCACCACGGTCGACCACTACTTCCCCACCCTGCGCAACCGGCGGTGGGCCTCGTACTACTGCCTGACCCACCGGATCCCGACGCCCTCGTACCACCAGCACCACATCAACCTGTACCGGCAGCTGCACTGGCAGACCGGCAGCCCGCGCTTCGCCCACATGAGCGATCTGCTCACGGACGACCATCCTTCGGGGTTCCTGCCGGAGGGCTCCCCCGTCGTCCTCGCGGCCGGGACGCACACGCTGTACCGCTACGACACCGACGCGGACGGTGACTTCGTCGCGGCGAAGCGTGACGCCGAGCTCGCCCGCAGGACCGTCAGCCTGCCCCGCACCACCCGGGCCACCGCGAACCGCCGCCGCCGGATCATGGGCCGCGGCGTGGCCTACCGGATCGACTCGGGCCCCTACGCGGGGTGGTGGGCCGGTGAGGCCCACCCCAGGTGCTATCTGCTCGGCGAGTACCTCCCCACCGACTACCGGCCCGGCCGGACGCTGTCCTTCCCTGCGGGCAGCAAGGTGACCTGCCACCGCTACGGGCGGGACCGCGGTGCCGCCGCCACCCGCACCGTGACGTTCGACAAACCGTCCGGTGCGCCCTTCGACCGGCGGTCGGTCGTCAACGGCCGGCCGATGTGCCGGATCTCCGCCGGCGCCCTCAAGGGTTACTGGGTGTTCGCCGGGGACGTCGTCACGGACGGCCGCTGACCGCAGTCCCACTCGTCACCCGGGACCGTCCGCCGGGCGGACGGTCCCGGGTGACCCGTTTTCGACCGAAGTACGCACACGGTTCACGAAATCGTTATGCGGTCCCTCGTAGATCGTCCGGGGCGTTCTGACCTTTGCATGCACACGGCCTCCACCCGGTGCGGCCCCACGGCCTGGACCTTGTCAGTGCGCGGATTGCCTACCATTGCGAGCAGTGTGAGACCGTGACACGCCTGCCCACGCCCTGACCAAGAAGAAGAGTGCTCAGTGAAAGTCATCAGCATCGTCGGAGCCCGTCCTCAATTGGTGAAGCTCGCCCCCATCGCGGCGGCGTTCGCGGAGACCGAGCACGAGCACTTCATCGTGCACACCGGGCAGCACTACGACGCCGACCTCTCCGACGTCTTCTTCGACGGCCTCGGCATCCCGGACCCGGACGTGCACCTCGGCGTGGGCTCCGGCAGCCACGGTGTGCAGACGGGCTCCGTGCTCTCCGCCCTGGACCCGGTCCTGGAGCGCGAGAAGCCGGACTGGGTCCTCGTGTACGGCGACACCAACAGCACGATCGCCGGCGCGCTGTCGGCCGTGAAGATGCACCTGCCGGTGGCGCACCTGGAGGCGGGCCTGCGCTCCTTCAACCGGCGGATGCCGGAGGAGCACAACCGCGTCCTCACCGACCACTGCGCCGACCTGCTGCTGGCACCTACCGAGGAGGCCATGCGCCACCTCGCGGGCGAGGGCCTCGCCGACCGGGCCCGGCTCGCCGGTGACGTCATGGTCGACATCTGCCTGAAGATCCGGGACGCCGTGCGGGCCGGGGAGCACCCCGCTCCGGCGCTGCCCGAGGGCATCGACCCGTCGCAGCCGTTCCTGCTGGCGACGCTGCACCGCCCGGACAACACGGACGACCCCGAGCGCCTCTCCGCGATCCTGGAGTCGCTGGCGAAGCTGCCGGTCCCGGTGGCGCTGCTGGCCCACCCCCGTCTGGTCGCACGGGCCGAGGCCCACGGCATCAACCTGGCCCAGGGCAGCGTGCACGTCGGCCGGCCGCTGCCGTACGCGGGTCTCGTCGCCGCCGTGCTGGCCTCCACCGGTGTGGTCACGGACTCCGGCGGTCTGCAGAAGGAGGCGTTCCTGCTGGAGCGCATCTGCACCACGGTCCGCCCCGAGACCGAGTGGGTGGAAACCGTCGAGACCGGTTGGAACGTCCTTGTACCCGACCCGCACACCCTCTCCCCCGAGGAGTGGGCCGCGACGGTGACCCGCGCCGTGCCGACCGCCGACCCCGGCACCCCGTACGGCGACGGCCGGGCCGCCAAGAACGTTGTCCGGATCATGGAAGAGTGGAAGGGGGGCAGCCGGCACGCGTGACGGAGAAGGGGCCTCCGCGCCGCGCGCCCGCGACGGGCGACGCGGCAACCAGGTGGCCCGAATCCGTACATGTCACCGTGCTAGCGTCACCGACTATGTCAGCGTCTCCCGGGTCCGGGCTGCCCGCCGAAGGCAAGCGGCCTCATGTGATCTACCTCGCCATCGGGTTCCCGCCGGCCGCCAAGAGCTCGGCCTACCGCATGCGCGAGACCGCGAACCAGTTCATCAACGTGGGCTGGGACGTGACCGTCGTCAACGTCGCCCAGGAGTCCTGGGAGCGGGACTCCGGCGTCGACCTCACCCTGCTGGACCAGGTCGACCCCAGGGTGAGGATCGTCGAGCTGCCCCTGGCGCGCGAGGATCTCGAGACGGACATCCGCCTCTACGACGAGGCCCGCGCGCTCAACCCCAACGGCTGGGTCGCCAAGCTCCGCCGCCGCCAGATGAAGCCGTTCCCCGAGCCCAACTTCGGCGAGTGGCGCACCGATCTGGAGCAGGCGGTGCTGCGCATCCACGAGGAGCACCCGGCCGACCTGCTGCTCGCCAGCTGTGTGCCGTACGTGAACCTCGCGGCGGCCTGGAAGCTGTGGGAGGAGAAGCGGGTCCCGTACGCCGTGGACTTCCGCGACGGCTGGTCCATCGACGTCATCGAGGGCGTCGAGGCCTTCGGGCCCGACTCCGAGGAGGGCCGCTGGGAGCGGAAGATCCTCGACGAGGCCCTCTCCCTGTGGGTCGTCAACGACCCCATCGCCGACCACTACCGCAGGCGCTACCCGGACTTCGCCGACCGCGTGCACGTCGTGCGCAACGGCTACGACGCCGACAGTTCCCCGGGCCGCGCCCACGCCCCGGACCTCGAGTCCGGCCTGGTCTTCGGCTACCTCGGCACGGTCAACTTCACCCCCCAGCACCTGGAGACGGTGCTCAACGCCTGGAAGGCGGCCCGGGAGAAGGAGCCGCTGCTGGCCAACGCGCGCTTCGAGGTGCGCGGTCACATCGGCAACGGCGCCGGCCGTGAGGCGAACCGGCACACGGAGATCCTCAAGCAGGCCGAGGCCGACGGCGTCCACTTCGGCGGCCCCGCCGCCAAGGCCGAGGTCGCGTCGATCTACGCCGGCTGGGACGCCATGGTGCTGATCCTGATCGGCGGCCGCTACGTCACCTCCGGCAAGGTGTACGAGTACATGGCCACCGGTCTGCCCATCGTGTCGGCGCACGTCGTCGAGCACGACGCGTCGAACGTGCTGAACGGGCACCCGCTGTGGACCGGCGCCGTCGGCATCGACGAGGAGGGCCTGACCGAGTCGTTCGTCCGGGCCGCCCACATGGCCGTGGAGACCAGCGACGAGGTGCACGCCGAGGCCATGGCCCACGCGGACCAGTTCACCCGCGAGGCGCTGATGACCGTGGCCGTGAAGAACCTCGTCGAGGAGTTCACGGCGAAGTACGCCGCTCAGGGCGCGCGCGAGACCGCGGCCGGCGGCACCCCGGCGGCCGCGGCGCCGGGCACCGGGGACGTGGCGCCCCTCGCCGAGAAGTCGATCGTCGCCGGAGGACCCACCCCGTGACCGAAGTCCTGTTCGTCGCCGCTGCCAAGCCGCAGTTCGGCGTGCTCGCCGACTCGGTGCGCAAGTTCAACGCCCTCGGCGCGCGGGTGCACCTCGCGGCCACGTTCCATCTGGAGTCCTCCGCCGAGGAGGTCGCCGCGCTGGAGCTGGCCGGGCTGCACCAGCTGCCGAGGAGCGTCGCGCACCGCAGCCAGGCACTGCGCCGCAAGGCGCGCACGTCCCCGCTCGGCATGCGGGTGTGGATGCAGTCCAAGAGCGACTCGTGGCTGCGCGACCGGGCCCGCAAGGCCGATGTCATGGTCGCCCTCGACCCGGGCGCCGTCTACACCGTGTGGCGGCTGGCCCAGTACAACCGCAGCGCCGCCGCCATGTTCGGCCTCGCGCCGGGCCTGAAGGCCGTCGAGGGCCTGACGTCCCAGGGCGGCAGCGTGCAGCGCCGCTCGGTCATCCCGCCGCTGGACGCCGTGGCCCGCGATGTCCGCCGCTCCGTGGACGGGCTCCCGGCCGCGGTGATGCGCACCGCGACCGCGCGTCCCGTGATGCGCTCCACCGTCGGTGCCCGGCTGTGGCGCACCGCCGTCACCGCGCCCGGTGTCCCGACCCGGGTGCGTGCGGCGACCTCCCGCTATGTCGCGGAGGGCATGCAGTGGGCGGGCCGTACGAGCGGCGCCGCCATAGCTCTCGCCGATGCCGCCTCGAAGATCCCGGACCTCGGGCTCAAGGCGCAGCTCCTCGACGAGGGCGTGATGAAGGAGATCACGAAGGGCCTCAGCCCGCGTCATCTCGACAAGGCGGTGGCGGCCCAGCTCGCCTTCGCGGACCGGGAGTTCGCCGCCGGCCGCACGGAGAAGGCGGCCACGGCGCTGGACCGTGCGCTGTTCCTGGACTTCCACCGGGTGCTGCACATCGACCAGCTCTCCTCGCCGCTGGCCAAGGACGCCGAGGGCTTCGTCGCCCCGCTGTACCGCTCCAAGGCGATGCAGGCGCTGAGCCGCCCGCAGGGCCGGAAGACGCCGTACAAGAAGGCGCCCACGGACCGGCCGCTGCGGCTGCTGGTCACCACCAGCGCCAACGACAACTTCCTGCACCACATCCTGGACCACTTCGGCGACCACCCCGGCGTGGAGCTGCGGTTCCTGGACCTGGCCGCGTCGAAGCACCTGAAGCGGATCGCCTGGGCGGGCCGGCGGATGCTGGAGGACCGGCTGTCCGGCGGCACCAGCGACTACCAGGAAGAGGTCGAGCGGTTGTTCCGCCCGTACCTCGACTGGGCCGACACGGTCTTCCTGGACTGGTCGGTGGGTCCCGCCGGGATGCTCACGACCATCGATCCCGGTGACACCAGGATCGTGGTCCGGCTGCACAGCTACGAGGCGTTCACGCGCTGGCCGCACATGACGGACTTCTCGCGGATCGACGACCTGGTCTTCGTGGCCCCGCACGTGAAGGACCTGGCCGTGTCGCTGGTCCCGCAGCTGCGCGGTGACCAGGCGCCTCGTTTCCACATCGTCGACAACGCGATGGATCTGTCCGGCTTCGCCCGGCCGAAGCCCGCCGAGGCCCGCTTCAACCTGGGCCTGATCGGGATAAGCCAGGTCGCCAAGGACCCGAAGTGGGCCGTGGACGTCCTGGAGCGGGTGCGCCGGCACGACGAGCGCTACCGGCTGATCCTGGTCGGTGGGGACATGGACCCGAAGACGAGCCGGGCGACGCGCGAGTACCGCCGCGAGTTCGAGAAGGAGCTCGCTCCGCTGGAGGAGTCGGGCGCCGTGGTCCGGCTGGGCCCGACGGACGACGTTCCGTCGAAGCTCCAGGAGATCGGCACCATCATCAGCTCCTCGGTCCGCGAGGGCTGCCACGTGGGTCTGATGGAGGGCGCGGCGAGCGCCGCCGTCCCGGTCGCCCGCGACTGGCCGTTCTACGCGGGCAAGCCGAACAGCGCCCGCACCCTCTACCCCGAGGGCTGGGTCGTCGGCTCCCCCGAGGAGGCGGCGAAGCGGATCCTGGAGACCACGGCCACCGAGGAGGCCTGGCGGGACGCGGGCAAGCTCGCGGCCGAGCACGCGCTGTCCGTGTGGGACTGGCCCGTGGTCCGGAAGCACTTCGAGAAGCTGTTCCTCGAGGACCGGTAGAGCGGCGCGAGGACGGACGAGGGTGAAGGGAAGGGCCCCGGGACATCGTCCCGGGGCCCTTCCCCTTGCCTCTGCCAGCCTCTCGCTCCCGCACCGGCCCCGTGCGCCGGTCCCGACCGCTCGCCGGACGCCGACCGACGGACGGCGACCGCGGGCGGTGGCCCGCGGGGCAGTGGCTACGGGTGGCGCAGCCGCCAGCCCGCCCATGCCGACTCGACCATCTCCCGCACCTCGTGGCGCGCGCTCCAGCCCAACTCCTCGCGGATGCGGTCGGCGGAGGCCACGACCCGCGCCGGGTCGCCCGGCCGGCGGTCCGTGACTTCGGGCTTGACGCCCTCGTGGCCCGTGACGTCCTGGATGATCCCGACCATGTCGGCGACCGAGACGCCCTCGCCGCGGCCGATGTTGAGGATCAGCCGGGCGTCCGGGTCGGCGGCGAGCCGGCGGGCCGCGGCGACGTGGGCCGAGGCGATGTCCTCGACGTGGATGTAGTCGCGGATGCAGGTGCCGTCCGGCGTCGGGTAGTCGTCGCCGAAGATCCGCGGCGCCTCGCCGGCGGTGAGCCGCTCGAACACCATCGGGACGAGGTTGAAGATCCCGTCGTCGCCGAGCTCGGGCGTCGCCGCGCCCGCGACGTTGAAGTAGCGCAGCGAGGCGGTGGCGACCGGGTGGACCTTGCCGACGGCCGTGACCAGCCACTCACCGGCGAGCTTGGTCTCGCCGTACGGGTTGATGGGCGCGCACGGCGTCTCCTCGGTGACGAGGTCGACATCGGGCATGCCGTACACGGCCGCGGAGGACGAGAACAGGAAGCGGCTCACCCCGGCGGCGACCGCGGCGTCGAGGAGGACACGCAGGCCCTCCACGTTCTCCCGGTAGTAGTAGAGCGGCTTCTCGACGGACTCGGCCACCTGCTTCTTGCCCGCGATGTGAACGATGCCGGTGACGGCGTGCTCGCGCAGGACGCGGTCCACGGTGTCGCGGTCGAGGACCGTGCCGGTCTCCAGCGGCACCCCGGCGGGCAGCCGCTCGGCGCGTCCCGTGCTCAGGTCGTCGAGGACGACGACGCGCTCGCCGCCCTCGGTCATCGCCTTCACCACGTGCGATCCGATGAAGCCGGCACCACCGGTGATCAACCAGGTCATGGGGAACCTTCCTTGCAAGCGGCCCTGCCCCGCGGATCCGCGGGGCAGGGCCAGGTGTCGTCGCGTACGGAGCGAGCCGTCCGTCAGCCGCCGATGACGACGCGGCGGACGCCCTCCCAGCGGGCCGGGTCGGTGGTGCGGCGGCCGTCGACCAGGACGGTGACGTCCGGCAGGTCGGAGGCGGCCAGCTCGCGGTACTCGGCGTGGTCGGCCTGGAGGACCGCGGCGGTGACCGTCTCGCCCTGGTGCGGGGTGAGGCCGTGCGCGGAGAGCTCCTCGGCGGTGTACATCGGGTCGGACACGAACGGCACCGCGCCGCGGGCCTTGAGGGCCTCGACGGTCCCGAAGACGCCGGAGAACGCGGTCTCCTTGACGCCACCGCGGTAGGCGGCGCCCAGCACGAGCACGTTGACGCCCTTCAGGTCGCCGTACGCGGCGGCCAGCAGGTCGACGGCGTACTCCGGCATGGCGGCGTTGGCCTCGCGGGCCGAGCGCACGACGGTCGCCTCCGGGTCGTTCCACAGGTACATCCGCGGGTAGATCGGGATGCAGTGGCCGCCGACGGCGATGCCGGGCTGGTGGATGTGGCTGTAGGGCTGCGAGTTGCAGGCCTCGATGACCTTCTTGACGTCGATGCCGTTCTTGTCGGCGAACCGGGCGAACTGGTTGGCCAGACCGATGTTGACGTCGCGGTAGGTGGTCTCGGCGAGCTTCGCGAGCTCGGAGGCCTCGGCGGTGCCAAGGTCCCACACGCCGTTCGGCTGCGGGAGGTCGTCGCGCTCGTCGAAGTCCAGGACCTGCTCGTAGAACTCCACGCCGCGCTCGGCGGAGGCCTCGTCGATACCGCCGACGAGCTTGGGGTAGCGGCGCAGGTCGGCGAAGACGCGGCCGGTGAGCACCCGCTCCGGGGAGAAGACCAGGTGGAAGTCCTGGCCCGCGGTCAGGCCGGAGCCCTGCTCCAGCATCGGCGCCCAGCGGGTGCGGGTGGTGCCGACCGGGAGGGTCGTCTCGTACGAGACGAGGGTGCCGGGCTTGAGGCCCTTGGCGATGGCCTGGGTGGCGGCGTCCATCCAGCCGAAGTCCGGAGTGCCCTCGGCGTCCACGAACAGCGGGACGACGACCACGACCGCCTCGGACTGCGCGACGGCGGCCGCGGTGTCGGTGGTGGCGGACAGCAGCCCGGCGTCGACGGCCTGCTTCAGCTTGACGTCCAGGTCGTGCTCGCCGGGGAAGGGCTCGGTGCCGGCGTTGACCAGCTCGACGACCTTCTCGTTGACGTCGGCGCCGATGACCTTGTGGCCCTTGGCGGCGAACTGCACGGCGAGCGGAAGCCCGATCTTGCCGAGCGCGACTACACAGATATTCATCGGGTCAGTTTCCTCTTCACACGGGACATCAGGTGACGCAGCCGGCCGGGCTCGCCGGACGACGAGGACTCCCAGAGCGGAGCAGTGGTGATGACGAGCCGTCCCTTGGCGTTCGCGTTGGCGGAGACACGGTAGGGGACCTTCTCGCGCCAGCGCCGCGCCAGGGGCAGCGGCCGGTCCAGGGTCTTCACCGGGACCTCGTACGTCGAGCCTGCCACGTCCAGATAGGCGCGGACGCCGAGCTTGGCCCTGACGGGCTTGACCGGGATACGGGCGGTGAGGACCGTCCCCGTGCCGTCGTCGGTGGTGGTGCGGCTCAGCTCCCCCGCCGGGGCGGGGAGTTCGGTGCCGACGGGCAGCCTGCGGGCGCCCGGCTTGTCGGCGCTCTTCGGCATGGCCTTGTTGGCGAGCCGGATGACGGCGTGGTCCGTCTCACCCGTGACGGGAACGCGGACCGAGAGGGCCACGGCCAGCTCCTGGCCCTGCTGCTCCCACCGCGCCGAGACCAGCCCGGTGCCGTCGGCGAGCTGCCTGGGCACGGACTCGCCGACGACCTCGTACAGCCGGTCGGGCAGCCCGAGTGCCGGGTCGCGGAACCCGGGGTAGCGCAGAAACGCCCGGCCGTCCTCCAGCAGCAGCGGCGGCGCTCCCTGGGCGGCCTCCTCCTCGATGGCGCGGATGAGCTCCGAGACGGCTCCGCGCTGGGCCAGCGCGATCCGCACCCGCCGCTTGACGTCCATCGAGTCGCGGAGCGGCTCGGTGAAGTAGTCGTCGGCGAGGGCGGCGATGCCGGCGCAGACCTGGATCTGCGTCTCCCGGTCGAGTGCGGGGAAGTCGTCCTGGACCAACTTGGCGAGTTCCCAGGTGAAGTGGCGCTTGAACACGGCGTCCCGGCGGGGGCCCGCCTCGATGAGCCCGGCCGTGAACTTCATGATCTCGGCGGTGCAGCGCAGCCTCGCCAGATGGTTGGCGCGGTACGTGATGTTGCTCGCGTCCCCGCGCTTGACCGCGTAGTAGTACGTGTAGTCCGCGAGGACGGAGATCTTCCGCGCCCGGACGCACGCCTCGATCGTGAACGGCTGGTCGCTGCCGACCGGCAGGTCCTCCGGGAAGCGCAGCTTGTGCCGCTCGACCAGCTCGCGCCGGAACAGCTTGGTGTTGGCCAGCGTGAACGGCAGCGCCGAGTCGTACAGGCTGACGTCCGGGTCGCTCTTCTTGTAGAGCGCCTGGTGGACGTAGCGGCCGTTGGTGCCGACCATCTTGCCCACGACGACGTCGGAGCCGTGCTCGTCGGCACAGGCCACCATGCGCTTCAGCGCGTCCTTGCCGAGGTAGTCGTCGGAGCCGATGAAGTACACGTAACGGCCGGTGGCCACCTCCAGGGCCCGGTTGCTGGGCGCAGCCGGGCCGCCGGAGTTGGCCTGGTGGATCACCTTCACGGTGCCGGGGTACCGCTCCGCGAAGCGGTCGAGCTCCCGGCCGCTGTCGTCCGTCGAGCCGTCGTCGACGGCCACGACCTCCAGCCGGTCCACTCCGATGCTCTGGTTCACCAGCGACTCGAGGCACTCGGTGAGGTAGGGCATCGTGTTGTAGACGGCCACGACGACGGTGACATCAGGGGTGGTCAACTGGCCACGCCCTCCGGGTCCAGCCGCACGGTGGCACCGCTCTTGGCGGAGTCGATGACGGCGGCGGCGACCTCGACGGTCCGCAGGCCCTGGCGCAGCGTGCAGATGTCCTGGGACTTGCCGAGCACCGCGTCCCGGAAGAGCTCGTGCTCGACGAGGAGCGGCTCGCGCTTCGGGATCGCGTAGCGGATCATGTCGCCCTCGGAGACACCGCGGAAGGCCTGCAGGGCCTCCCACTCGGTGGCCACGGCCGCGTTCGAGTAGAACGTCAGGTCGGCGGTGAGCGTGTCGGCGATGAAGCAGCCGCGCTCGCCGGTGACCGAGGTGAAGCGCTCCTTCAGGGGGCTCAGCCAGTTGACGAGGTGGCTGACCATCGTGCCGTCGGAGAGCTTGCCGACGGCCGAGACCATGTCCTCGTGCGGGCGGCCCGACTTGGAGACGGTGTGCGCCGCGATCGACGTGTACTGCTGGCCGGTGACCCAGGCCGTCAGGTCGATGTCGTGGGTGGCGAGGTCCTTGACCACGCCGACGTCGGCGATGCGGTGCGGGAAGGGGCCCTGGCGGCGCGTGACGACCTGGAAGACGTCACCGAGCTCGCCGGCCTCCAGCCGGGAGCGCAGACTGCGCAGCGCCGGGTTGCAGCGCTCGATGTGGCCCACGCCGGCGACCAGGCCGCGCGACTCGAAGGCCTCGACCAGCCGACGGGCACCCTCGACGGTGTCCGCGACCGGCTTCTCGATCAGCGCGCCGACACCGGCCTCGGCCAGCTTCAGGCCGACTTCCTCGTGCAGCGCCGTCGGGCAGGCCACGACGGCGTAGTCGATGCCGAGCGCGATCAGCTCGTCGACGGTGGACAGCACGGGGGCGCCCTGCGCCCAGCCGTTCTTGTCACCCATGGGGTCCACGACGGCGACCAGGTCGACGCCGTCGAGCCCGGCCAGTACACGGGCGTGGTGGCGTCCCATGGAGCCCAGGCCGATCAGGCCGGCCCGCAGTCCAGCGGCAGTCACAGGTTCTCTCCCAGCGCGTTCACGGCGGTGACGATGCGCTCCAGGTCGCCCTCGGTGAGCGACGGGTGGACGGGCAGCGAGACGACCTCGGCGGCCGCCCGCTCGGTCTCGGGCAGGTCCCAGTCGCGGCCGGCCTTCTGGTCCGGCTCCCAGTACGGCTTCAGCCGGTGGATGGGCGTCGGGTAGTAGACGGCGTTGCCGATGCCCGCCTCGGTGAGCTTCGCCATGGCGGCGTCGCGGTCACCGCGGACGCGGATCGTGTACTGGTGGTAGATGTGGCGCGCGCCCTCCGCGACGACCGGGGTCACCACGCCCGGGGCGGTGATGTGCTCGGAGAGGTACGCGGCGTTGGCGATGCGCTGCTCGGTCCAGCCGGGCAGCTTGGCGAGCTGGACGCGGCCGACGGCGGCGGAGACGTCCGTCATGCGCATGTTGGCGCCGACGATCTCGTTCGCGTAGCGCTGCTCCATGCCCTGGTTGCGCAGCAGGCGCAGGGTGCGGGCGACCTCGGCGTCGGCCGTGGAGATCATGCCGCCCTCGAGGCTGTGCATGTTCTTGGTCGGGTAGAAGCTGAACGTACCGCCGGAGCCGAAGGCGCCGACCGGGGTGCCGTTCAGCGCGGCCGCGTGCGCCTGGCAGGCGTCCTCGACGACGGCCAGCTTGTGCTTGTCCGCGATGGCCATGATCTGGTCCATCGCGGCCGGGTGGCCGTACAGGTGCACCGGCATGATCGCGGCGGTGCGCGGGGTGATGGCGGCCTCGACCGCCGCCGGGGCGAGGCAGTACGTCTCCGGGTCGATGTCGGCGAAGACGACGTCGGCGCCGACCAGGCGGACCGCGTTGGCCGAGGCGGCGAACGAGAACGAGGGGACGATCACCTCGTCACCCGGGCCGATGCCGAGAGCCATCAGAAGGAGGTGCAGCGCGGAGGTGCCGGAGTTGACGGCGACGCAGTGGCGGCCGTCCACGAGCTCCGAGAAGCCCTCCTCGAACGCGGCCACCTCGGGGCCCTGGACCACCCGGCCGCTGCGCAGTACGCGTACGGCGGCTTCGATCTCTTCTTCACCGATGACCGGGCGGGCAGCGGGGATGGGCTGCGCGTTGCTGCTCGGCATTGGACGTCCTCCTTGAACACCGCGAGAGCTCTTTGTGGCAGAGGTCCGGGGTCTGCGGGGCGTCTTCGGGCCGCGCGAACCCCTCCGGCGTGATGGCCGACGCCCTACCGAGGAATGCTGGGACCGGTCTGTCCCTTAACCGGGCCGGTCACCGACCGCAGTCTCCGGGTGGGCCCTCGGCACGGCAGCGACCGCCGTCACATTATCAGGGATTTCCCAAGCAATTTCTGGGCCGTTAACAGGCCCAGGCATCAATTGCGAAACAAATGGCGTGTCCCGCCCCTGACTCCGCAGGGGCGGGACACGAACGTTCAACCACCGGTCATGGATTGTTCAGCTCTCCGCCGACGCCGTCACGGTCGGCAGGCTCTGCTGCTCGGCCGCGGCGGTCTTCTTGGCGGCCGACTTGGTCGCCTTCTTGGCGGTCGTCTTCTTCGCCGCGGTGGTCTTCTTGGCCGCCGTCTTCTTGGTGGCGGCCTTCTTCGCCGTGGCCTTCTTGGCGGTCTTGCGGGCCGCCTTCTTGGCCGGGACCTCAGCGGACTCCTCCGCGGCTGCCGTGACGGCCGCCGCCTCGGGCTCCGGCGTCGCGGCGACCACGACGACCGCGGCATCGTCCGCGCCGGACGGCGATCCCGCCGGGGCGGTGACCTTGCGGGTCACCCGGCGACGGGCACGCGGCGGGGCGGCGACGGGCGCCTCCTCGGCCGGCGTCTCCGGAGCCTCGGCAGCGGGCGCCTCGGCCGGGGCCTCGGCGGCCTCGGTCACGATCTCGGCGACCTCGCTGCCCTTCGGGGAACCGGCCGGGGCCGACGCCTTACGGGTGGCCCGGCGGCGGGTACGGCCCGCGGGTGCGGGCTCCTCCACCGGGGCGGCCACGGGCTCGGCGACCGGTGCGGGGGCCGTCTCGGCGGGCTCCTCGGCCCGGACCGGCTCGGCCTGCTCGGCCTGCTCGGCCTGCTCGGCCTGCTTCGCCCCGGCCTCGGCGGACTCGGCCCGCTTCGGCGCGCCGGCCGGGGCGGTCGCCTTGCGGGACGCCCGGCGACGGCCACGACGGGACGCGGCGGCCTCGGCCTCTGCGGCGCTGCTGTACAGCTCCTCGTCGGGGGCGAAGGCCGGCTCCGGCAGGGCCGCCGGCTCCGCGAGCTCCGCCGCGACCTCGGCCTCGGTCTCCTCGCTCGGCGGGGCCTCCGCGCCCGCCGCCTCGACGACCACCTCGTGCTCGTGGACGTGCTCGGCACCACCGCGGCCGCGCTTCTTGCGCTTGCCTCCGCCACCGCCGCCCACGGCCGACGGCTGCTCCATGTGCACGATCACACCGCGGCCGTTGCAGTGGACACAGGTCTCGGAGAACGACTCCAGCAGTCCCTGGCCCACGCGCTTGCGGGTCATCTGCACCAGGCCCAGCGAGGTCACCTCGGCCACCTGGTGCTTCGTGCGGTCCCGGCCCAGGCACTCCAGCAGGCGCCGCAGCACCAGGTCGCGGTTGGACTCCAGCACCATGTCGATGAAGTCGATGACGACGATGCCGCCGAGGTCCCGCAGCCGCAGCTGGCGCACGATCTCCTCGGCCGCCTCCAGGTTGTTCCTGGTGACGGTCTCCTCGAGGTTGCCGCCCTGGCCGGTGAACTTGCCGGTGTTGACGTCGACCACGACCATCGCCTCGGTCTTGTCGATCACCAGCGAACCGCCGGAGGGCAGCCAGACCTTCCGGTCCAGCGCCTTCATCAGCTGCTCGTCGATCCGGTGCACCGCAAAGACGTCGGTCTCGCTGGTCCAGCGCTGCAGCCGGTCCGCCAGGTCGGGCGCCACGTGCGACACATAGCCGTGGATGGTCTCCCACGCCTCGTCGCCGCTCACGACGACCTTGGAGAAGTCCTCGTTGAAGATGTCGCGGACGACACGGACGGTCATGTCCGGCTCGCCGTAGAGAAGGGTCGGGGCGTTGCCGCTCTTCGCCTTCTTGCGGATCTCCTCCCACTGGGCCTGCAGCCGCTCGACGTCGCGGCGCAGCTCGTCCTCGCTGGCGCCCTCCGCGGCGGTGCGCACGATGACGCCCGCGTCCTCGGGGACGATCTTCTTGAGGATGGTCTTCAGCCGCGCCCGCTCGGTGTCGGGGAGCTTTCGGCTGATGCCCGTCATCGAGCCCTCGGGCACGTAGACCAGGTACCGGCCGGGGAGGGAGACCTGGCTGGTGAGCCGGGCGCCCTTGTGACCGATCGGGTCCTTGGTGACCTGTACGAGGACGGACTGGCCGGACTTCAGCGCGGACTCGATACGGCGCGGCCCGTTGGCGAGGCCGAGCGCCTCGAAGTTCACCTCACCCGCGTACAGGACCGCGTTGCGGCCCTTGCCGATGTCGACGAAGGCGGCCTCCATCGACGGCAGGACGTTCTGCACCTTGCCCAGGTAGACGTTGCCGACGTACGACGTCGACTGCTCCTTGTTGACGTAGTGCTCGACCAGCACGTTGTCCTCGAGGACGCCGATCTGGGTGCGGTCGCCGTGCTGCCGGACGACCATCACGCGCTCGACGGCCTCGCGGCGAGCCAGGAACTCCGCCTCGGTGATGATCGGCACCCGGCGGCGGCCCTGCTCGCGGCCCTCACGGCGGCGCTGCTTCTTCGCCTCCAGACGGGTGGAGCCCTTGATCGACTGCACCTCGTCCGACGGCTCAGCCTTGGGGCGCGGCTCGCGGATCTTCACGACCGTGCGCTCCGGCTCGTCGGTGCCGGGCTCGGCATCGCCGCCCTCACCGCTGCGACGGCGGCGGCGACGGCGGCGACGGCTGCTGCTGGTGCCCGCGGCGGACGGGGTACCGGCCTCCTGCTCGTCCTCGTCGCCCTCGGCCTCGGGCTCCTCGTCGGCGCCGGGCTCACCGGCCTCGGCCTCCGGCTCCTCGTCGGCGCCGGACTCCTCCGCCTCGGCGGACTCACCACGGCGACGGCGACGGCCACCGCGGCGGCGACGGCGGGAGGGACGGCCCTCGTAGTCGTCGGACTCCTCGTCGGCGCCGGGCTCACCGGCCTCGGCCTCCGGCTCCTCGGCCTCGACCTCGGCCTCGTCGGCGGGCTCGGTCTCGGTGGTCTCGACGGCGAGCGCGGACTCGCCGCGACGACGCCGGCGGCGGCGCGGGGTGGTCTCGGCGGCCGGGGCCTCCGCCGCCTCCTCCTCCTCGTCCTCGTCGGCGGCGGCCCGGGCGGCCGCCGCGGCCGCGGCGGTCTCCGGGGTCTGGAACACCGGCTCCGTGAAGACCGGGGCCTGGAAGACCGGCACGGCGGGCCTGGCGGACCGGCGCCCGCGGGCGGCCGGTTCGGCCTTCTCCTCGCGCTCGTCCTTCTGGGCCCCGTCCTGCGCGCGCTCTTCCTTCACGGGCTCGGCGGCGGACTGAGCGGCGCCGGCCCGGCGGCGGGTACGACCCCGCGAAGCGGCCTTGCCGGCGGCCTCGACCTCGGCCTCGTCGGCGGCGATGCGCGCGACGGTGTCGGCGGGCAGACTCTCGCCCGCCACGGTCTCGTCGTCCTCGGCGGCGGCATCCGGCGCGCCCGCCGGAGCGGCCGCCTTCCGGGTGGCGCGGCGGCGCGTACGGGCGCGGGGCGCCTCCTCCGCGGTCTCGTCGGCGGCCGGCGCCTCCTCGGCGGCGGCCTCGACCGGCTCCGGTGCCTCGGTGGCCTCGGCGACGGCCTCCGGAGCGGACGTCCTGCGGGTCGCGCGACGACGCGTACGAGCGCGGGGCGTCTCCTCCCCGGTCTCCTCGGCGGCGGCGTCCTGGGCGGTCTCCGTGGCCCCGGCGGCGGCCTCGGCCTGCTGCGGCGCACCCGCGGGGGCGGTGGCCCGGCGGCGGGTACGGCGCGCGGGCGCCTCGGCAGCGGCCTTGGTGGGCCCGGTCTCCGCGGCGGTCTCGCTCACGGCACCTTCCTCGATGTCTTCGTCGGCGGCGACGGCCTCGGCCGTACGCGCCGGAGCAGGCGAGGTCGCGGGCGCCTCGGCGGAGGCGGGCTCTGCGACGACCTCGGCGGGGGCCGAACCGGCGGGCGCGGTGACCTTGCGCGTGGCCCGGCGGCGAGTGCGCGGCGCGGGCGCCTCGGCAGCGGCTTCGGCGGCCGGAGCGGTAGCGGCGGACTCCTCGGCCGGGACGGCCGGCTCCGCGGCGGAAGCGGCGTCCCCGGTGGTCGCGGGTGCCGGCGAACCGGCGGCCGCGGTGGCCTTGCGCGTCGCCCGGCGGCGGGTACGCGGCGCGGGCGCCTCGGCGGCCCCGTCCTCCTCGGACGGTATGGCGGCCGAGAGCGACTCGGTCACATCGGTGACGGTCTCCACCTGCACGGAGCCCGCAGGCGGGCCCGCGGGCCGCGAGGCGGCACGGCGGCGGCGCGGGGGCAGCGTGTCGCTGGGGGTGGAGCTGTCGTTCTCTTCGGTGTCCCCGGTCGTACCGGGGTCCTTCGGTTCGAGCATGCGGGCGGTTCTCCCGTCACGCTCCCGGGCGCCGAGCCTCGATCCGGTCCGGTGGCGCGTCCCGCGTGATGAGTGCGGGGCCGCCGTCCGGGGCTCGGGCGCCGCACGGGAGCTGATGTCTGGCTCGCCGGTTCCGTACGCGATGTACGCACGGCCTGGCGAAAGTCTCCTGGTCATTGCGCTGCCCGACCCAGGTGGCTCCCGAGTACGAGGGCGGCGCTTCGACGACTGCCCCTACGCGGAACCGGTACCTGCGGGCACCGTCGCGGCGGCTCCGGCGACCCCTGAGCGATCGGCTGGGGCGGCCGTGACTGCCTCGCGGTCTGGCGCGAGCGGGTCGGTCACCGTGCCGGAATCCTCGTCGAAGAGCCCCTGCGCCAGCCTGGTCACCGCTGCGGGGACCGGCGGCGCCAGGTCGGCCACAGCTCGGAGACCGGACAGGACGTCGTCGGGTCGCACGGCAGGTGTCACGTGCCGAACAACCAGCCGCAGTATCGCACAGGGCCCCTCCGCGGGCCTATCAGGCTGTGGAGAACTCGCCTGCAGGTCGGCCACCGCACCGCGGGCGTCGAAGGTCCGCATCCCGTTCTTCGTCTTGCGCCGGACCTCGACGGCGTCCGCCGCGAGGAACGCGGCGACCGCCTTCTCGGCCTCCTCCACGGCGACACCGTCGAGCCGCAGCTCCCACACGGACGCCGTCAGCCGGTCGGCCAGCCCGGACGTACGGGCCTCGACGGCGTCGACGATGTCGAGCCCGGAGGGCAGCGACTCGTCGAGGAGCTCGCGCAGCATGACCGGGTCCCGATGATCGGTCAGCGCGATCTCGAGGTACTCGGCCTCGGATCCCGTACCCGTCGGGGCGGCGTTGGCGTACGACACCTTCGGGTGCGGGGTGAAGCCCGCCGAGTACGCCATCGGCACCTCGGCGCGGCGCAGCGCGCGCTCGAAAGCGCGCTGGAAGTCGCGGTGGCTGGTGAACCGGAGGCGGCCGCGCTTGGTGTAGCGCAGTCGGATGCGCTGCACCGCGGGTGCGGGCGGCGGGCCTTCGGGCTGTCGCTTGCCCAGTGGTTCTTCTCCTCGGTGCGGGGCGGACGCCTTCCTGCGCCGCCCGTTGTGGCTTCGGACCCCTGGAGGGCGGCCCGCCCGGCTCACCCCCGCTTGTGCAGGGAGATCTCGGGCCCGGGCGCCACGCCGGGGACAGTCGGTATGTGTTGCGTACCACCCAGGTTACGCGCCCGAACGGATGCGGGTCGCCCGGGCCGGGGCTCGCCGGGTCCGCCCACCAGTGCCCGCCAGGCGTCACGGCGTGCCCGGCGCACCGCGTCCCGGGCCGAGGCGAGCGCCCCGCGGGCGGCCCGTCCGGCCTCCACGGCGGCGCGCCGCGCCGGGGCCCACACCCGGTCGCGGGCGAAATGGCCGACCGGGGTGCAGACGTTCCGGTAGATCCAGGCCGCCGGCCGCCCGAGCAGGTTCCAGACCGCCCACCTCAGCGCGCGCCCCACCGCTCGCGACAGGCGGCCGGCGGCGCGCCACGCCATCCCGACGGCATCGGCGATCTCTCTGCCCACGACGGCGAGGAGCCGGCCCACTGGAGCGAGGATCCAGCGGTACAGGAAGACGACGGGCGCGACCAGGATCACCCGCGCGAGCCACACGACGGCCGTCCACACCCCACGCGCCGCCGGGGCGAGCGCGTTCGCGTACAGCCAGGCCAGACCGTGGCCCACCGGCGCGAGCACCCATCGGTACAGCGCGATCCACGGCCAGACGAGCACCGCCCGCAGGAGCAGCCCCACGCCGCGGCCCAGCGGGGTCAGCAGCCGGGCGTAGAGCCAGGCCAGACCGTGGCCCGCCGGCGTCAGGAGGGTCCGGTACAGCCAGACCAGCGGCACGGCCACGCCGTAGGTCGCGACCGGCACCACCACGTACCGCCCCAGCGCGAGCCAGGGCCAGTAGAGGAGGGCCTTGCACAGCCACCACGCACCGGTCGCGACCGCCCCGGCGAGCCAGGCGATCCCGCGGCCGACGGGCGCCAGCAGCGTCTCGTACACCCAGCCGAAGGCCCGGCCCAGCGGGAGGAGCACCACGCGGTCGAGGGCCCTGCCGCAGACGACGAGGACGTCCCACAGCATCCGTACCGGCACGACGAGGACCAGCACGGCGATCCGCACGGGGATCCTGATCGCCACCGCCGGACAGCCCTCCGGCTCGGCGGGCTGCTCGCGCTTCTCCGGCTCCATGGTCGAGGAGACGCCGCAGCCCGGCCGGAGGTTCTCGCCGGGCCGGTCCCGTTCCCCCGACGGGTGCCCGGGGAAAACGGGACCGGCCCCGCCGCGCGAGCGACGGAGCCGGTGAGCGAAGGGGCTCGGCTACTTGTTGACGACGGTCAGCGGCAGCAGCTTCTTGCCCGTCGGGCCGATCTGGATGTCGAGGTCGAGCTGAGGACAGACGCCGCAGTCGAAGCACGGCGTCCAGCGGCAGTCCTCGACCTCCGTCTCGTCCAGCGCGTCCTGCCAGTCCTCCCAGAGCCAGTCCTTGTCGAGACCGGAGTCCAGGTGGTCCCAGGGCAGGACCTCCTCGTAGGTGCGCTCGCGGGTCGTGTACCAGTCGACGTCCACGCCGAACTCGGGCAGCGTCTTCGCCGCGCACTCCATCCAGCGGTCGTAGGAGAAGTGCTCGCGCCAGCCGTCGAAGCGGCCGCCGTCCTCGTAGACGGCGCGGATGACGGCGGCGACGCGGCGGTCTCCGCGGGACAGCAGGCCCTCGACGATGCCGGGCTTGCCGTCGTGGTAGCGGAAGCCGATGGAGCGGCCGTACTTCTTGTCGCCGCGGATCTTGTCGCGGAGCTTCTCCAGCCGGGCGTCGGTCTCCTCGGCGGAGAGCTGCGGGGCCCACTGGAAGGGCGTGTGCGGCTTGGGCACGAAGCCGCCGATGGACACCGTGCACCGGATGTCGTTGGAGCCGGAGACCTCGCGGCCCTTGGCGATGACGTTGACCGCCATGTCGCCGATCTGCAGCACGTCCTCGTCGGTCTCGGTGGGCAGGCCGCACATGAAGTACAGCTTCACCTGGCGCCAGCCGTTGCCGTAGGCGGTGGCGACCGTGCGGATCAGGTCCTCCTCCGAGACCATCTTGTTGATGACCTTGCGCATGCGCTCGGAGCCGCCCTCGGGGGCGAAGGTGAGACCGGAGCGGCGGCCGTTGCGGGTCAGCTCGTTGGCCAGGTCGACGTTGAAGGCGTCGACACGGGTCGAGGGGAGGGACAGGCCGATCTTGTCCTCCTCGTACCGGTCCGCGAGGCCCTTGGCGATGTCACCGATCTCGCTGTGGTCGGCGGAGGACAGCGACAGCAGGCCGACCTCCTCGAAGCCGGTCGCCTTGAGGCCCTTGTCGACCATCTCGCCGATGCCGGTGATGCTCCGCTCCCGCACGGGGCGCGTGATCATGCCCGCCTGGCAGAAGCGGCAGCCGCGGGTGCAGCCGCGGAAGATCTCGACGGACATGCGCTCGTGGACGGTCTCGGCGAGCGGGACGAGGGGCTGCTTGGGGTAGGGCCACTCGTCCAGGTCCATGACGGTGTGCTTGGACACGCGCCACGGCACGCCGGACCTGTTGGGCACGACGCGGCCGATGCGGCCGTCGGGGAGGTACTCGACGTCGTAGAAGCCCGGGACGTAGACGCCGCCGGTCCTCGCGAGGCGGAACAGCAGTTCCTCGCGGCCGCCGGGGCGGCCCTCCGCCTTCCAGTCGCGGATGATGTCGGTGATCTGCAGGACGGCCTGCTCGCCGTCGCCGATGACCGCGCAGTCGATGAAGTCCGCGATCGGCTCGGGGTTGAAGGCCGCGTGCCCGCCGGCGAGGACGATCGGGTCGTCGATCGTGCGGTCCTTGGCCTCCAGCGGGATGCCGGAGAGGTCGAGGGCCGTGAGCATGTTGGTGTAGCCGAGCTCGGTGGAGAAGCTCAGGCCGAGGACGTCGAAGGCCTTCACCGGGCGGTGGCTGTCGACCGTGAACTGCGGGACGCCGTGCTCCCGCATCAGTTCCTCGAGGTCCGGCCAGACGCTGTAGGTGCGCTCGGCGAGGACGCCCTCGCGCTCGTTCAGTACCTCGTAGAGGATCATGACGCCCTGGTTGGGCAGTCCCACCTCGTAGGCGTCCGGGTACATCAGCGCCCAGCGCACGTCGCAGCTCTCCCACGGCTTGACCGTGGAGTTCAGCTCACCACCGACGTACTGGATGGGCTTCTGCACATGCGGGAGCAGAGCTTCGAGCTGTGGGAAGACCGACTCGGCAGACATCAGGAACCTTCGTGGACGGGCAGGGGCGACTCTCAAGCGTAACCCGATCGGAAGGGGGCCCCGGCCCGTCCGGGAGGCGGTCAGTCCTTGAGCGCCGAGCGGAGGCCGGGCCGACACGCCTCCCCCCAGACTTCCGGCAGTTCACGCTCACGGTCGGCTGCCGCGGCCTCCTCGCGTCCGAACAGCAGTCCCCAGGTGAAGGCGGACTCGCCGGCCGCGTGGGCCTGGACGGCGAGGTCCCGGAGTGTGTCGCGGGCGACGACGCTGTCCTGGTGGTCGCCGAGGACGGTCTGGACGGCCTTCATGCGCTTGGCGAACCTCTTGGCGGGTTTGCCGAGCGCGGGGGTGACGGCCTCGGCCGCGTACCGGGCGCGCTTGGCGGCCTTGCGGGCGTCGTGCATGGCGAGGTCTCGGTCGTGCCCGGCCGGGAGTCCGAGGGCGCGCTCGACGCGGGTGGCGAGCCGGTCGTAGTCCTTGAGCACGGCCTTGGGGAGGGCGACCGCGGGCTTGGAGGTGGCGGCGGGGAGCAGCGGCGGTGCGTCGAGGAGGGCGTCGAGGGTGTCGAGGAGGGCGAGGTAGCGGTCGGTGTCGAGCACGGCGACGGAGCGGCGGCGGGCGTCGGCGCGGTGGGCGGTGGCCCAGATGCGGAGCCTGCCGCGGACGGGGCCGAGGAGCAGTTGACGGGGCAGGGCGTCGATGCGGTCACGCAGCCGCTCGGCCATGACCTCCTGGTCGCGGGCGGCGCCCAGTTCGCCCGCCAGCCATTTCAGCTCTTCCCCGACCGGGTCGGTGGCGTTCCGGTCGATGATCTTCCGGAACGACTTGAAGGCGCTGCGCATACGGCGGGTGGCGACGCGCATCTGGTGCACGGCGTCGGGGAGGTCGCGGCGTACGGCGGGATCGAGGGCGACAAGGGCGTCGCGCTGTTCGCGCAGGTAGGCGAGGACGTGCTCGCCGGCGTGCGCGGGCTCGAGCCGTGCTCCGCGGTGGCGGACGCTCCTGGCGGCCTCGGGAGCCTTGGGGGCGCGTTCGCTGCCGGCGGGGGCGAACGCGTCGGCGTGCCGGGAGGACGCCTGTTCCCCGGCGTGAGCGGCGGCGGTGTCCTGGTGACCGGCCGTGGCGGTGGCGGCCTGCCGGGCGGCGGCCGACGCCGCTCCGGCGCCGGTGGCCGCGGCCGGGTCGGGCTCGGTCTCGGCGAGGGCCCTCGACAGCTTGGAGGGGGAGGCCGCGGGTGTGATGCCGGCCTTGCGGAGTCGCTTCTCGACGTGATCCAGGAGGGCGGGGTCGGCGTCGTCGGCGAGCTCGACCTCGATCTCGGTCCATTCCGCGGTGCCGTTGCCGGCCGTCAGCCGTTCCGCGTGCACGGTGTCGAGGGAGAGCTCGGCGAGGAGCCGGCCCTGTCCGTCGACGAGGTGGCGCACGTCGCGGGAGGAGCGCAGGCGGACGACGGCGACGAGGGGGGTGCCCCGGGTACGGGAGCGCACGAGTCCGGCGAGGGTGCGCGGGAGCGAGTCGCCGAGAGGGGCGTGGATCTCCTCGCGGATGCCGGTGGCGACGGGGAATTTCAGGTGCCAGCCCTGGTCGTCGCCGCCCGTGCGGTGGCGCAGCGTGATCTTGTCTGCGGCGAGGCGCAGGCCGGGGGTGTCGTAGTAGACGGCGTCGAGCTCCGTCACGCCCTTCTCGACGACGTCCGCGATCCCGGCTGCGCCGGTGAGGTCCGGGACCTCGGTGTCGGGTGTGGCTTCGTACTTCCGCTCGATCTCTCGCTTCGTCTCCGCCATGAAGTGAATCTATCCGCCCTGTGTTCGTCTAGTCGCCCGGGCGGCCGTGCGTCGTACGTACGGCCGCCCCGCCCGGACGCCACGGCGGAGGGAGGGAACGGGCGGATCGGATCAGGCGGACATCGGGCGCTGCATCTTGATGGACTGCAGGAGTCCGACGGCCACCCACACCGCGAACATGGACGAGCCGCCGTAGGAGACGAACGGCAGCGGCAGTCCGGCCACGGGCATGATGCCGAGGGTCATGCCGATGTTCTCGAAGGACTGGAACGCGAACCAGGCGATGATCCCGGCGGCGACGATCGTGCCGTACAGCTCGGTGGTGTCCCGGGCGATGCGGCAGGCGCGCCAGAGGACGACGCCGAGCAGGACGATGATGAGGCCCGCCCCGACGAAGCCGAGTTCCTCGCCCGCGACAGTGAAGACGAAGTCGGTCTGCTGTTCGGGCACGAACTGGCCGGTGGTCTGGGACCCCTTGAACAGGCCGGTGCCGATCAGCCCGCCGGAGCCGATGGCGATGCGCGCCTGGTTGGTGTTGTAGCCGACGCCCGCCGGGTCGAGTTCGGGGTTGGCGAAGGCCGCGAACCGGTTGATCTGGTACTCGTCGAGCAGGCCGAGCGCGGTGACGAGGACGGCGCCGCCGATGCCCGCGCCGATCAGCCCGAAGATCCAGCGGTTGGATGCGCCGGAGGCGAGGAGCACGCCCAGGACGATCACGACCATCACCATGACCGAGCCGAGGTCGGGCATCAGCATCACGATGATCATGGGGAGGACCGCGAGGCCCAGCGACTTCGCGACCGTGCGGTGGTCGGGATGGAGCTGGTCGCCGGCGTCGACCTGGGTCGCCAGCAGTATCGCCATCCCCAGGATGATCGTGATCTTCACGAACTCGGAGGGCTGGAGGGAGAATCCCCCGCCGAGCACGATCCAGGCGTGAGCGCCGTTGATGGTCGCGCCGAGCGGGGTGAGCACCAGCGCGACCAGCACCAGGGAGATGCCGTACAGCACGGGCACGGCACCGCGGAGGGTGCGGTGCCCGAGCCAGACGGTGCCGACCATCAGCGCGAGCCCGATGCCGGTGTTGAGCAGATGGCGCAGGAAGAAGTAGTACGGGTCGCCGTGGTTGAGCTCGGTGCGGTTGCGGGTCGCGGACCACACGAGCAGGGAGCCGAGCAGCGACAGGGCGAGCGCCGAGGCGAGCATCGGCCAGTCGAGCCGGCGGACGATCGAGTCGCGGGCGAGCAGCTTGGCGAGGCCGCCGCGCTCCGGTGCGTAGCGCGAGACCGAGAAGCCATGGGGTCCGGCCATGTCTCAGTCCCTCCGTCCGGTGGCCGCGGGCGGCCCGGCGAGGGCGGTGTCCTCTTCCGGTTCTGGCTTGACGGGCACGTACGGCGTGATCTTCGGGGCGTCGATGGAGCCGTCGGGCTGGATCTTCGGCAGCGCCTTCTGGGGCTGCGGCAGCAGGGCCTTCTTGAGGTCCTGGTTGCCCTCCATGTCCAGTCCGTAGAGCGCGTTGTAGATGTTGCGCACGGCGGGACCGGAGGCGCCGGAACCGGTTCCACCCTGGGAGATGGTCATGACGATCGAGTAGTCCTTGGTGTACGTGGCGAACCAGGACGTCGTCTGCTTGCCGTGGACCTCGGCCGTACCGGTCTTGGCGTGCATCGGGATCTTGTCCTGCGGCCAGCCGCCGAACCGCCAGGCGGCGGTGCCTCGGGTGGCGACTCCCGCCAGTGCCTCGTTCATCAGCTTGCGGGTCTTGGGGTCCATCGGCAGCTTGCCGTGGGACTTGGGCTTGATCTCGCGGACGCTCTTGCCGTCGGCGCTGACGACCGCCTTGCCGACGGTCGGGTTCCACATGGTGCCGCCGTTGGAGATCGCCGCGTAGATGGTCGCCATCTGGATCGGGGTGACGAGTGTGTCGCCCTGGCCGATGGAGTAGTTGACGGAGTCACCGGCCCGCATGAGGTTGCCTTCCAGGCAGTTCTCGTACGAGAGCTGCTGGATGTAGTCGCCGCCCTTCTTGCCGACCTTGCACCAGTAGTCCTTGTTGGCCTCCCAGAACTTCTGCTTCCAGCGGCGGTCGGGGACGCGGCCGGTGACCTCGTTGGGCAGGTCGATGCCGGTCTCGGCGCCGAGACCGAACTGGTGGGCGGTCTTGTAGAACCAGTCCGCCGGGGTCTTCTTCGGCTTGAGGCCGCCGTCCTTCTTCCACTGCTGGTGGGAGAGGGCGTAGTAGACGGTGTCGCAGGAGACCTCGAGGGCCTGGCCGAGGGTGATGCTGCCGTGGCCCTGGGACTCGAAGTTCTTGAAGACCTGGTTGCCGATGGAGTACGAGCTGGGGCAGGGGTAGCGGCCGTTGAAGTCGTAGCCGGCGTTGACCGCGGCGGTGGTCGGGATGACCTTGAAGATGGAGCCGGGGGCGGCCTGGCCCTGGATCGCCCGGTTCAGCAGGGGGAAGTTGGACTTCTTGCCGGTGAGCCGCGCGTAGTCCTTGGCGGAGATGCCACCGACCCAGGCGTTCGGGTCGTAGGTGGGGAGCGAGGCCATCGCGACGACGCGGCCGGTCTTGGCCTCCATGACGACGACGGCGCCCGAGTCGGCCTTGTAGTTGGTGCCGGTGTTGTCGTCGAAGACCTTGCGGGCTTCCTTCATGGCGTTGTTGAGCTCCCACTCGGCGACCGCCTGGACGCGGGCGTCGATGGAGGTGACCACGTTGGCGCCGGGCTCGGCCTTGTCGGCCTGGGCCAGGCCGATGACCCGGCCGAGGTTGTCCACCTCGTAGCGGGTGACGCCGGCCTTGCCGCGCAGGTCCTTGTCGTACGTGCGCTCGAGTCCGGAGCGGCCGACCTGGTCGGAACGCAGGAACGGCGAGTCGGTGTCCTTGGCCTTCTCGATCTCCTCGTCGGTGACGGGCGAGAGGTAGCCGAGGACCTGTGCGGTGTTGGCCTTGCCGGGCGCGACGTAGCGGCGTACGGCCATCGGCTCCGCGGTGATGCCGGGGAAGTCCTCGGCGCGTTCGCGGATCTGGAGGGCCTGCTGGGTGGTGGCCTCGTCGGTGACGGGGATGGGCTGGTACGGGGAGCCGTTCCAGCACGGCTGGGGGGTCTTGGCGTCACACAGCCGGACCTTGTCCATGACGTCCTTCGGCTTCATGCCGAGGACGCCCGCGAGCCGGGTGAGCACCCCCTTGCCGTCGTCCTTCATCTTCATCAGGTCGGTACGGGACGCGGAGACGACGAGCCGGGTCTCGTTGTCGGCCAGGGGCACGCCCCTGGCGTCGAGGATCGAGCCGCGGACGGCGGGCTGGACGACCTGCTGGACGTGGTTGCTCTTGGCCTCGTTCGTGTACTCGTCGCCGTTGCGGATCTGGAGGTACCAGAGACGCCCGCCGAGCGTGGCGAACAGCGAGAAGACGAGGACCTGGATGACGATGAGCCGGATCTGGACGCGGGGGGTCCGTCCGGTCTCGGGAATGTTGCTCACGCTGCCGATACCCCCTCGGTCACAGTCGCTTGACTCCCCGGATGCGGCCGGCGCGGGAGGCCCGCGTCCTGGCCGCCTTGATCCGCAGCCCGCCGCGCTGGCGGCCGATGCGCAGTCCCGTGCCGGAGGAGGCCCAGCCGCTGGAGACGTCACCGGCGCCGCCCTGGGACTCGGCGAGCGGGTCGTTCTCGGCGCGTCTGGCGAGAGCCATGATCAGCGGCACGGTGAAGGGTGCGAGGAGCAGGTCGTACAGGGCCGCAGTGAACAGCAGCGAGCCGAGGCCGACATGGCGTGCCGCGGTGTCGCCGACGAGCGCGCCGACGCCCGCGTACAGCAGGGTCGAGAGGACGGCCGCCGCCACGACCACGAGCATCGGGCCGGTGGCGGAGGTCAGCCGGCCGTTCTCGGGCCGGGCGAGTCCGACGAGGTAGCCGATGACGCACAGCACGAGTGCGTAGCGCCCGGCGGCGTGGTCGGCGGGCGGCGCGAGGTCGGCGAGGAGTCCCGCGCCGAAACCGATCAGTGCGCCGCTGGTGTGGCCGTAGACGAGGGCGAGGGCGACGACGGTGAGCAGGAGAAGGTCGGGTACGGCTCCGGGGAGCTGGAGCCGGGCGAGCACGGTGACCTGGACGACGAGCGCCACCACGACGAGCGTCGTGGAGAGGAGCGTCCGGTTGAAGCGCATGGGGTTCAGCTCCTCCTGCTACTCGTCGTTGCGGCCGGTGACGGCCTCGGTGCTGTCGGCCTGGGGGGTTTCCCCGCCCTGGTCCCGGTCCTCCGTGCCCTGGCCCCGCGCCTGGGTGTCGCCGTCCGCGGAGGGAGTGACCGTGACGGTCACCGTCGGCGTGGGCGTGGGCGTCGGCTTCGGCCTGGGCGGCAGGACCATGTCGCGCGGGTCGGTGCGGGGCGCCTGGACGACGACGCCGACGATGTCGAGCTTGGTGAAGGCGGCGTACGGCCGCACGAAGATGTTGCGGGTCAGGGCGCCGCCGGAGGGGTCGACGCGGACGACCTCGCCCACCGGCACACCGGGCACGAACGGCTTGTCGGCCTGCGAGCCGAAGGTGACCAGCCGGTCGCCCTTGCGCACCTTCGCCTTGCCGTTGAGGAGCTGCACGGACAGCGGACGGTCGCCCTGGCCGGTGGCGAAGCCCAGCTCGTCGGTCCGCTCCATGCGGGTGCCGACCGTGAAGTCGGGGTCGTTGGCGAGGAGCACGGTCGCGGTGTTCGGGCCGACGGTGGTCACTCGGCCGACGAGGCCGTCGCCGTTGAGGACGGTCATGTCGCGCTCGATGCCGTCGGCGGAGCCCGCGTCGATGGTGACCGTCCAGGAGAAGCCCTGGGCCGCTCCTATGGCGATGACCTCGGCGCCCTTGATGCCGTACTGCCCGTTGGCCGCCTTCTTGAGCATGCTGTCGAGCTGGCGGACCCGGCTGCGGTTGCGGTCGTCGCTGCCGAGTCTGGCCTTGAGGGCGGCGTTCTCGCGCTCGAGGACGGAGATGCGGTCGTGCCGCTCGCCCGAGTCGCGAACCGCCCCTATGGCGTTGCCGACGGGATCGACGGCGGAGGCCACGCCGTTCTCGACCGGTCCGAAGACGGCGGCGGCGGCCTGCCGGGCGCCGTCGACGGGTGACTCCTCGCCGCCGCGGATGTCCACCGTGATCAGTGCGAACGCGATGGCGATCAGCAGGACCAGGAGCAGCCGGCTCTCTTTCGTGTCCCTCACGTGCGGCGGCCGTGCCTTCCTCGTCGGAATGTGAATGCCGAGCTCTGTGCTGCGTGTTGTGTTCGTCGTGCCGTGTGTTGTTGTACGAACGACCGGCCGATCGGGACCAATGGACCCGAACGGCCGATCGTGACCCCCGCGCTAGCGGCGGGGCTGAGCGTCCAGCACCTGCTGGAGCGCCTCGAACTCCTCGACGCACTTGCCCGAGCCGAGCGCCACCGAGTCCAGCGGGTCCTCGGCGATGTGGATGGGCATGCCCGTCTCACTGCGCAGCCGCTCGTCGAGCCCGCGCAGAAGCGCGCCGCCGCCGGTGAGGACGATGCCGCGGTCCATGACGTCGCCGGACAGTTCCGGCGGGCACTTGTCGAGGGTGGTCTTCACCGCGTCGACGATCGCGTTGACCGGCTCCTCGATGGCCTTGCGGACCTCGGCGGCGGAGATGACGACGGTCTTGGGCAGACCGGAGACCAGGTCGCGCCCGCGGATCTCGGTGTGCTCGTCCTTGTCCAGGTCGAACGCCGAACCGATGGTGATCTTGATGCTCTCCGCAGTCCGCTCACCGAGGAGGAGGCTGTACTCCTTCTTGATGTGCTGGATGATCGCGTTGTCCAGCTCGTCCCCGGCCACCCGGATGGACTGTGCCGTGACGATTCCTCCGAGGGAGATCACGGCGACCTCGGTGGTGCCTCCGCCGATGTCCACCACCATGTTGCCGGTCGCCTCGTGGACCGGGAGGCCCGCTCCGATCGCGGCCGCCATCGGCTCCTCGATGATGTGCACCTGGCGGGCACCCGCCTGGGTGGATGCCTCGATGACCGCGCGGCGCTCGACACCGGTGATGCCGGAGGGCACGCACACCACGATGCGGGGCCGGGCCGCCCACCGGCGCTTGTGGATCTTGAGGATGAAGTAGCGGAGCATCCGCTCGGTGATCTCGAAGTCGGCGATCACGCCGTCCTTCAGCGGGCGGACCGCGACGATGTTGCCGGGCGTGCGCCCGATCATCTTCTTGGCCTCGGCCCCCACGGCGAGGATGCCGCCGGTGTTGGTGTTGATGGCGACCACGGACGGCTCGTTGAGGACGATCCCCCGACCCCTGACGTACACCAGCGTGTTGGCGGTCCCGAGGTCGACAGCCATGTCACGGCCGATGAACGACATAGAGTTCCCCTTGTGTCCCATGAGGATGCGTCGGGCCTTCCCAAATCGAGCTTTGATGGCTTTTTAGGTAGGCGAGGAGGGTGCTGCGCGGGTGCTGTGGCGTGAAGGCTTCCATCGTAGTGCCGCCTGCGCCGACTCCGCGCGCTGGGCCCCGCCTCAATAAGGGTGACGACGAGTCGGAGCGATGCGTTCCCTGTATCGCGCCACGTATGCCGAAGGGCGACCGAAATTCCTTCGGTCGCCCCAGGGTCCGGGCACTGTACGGCTGACTGCCGGTCAGGAACAACCGCCGGTGAACCATCCGGGGACGGAGGGCGTCAGCGCCCCGGGAAGAAGATCTTCAGCTCCCGGGCGGCGGACTCCTCGGAGTCCGAGGCGTGGATCAGGTTCTCCCGGACGATCGTGCCGTAGTCGCCGCGGATGGAACCGGGCGCGGCCGCGATCGGGTCGGTCGGACCGGCCAGGGCGCGCACGCCCTCGATGACCCGCTCGCCCTCGACGACCAGCGCGACGACGGGACCGGAGGACATGAAGGCGACCAGGGGCTCGTAGAACGGCTTGCCCTGGTGCTCGCCGTAGTGCTGCTCCAGGGTGTCCTGGTCCAGGTCGCGCAGCTCCAGCGCGGTGATCTGCCAGCCCGCCTTGCGCTCGATACGGCCGATGATCTCGCCGATCAGGCCGCGGCGTACGGCGTCGGGCTTGAGCAGAACGAGAGTGCGCTGGCTCACGTGGAGCTCCTTCGAGTGCGGGTCCCGGCATTTCCTGGATAAGGGGGTCCGGGGGATGAACGGTCTTGCTGGCCCTCAGAGGCTACAGGGCGCCCCAGGGCCTCCGTCACACAGCGTCAGGCTCTGCGGCACCCGCCCCGGCCTGCTGTTCCGCCCAGCGGGCCTTGGCCTCGTCGATCTTGCGGCCGTAGTGCACCGAGGCCCACCACAGGCCCGCGAAGACGGCGCCCAGGGCGAACATCATCGGGACCACGAAGCCGCTCGCGATCAGGGCGATCTGCAGCGCCCAGCCGAGCTGCACCCCGCCGGGGCGGGTGACCATCCCGCACAGCACCAGCGACAGCAGCATCGTGACACCGCTCACCGTCCAGACGGTGGCCATCGACAGATCCGGGTCCTTCATCGCCACCAGACCGGCGAAGCCGATCACGAAGAACTCACCGATCAGCGTGGACGCGCAGAGCGTACGCATGGACTCAGCCCCTTCCCAGCAGCAGCCGGGCCTCGCCGACCGTGATCACGGAGCCGGTCACCAGGACGCCCGCGCCCGAGTACTCCGCCTCCTCCTCGGCGAGCGTGATCGCCGCCTCCAGGGCGTCGTCGAGCCGCGGCTCCACGACCACCCGCTCGTCCCCGAACACCTCCACGGCGATCGCCGCCAGCTCGTCGGCGTCCATCGCCCGGTGGCTGGAGTTCTGCGTGACGACGATCTCGGTGAAGATCGGCTCGAACGCCTCCAGGACCGCCTTGACGTCCTTGTCGGCGCTCGCGCCGACCACGCCGACCAGCCGCGAGAAGCCGAACGACTCCGTGATGCCCTCGGCGGCCGCCCGGGCCCCCGCCGGGTTGTGCGCGGCGTCCAGGACGACGGTCGGGCTGCGGCGCACGACCTCCAGCCGGCCGGGCGACACCACGGAGGCGAAGGCGGAGCGGACGGTCTCCGCGTCCAGCGTCCGCGCGTGCTCCGCGCCGATACCGAAGAAGGCCTCGACCGCCGCCAGCGCCACCGCCGCGTTGTGCGCCTGGTGGGCGCCGTGCAGCGGCAGGAAGATCTCCTCGTACTCGCCGCCGAGGCCGCGCAGCGTCAGCAGCTGCCCGCCGACCGCGACCTCCCGCGAGGCGACGCCGAACTCCATGCCCTCACGGGCCACCGTCGCGTCCACCTCGACGGCCCGCTTCAGCATGACCTGCGCGGCGTCCACGGGCTGCTGCGCCAGGATCACCGTCGCGCCCTGCTTGATGATCCCGGCCTTCTCGCCGGCGATCTCGGCCGGCGTGCCGCCCAGCCGGTCGGTGTGGTCCAGGTCTATGGGGGTGACCACGGCGACCGAACCGTCGATGACGTTCGTCGCGTCCCAGCTGCCGCCCATGCCGACCTCGACGACCGCCACATCCACCGGCGCGTCGGCGAACGCCGCGTACGCCATGCCGGTGAGCACCTCGAAGAACGAGAGGCGGTACTCCTGGGAGGCGTCGACCATGTCCACGTACGGCTTGACGTCCCGGTACGTGGCGATGAAGCGCTCCGGGTCGACGGGGGCGCCGTCGAGGCTGATCCGCTCGGTGATCGACTGCACGTGCGGCGAGGTGTACCGCCCCGTGCGCAGCTCGAAGGCGCCGAGCAGCGCCTCGATCATGCGGGCCGTGGACGTCTTGCCGTTGGTGCCCGTGATGTGGATCGACGGGTAGGCGCGCTGGGGCTCGCCCAGCACGTCCATCAGGGCGCTGATCCGGCTGACCGACGGCTCCAGCTTCGTCTCGCCCCAGCGGCCGGCGAGCTCCTGCTCGACCTCGCGGAGCGCCTCGTCGACCTCCGGGTCGGCGGGCCGGCTCGGCGCCTGGTCGCCCTGCGGCGGCCCGGCCTGGGTGCGCAGCGTACGGCTCCCGGCCTCGATCACCGCCAGATCGGGGTCGCGGTCGGTCTCGGCGTCGACGATCGCGTCGAACTCGTCACCGGATTCGTCCAAGGGCTCTGGCTGCTGGTCGCTCACGCCTGACAGTCTACGGAGCGCCGCCGACAGCCGGACCGAGGCCCGGCCCGCGCGTGGGCCGTCCCCCGGAAGCCCGCCGGCCCGAGCCGACCGCCCCGCGCTACAGCCCCGCCGGCGGCAACGCCCGTACGCAGTACCCGCCGCGAACTGCACCGACGTCAGCTCGTGCACCCAGCCCAGGAACCCAGCGCCACGAGGTGCGGCACCCACGGCAGCCGGCGGCACAGCAGCAGGGTCGCGCCCCGGCCCCCAGCACCAGCACCAGCACCAGCACCAGCACCAGCACCAGCACCAGCACCAGCACCAGCACCAGCACCAGCACCAGCGTCGCGCTCACCCGGCCGAGCGAGTTGTCCGCCTCCGCGAGCCCGGGCACGTCGAGCAGCATCAGCCCGAAGCAGCTCAGCGCCGTGGGCGTCGACCGTGCGCGAGGACACCGGCCGGCGGTCCGCGTACCGCCGGCTCGCCGCTGCGGCGCGGCGCAGCGCGGGGACGGCGGGCGGATACGGCATGTCCACCGTCATCCGAGGTCCGCGGCGGTGCGCACGCCGACGCCGAGGCCCCCGGAGTCCAGGGATCCAGGGACTCCGGGGGCCTCGTGCGTGTCGGCCGGTGCCGCGGCTCAGCCCTGCGGCAGCTTGGCCAGCTGGGCGCCGATGCGCTCCATGTCCTCCTCGGCCTTGGCGAGCCGGCCGCGGATCTTGTCCACGACGTTGTCCGGCGCCTTGGCGAGGAATGCCTCGTTGCCGAGCTTCGCCGTGGCCTGGGCCTTCTCCTTCTCCGCGGCTGCCAGGTCCTTGGCGAGGCGCTTGCGCTCCGCGTCCACGTCGATCGCACCGGACAGGTCCAGCGCGACCTCGGCGCCCGCGACCGGGAGCGTGGCCGTGGCGTGGAAGGAGTCGCCCTCCGGCTGCAGCCGCAGCAGCTGCCGGATGGCGCCCTCGTGCGGGGCGAGGGCGGTGCCGTCGAGCGTCAGACGCGCCGGGACCTTCTGACCGGGCTGCAGACCCTGGTCGGAGCGGAACCGGCGCACCTCGGTGACGACCCGCTGGACGAGCTCGATCTCCCGCTCGGCGGCGGCGTCGCGGAACCCGCTGTCTCCGGGCCAGTCGGCGATGACGACCGACTCGCCGCCGGTGAGCGTGGTCCACAGCGTCTCGGTGACGAACGGGACCACCGGGTGCAGCAGCCGCAGCGTGACGTCGAGGACCTCGCCGAGAACGCGGGCGGAGACCTTCGCGGGCTCGCCGCCGCCCATGAACGTCGTCTTGGAGAGCTCGACGTACCAGTCGAAGACCTCGTCCCAGGCGAAGTGGAAGAGGGTGTCCGACAGCTTCGCGAACTGGTAGTCCTCGTAGTACGCGTCGACCTCGGCGACCACCGAGTTCAGCCGCGAGAGGATCCAGCGGTCCGTCGCCGACATCTGCTCGGGCGCCGGCATGGGGCCCTCGACCGTCGCGCCGTTCATCAGCGCGAAGCGGGTCGCGTTCCAGATCTTGTTGGCGAAGTTGCGGGAGCCCTGGACCCAGTCCTCGCCGATCGGGACGTCGACGCCGGGGTTGGCACCGCGCACGAGCGTGAAGCGCAACGCGTCGGAGCCGTACTTGTCCATCCAGTCCAGCGGGTTGACCGCGTTGCCGAAGGACTTCGACATCTTCTTGCCGAACTGGTCGCGGACCATGCCGTGCAGGGCGATGGTGTGGAACGGCGGGGTGCCGTCCATCGCGTACAGGCCGAACATCATCATCCGGGCGACCCAGAAGAAGAGGATGTCGTAGCCGGTGACCAGGACGGAGTTCGGGTAGAACTTCGCGAGGCTCTCGGTCTGCTCCGGCCAGCCCTGCGTGGAGAACGGCCACAGGCCGGAGGAGAACCAGGTGTCGAGGACGTCGGTGTCCTGGTGCCAGCCCTCGCCGGACGGCGGCTCCTCGTCGGGACCGACGCAGACGACCTCTCCGTCCGGGCCGTACCAGACCGGGATGCGGTGGCCCCACCACAGCTGGCGCGAGATGCACCAGTCGTGGAGGTTGTCGACCCAGTCGAAGTACCGCTTCTCCATCTCCTGCGGGTGGATCTTGACCTTGCCGTCGCGGACGGCGTCCCCGGCGGCCTTCGCCAGCGGGCCGACCTTGACCCACCACTGCATGGACAGCCGCGGCTCGATGGTGGTCTTGCAGCGCGAGCAGTGGCCCACGGAGTGGACGTACGGACGCTTCTCGGCGACGATCCGGCCCTCGGCGCGCAGTGCGGCGACGATGGCGGAGCGGGCCTCCAGGCGGTCCAGGCCCTGGAAGGGGCCGTGCGCGGTGATGACCGCGCGCTCGTCCATGACGGCGAGGTTCGGCAGGCCGTGGCGCCGGCCGATCTCGAAGTCGTTCGGGTCGTGTGCGGGCGTCACCTTGACGGCGCCGGTGCCGAACTCCGGGTCGACGTGCTCGTCCGCGACGACCGGGATGCGGCGGCCGGTGAGCGGCAGCTCGATCTCGCGGCCGACGAGGTGCCGGTAGCGCTCGTCGTCGGGGTGGACCGCGACGGCGGTGTCGCCGAGCATCGTCTCGGCGCGGGTGGTCGCGACGACGATCGCGTCGTCGCCCTCGCCGTACCGGATCGAGACGAGCTCGCCGTCGTCGTCCTGGTACTCGACCTCGATGTCGGAGATGGCCGTCAGACAGCGCGGGCACCAGTTGATGATGCGCTCGGCGCGGTAGATCAGCTCGTCCTCGTAGAGCCGCTTGAAGATGGTCTGGACGGCATGGGACAGGCCCTCGTCCATCGTGAAGCGCTCACGGGACCAGGCGACACCGTCTCCGAGGCGCCTCATCTGGCCGGAGATCTGCCCGCCGGACTCGCCCTTCCACTGCCAGACGCGCTCGACGAACGCCTCGCGGCCGAGGTCGTGGCGGGACTTGCCCTCCTTGGCGAGCTCGCGCTCGACGACGTTCTGCGTGGCGATGCCCGCGTGGTCCATGCCGGGCTGCCACAGCGTCTCGAAGCCCTGCATCCGCTTGCGGCGGGTGAGGGCGTCGATCAGCGTGTGCTCGAAGGCGTGGCCCAGGTGGAGGCTGCCCGTGACGTTCGGCGGCGGAATGACGATGGTGTACGGGGGCTTCTCGCTCTTCGCGTCCACCTCGAAGTAACCCCGCTCTACCCAGCGCTCGTACAGCTTCCCCTCTACGTCGGCCGGCGCGTACTGGGTCGGCAGTTCGGGGGTGCTGGCTGGCTGCTGCTGAGTGTTCTCGGTCACGGGCCACAGTTTAGAGGTGTCACGGTCCCGTTCTGAAACGGGAATGTTCCGTAACGGTGTGGACCCCGGAGCCACGGGCCCGACGGGTTTCCGCCAGGATGTTCGGAACGCATAAGCATCTGGAGGGGAACCCAGAAATGAGCTACAACCAGCCGGGCCCGTACGGCGGTCAGCCCCAGCAGCCCGGCCCGTACGGCCAGCCGGGCCCGTACGGGCAGCAGCCGCAGGCGCCCCAGCCCGGTTACGGCTACCCGCAGCAGCCTCCGCAGGGTGTCCCCCCGCAGCAGCCCGGTTACGGCCACCCCCAGGGCCAGCAGCCCGGCCCTTACGGCCAGCCGCCCGTGGGGGCACCTCCCGGGCCGCAGGGCCCAGGGGGACAGCCCCCGTACGGCGCGGGCCCCGGCGCCTACCCGCCCCCGCCGCCCTCCCAGCCGGGCGGCAAGAAGAACGGCCTGGTCATCGGCGGCGTGGTCGTCGCGCTCGCGGTGATCGCGGGCGGTGTGTGGTGGTTCACGTCGGGCGGGGGCGGTTCGGATGTCGCGGCCGACACGAAGGGCTACAAGCTGACGCCGGCTGCGTCGGTCGGTGAGTTCAAGAAGGAGAAGGACAGCCCGGAGAAGCTCTCCGCGAAGGAGAAGGCGGAGGCCGAGACGCTCCTCGGCATCAAGAACGCCCAGCAGGCGGGTGCCAGCTACAAGGCCGGTGACCCCAGCCAGCCGATGAAGGGCAAGGCGATGAGCCTGACCGGACTCTGGGGCGAGATCGACGACCCGGAGAAGGCGCTCGACGGCTGGTTCAAGAAGCTGGAGGAGGGTGACAAGGACGGATCCGACGACGTGAAGGTCGAATTCGTCGGCGAACCCTCCGACGTGGAACCGGCGGGGTTCGAAGGCGCCGTCATGAAGTGCCAGACCGCCAGGCTCACCCCCACCGGCGACACGTCGTCGGCGGGCGTCGGCGCCAAGACGTTCGAGGTGCCCATGTGCGCATGGGCGGACTTCAGCACGATCGCCGGCGTGAACGTCATCGACCTGTCGCAGATCCTCGGGGCAGGCGGCAAGGCCGTGCCGCAGAACGAGGTCGCCGACCTCACCGCGAAGCTGTACAACGGCTCCCGCAGCAAGGTCTGATCCCCGCCACGGGGCCCAACGCACAAGGGCGCCTGCCCGGTTCCTCCGAACCGGGCGGGCGCCCTTCGCGTGTGCGTGCCGTCTACGCCGACTTCTCGTGGCGGCCGTCGTTCTTCACGATCCGCGGCACCAGCGTCGGGTTGACGTTGTTGTGGACGACGTCCGCCGTGATGACGACGCGGGCGACGTCCTTGCGGGACGGCACCTCGTACATCACCGACATCAGGACCTCCTCCATGATGGCGCGCAGGCCGCGCGCGCCCGTGCCGCGGAGGATGGCCTGGTCGGCGATGGCCTCGAGGGCCGGGCGGTCGAAGTCCAGCTCCACGCCGTCGAGTTCGAAGAGGCGCTGGTACTGCTTCACCAGGGCGTTGCGCGGCTCCACCAGGATCTTCAGCAGGGCCTCGCGGTCCAGGTTGTGGACCGAGGTGATCACCGGGAGCCGGCCGATGAACTCGGGAATCATCCCGAACTTCACCAGGTCCTCCGGCATGACCTCCTGGAACTGGTCGCTGGCGTCGATCTCGCGCTTGGAGCGGATCGTGGCACCGAAACCGATGCCCTTCGCGCCGGCGCGGGACTCGATGATCTTCTCCAGGCCCGCGAACGCGCCTCCCACGATGAACAGCACGTTCGTCGTGTCGATCTGGATGAACTCCTGGTGCGGGTGCTTCCGTCCGCCCTGCGGCGGGACGGAGGCCGTCGTGCCCTCCAGGATCTTCAGCAGGGCCTGCTGGACGCCCTCGCCGGACACGTCCCGGGTGATCGACGGGTTTTCGCTCTTACGGGCGACCTTGTCGATCTCGTCGATGTAGATGATCCCGGTCTCGGCCTTCTTGACGTCGTAGTCGGCCGCCTGGATCAGCTTCAGCAGGATGTTCTCGACGTCCTCGCCCACGTACCCGGCCTCCGTCAGCGCGGTGGCGTCGGCGATGGCGAACGGGACGTTGAGCATCCGGGCCAGGGTCTGGGCGAGCAGTGTCTTGCCCGAGCCCGTGGGGCCCAGCAGCAGGATGTTGGACTTCGCGAGTTCGATCGCGTCGTCCCGGCCCTGGCCGTTCTCGCCGGCCTGGACGCGCTTGTAGTGGTTGTACACCGCGACCGAGAGGGCCTTCTTCGCGGGCTCCTGCCCGACGACGTACCCCTCGAGGAACTCGTAGATCTCGCGCGGCTTGGGGAGTTCCTCCCACCGCACCTCGGAGGTCTCGGCGAGCTCCTCCTCGATGATCTCGTTGCAGAGGTCGATGCACTCGTCGCAGATGTACACCCCGGGGCCTGCGATGAGCTTCTTCACCTGCTTCTGGCTCTTTCCGCAGAACGAGCACTTGAGCAGGTCGCCGCCATCACCGATGCGTGCCACGAGGTGCTTCCCCTTCGCCTGGGAGCGCTTGGTTCAGCGGCTCCTGGTGCCTCATATCCGACGGTACCTTGCCGGGCCCCTGGTTCGGGCCCCCCTTGGCGCGGTTCACATTGACGTGTACCGCGCCAAGGGCAGGTTCGGCGTCAGGCGGCCGCTGCGGCCGTGCTCTTCCGGGTCGACACGATCTGGTCGACCAGGCCGTACGCGAGCGCGTCCTCGGCGGTCAGGATCTTGTCGCGCTCGATGTCCTCGCGGACCTTCTCGATCGGCGTGGAGGAGTGCTTGGCCAGCATCTCCTCGAGCTGCTCCCGCATGCGCAGGATCTCGTTGGCCGCGATCTCCAGGTCCGACAGCTGCTCCCGGCCCGTCTGCGAGGACGGCTGGTGGATCAGCACACGGGCGTGCGGCAGGGCCATCCGCTTGCCGGGGGTGCCGGCGGCGAGCAGCACGGCCGCGGCGGACGCCGCCTGGCCCATGCAGACCGTCTGGATGTCCGGCTTCACGAACTGCATCGTGTCGTAGATCGCGGTCAGCGCGGTGAAGGAGCCACCGGGGCTGTTGATGTAGATGGAGATGTCGCGGTCCGGGTCCATCGACTCCAGGCACAGCAGCTGCGCCATGACGTCGTTGGCGGACGCGTCGTCGATCTGCACCCCGAGGAAGATCACGCGCTCCTCGAAGAGCTTCGCGTACGGGTCGTACTCGCGCACGCCCTGGGAGGTGCGCTCGACGAAGCGGGGGACGACGTAGCGGTTGTCCACCTGCGGGCCGGTGTAGAGGCCGCTCGCGGAGGCTGCGGGGAACTGGTTCATGGTCGTGTTCACCATCCTGGTGGCGTTCGGTGGGCTGGGGCTTCGGGGGCGGGCGGGGCGCCGGGCCGGTGCCGGGGGCGTCGGCCCCCGGCGGCCGGACTCAGGCGCCGGTGCCGCCGCCGCCCGGAACGCCCGAAGCGGCGGAGATGATCTCGTCGATGAGCCCGTAGTCCTTGGCCTCCTCGGCCGTGAACCAGCGGTCGCGGTCGCCGTCGCGGATGATCGTCTCGACGGTCTGGCCGGAGTGGCGGGCGGTGATCTCGGCCATGCGCTGCTTGGTGCGCAGCAGGTACTCGGCCTGGATCTTGATGTCCGAGGCCGTGCCGCCGATGCCGGCCGAGCCCTGGTGCATCAGGATGTCGGTGTGCGGCAGGGCGAAGCGCTTGCCGGTGGCACCGCCGGTGAGCAGGAACTGGCCCATGGAGGCCGCCATGCCCATGCCGATGGTGACGACGTCGTTCGGGATGTACTGCATGGTGTCGTAGATCGCCATGCCGGCCGTCACCGAGCCACCGGGGCTGTTGATGTAGAGGTAGATGTCCTTCTCGGGATCGGCGGCCAGGAGAAGGAGCTGGGCCGTGATCTTGTTGGCGATGTCGTCGTCCACCTGCTGGCCCAGGAAGATGATGCGCTCGCCGAGCAGCCGGCTGTAGACCTGGTCGCCGAGGCCTCCACCGATGGACGGCTCACCGGCGGCGTTAGGCATCAGAATCGTCACGTAATCCACCTGCTCGTCTCTGACGGCTGCGGCCGTCTCAGCGTCTTGGAACCTGGGGGCGGGGCGATCCCCGCGGGCGGGTAGTCCCCTGCCCTCGTATTCATGGACCCTAACGCGCTGGTGGGCGGGCGCCATCCCGGTTCCCGAACTGTTCGCTGGCAGCGCAAGCTAGGGGGCGCGCGCCGGTATGAATACGCCCCGTGGATGTGCGGCCGGCACGGGCGGCGTGGGCAGCCGGGGCTCTCGGGGGTCCCTGCGGCGCCGCGGGGGCCCTGCCGGGCCTCCGGGTACGGCGACGGGCCCGGACGCGCGTCGGCGCGGCTCCGGGCCCGTCGTAACGGATCGGTGCCGGGCGGGGCGGCGCCGGTTCAGCGCGCCCGCGCCGTGGCGGGAGTCCGGGCTCAGGCCTCGGACTTCTCCTCGTCACCGGTGGCCGCGGCGGCGACCTCGGTGGCCTCCTCGACCTCGTCCTCGTCGTCGCTCATGTCGACGACCTCACCGTTGGTGTCCTTGACCGTGGAGGCCTCGACGACCGTGGCGAGGGCCTTGCCGCGGGCGACCTCGCCCACGAGCATCGGCACCTGGCCGCCCTCGACGACCGCCTGGGCGAACTGGTCGGGGGACATGCCGGAGGAGGCGGCGCGGCGCATGAGGTGCTCGGTGAGCTCCTCCTGGCTGACGTTGAGCTTCTCCTTGGTGACCAGCTCGTCGAGCACGAACTGGGTCTTGATGCCCTTGACCGCCTGCTCCTTGGTCTCGGCGTCGAACTCCTCCTCGGTCTTGCCCTGGATCTCCAGGTACTTGGCGAGGTCGAGGCCCATCTGGCCGAGCTGGTGGTGCTCCAGGTTGTGCTTGCGGGTGCGGATCTCGTCCTCGAGGAGCTTCTCGGGGATCGGGACCTCGACCAGCTCGAGGAGCTTCTCGAGCACACGCTCCTGGGCCTGCGTGGCCTGGTCGTACTGCTTCATGTTCTCGAGGCGCTTGCGGCTGTCGGCCTTCAGCTCCTCGAGGGTGTCGAACTCGCTGGCCATCTGGGCGAACTCGTCGTCCAGCTCGGGCAGCTCGCGCGCGGCGACCTGGGTCACCTTGACGGTGATCTCGGCGTCCTTGCCCTCGGCCGAGCCGCCCTTGAGCTGGGACGTGAAGGTGGCCTCGCCGCCGGCCTCCAGGCCGGTCACGGCCTCGTCGATGCCGTCGAGGAGCTCTCCGGAACCGATCGTGTACTGCACGCCGTCGGCGACGCCGTCCGCGAGGATCTCGCCGTCGACCTTGGCCTCGAGGTCGATCGTCACGACGTCGCCCTCTGCGGCGGCGCGCTCGACCGGGGAGGTGGAGGCGAAGCGGGTGCGCAGCTGCTCGACGGACTTCTCGACGTCCTCGTCCGACACCTCGACGGCGTCGACCTCGATCTCGATGCCGGAGTAGTCCGGGATCTCGATGGCCGGGCGGACGTCGACCTCGGCGGTGAAGTTCAGCGTCTCGCCGTCCTTCAGCTCGGTGATGTCGACCTCGGGCTGGCCGAGCGGGTTGATCTCCGCCTCGTTGACCGCCTCGGTGTAGAACTTCGGGAGCGCGTCGTTGACAGCCTCCTCCAGCACCGCGCCGCGGCCGAACCGCTGGTCGATGACGCGCGCCGGGACCTTGCCCTTGCGGAAGCCCTTGACCGTGACCTGCTGGTTGATCTTCTTGTACGCCGCGTCGAGGCTGTCCTTGAGCTCCTCGAAGGGCACCTCGACAGTGAGCCGAACCCGGGTCGGGTTCAGGGTCTCCACGGCGCTCTTCACGGTTCGGTCTCCTTGGTGGCTGAATTCTGGGGTTCTGCTGGGTCCACCACGGAGTGTTGTCCGGCGGCGGCGCAGCGGATCGGGCCCGGCGCTTCGGACACTCGGTCAGACACACGGGCACACAGATTGCATAGTAACCGCAAGCGGGATCAGCCCCACAATGCGATCTTGGCCCAGGCGTGATCGCGATGTTGGTCGGGGTGGCGGGATTTGAACCCACGGCCTTCCGCTCCCAAAGCGGACGCGCTACCAAGCTGCGCCACACCCCGTCGGTGCGACACGTAGGGTACATGCCCCCAGGCTGTGGTCAGGCCCCTTTTCCCCGCGGTTCCCCGGTCCTAGAAGGCGCCCGGGGCGCGGCCGGGGCAATGGGTGTGCGACGGACGTCGGGGACCCGCTACGATGCTCTTCGTGCCGCGGCCACCACGACCTGCGGCGCGGTGCTTGCGGGCGTAGCTCAATGGTAGAGCCCTAGTCTTCCAAACTAGCTACGCGGGTTCGATTCCCGTCGCCCGCTCTCTACGGCTCAGGGCCAGGTCAGAGGTCTAATCCTCTGCCTGGCCCTGATGCGTTTCCCCGGTCCCCGTCCGGCTCCGCGCGCCCGTCGGGGGCACGGTCAGCCACGGATCCTGCACGCGAGCCCGGCGCCGTCCTCCCACGCGTCCCGCCCTGACCGGCCAGGGCCATGGTCAAGCCTGCCACCTGCGGATTCGCCTGGGCAGGGAGTGTGACCGCCGCTGATTCCGGACAGTTCGGCGCGTCGACCATGTCGATGTGCCAGTGCTGAGGTGGGGGCAGGACGGACAGGAGGCACAAGGTGGGGCCGGCCGCGGTCGCGGCGGTGCTCATGGTGGTGCCGGCCGGACTCGTGGTGAGGAAACGGCCGCGACCGCCGATCGTGAGGGGGAGGAGAGGTCTCTCGAGCAGGCGGCCGAGGAGGTCCTCCAGCGGGTCGCGGACGCACCCGGGGCGCAGTGGCGGACTTACGGCTCCGCCGGGAGGCGACCTCTGGAACCAGGCCGACGCCAAGGCCCTGGTGCGCCGGGTGGAGAAGAAGCGCGCCCGATTCATCGTCCACGGGATCACCGCGCCGTACACGTCGGACAGGCACGGACGCGATCTGCGGCCGACCGTCCCCTACGTGGGGCAGCACCGGTTCGTCCTCGAGCGCGACGGGAGTGGCTGGCGGCTCGTCAAGGACCTGACGGCACGGCGCCGAACGAGCGCACCGCCCGTCGGGCGCGGGCGGCCGAACGCGCGAGCCGCACCCGGCCGACGCGGTCAGGGCACTGGCTTCCGTCACCCGGTGCACACCGCTCGGGGCCGGACCGGAGGATGCCCCCTCCGGTCCGGCCCCCGATGCGTTCCCGGCGCTGTCGCGCTCCCCGGGTGCGCCTCCGGTCCGCGCGTCCCCGGCCGCCGTCCGGACCCGGGCGGGTGGCCAGGAGGATCGACGGAAGAAGACGAACGAAACGGTTCAGAATCTGATCGCGTTGATGGAATCCGCGAGCGAGTTCAGAAAGTTGTTGATCGACGGCGCCATACCGGTCGAGGCGAGGAAGAAGCCGAAGAGCGCCGCCACTATCGCGGGACCGGCCTTGATCGATCCGCCGCGGATCATCACCACGAGGATGATCGCCAACAGCAGCACCACAGACAGTGAAATGGCCACAACTGATCACACCCTCGGTCGGTCCGCCTAGCCCGCCGGGGGGCGTGCGGCCCGGCACACCCCCGTCCCCACCATCGTGCCACCAACAGCCTGGCGGCGGTGACCGCCTGACGAACCGTCGGTACATGGATCAGATCACATCACGATGCGCCGACGGGTGGGACGGCGGCGCATCACCGCTTACTGCTACCCGGCGGTGCGAAATACACACATGCGGGTCACAGGAAATTCAGAAAAGGCCGGTGAGGAAATTCACCGATGACTTGAGCTACGCCGTTTCGCCCCGTTTAAGCGGGATTAATTGGGGCATATCGGACGTTTGATGGTCGTGTCGGGGACGAATGCAGGAGTTCTTCCGGTGGGTTTTACGAATTCCATTGCATCCCGTTAGGGTGCCTCGAATGTTCCACGCTCCGAATGGATTGCAGAGGGACCGCGTCCCCGACGCCTCCCGTGAGCCGGAGCCCCTCCCAGGGAGGACAGCGACGGCCGAACCGACACCGCCCGCGCCACCGGCAGCGGTGTCGCAGGAGGCACAGGCGGCGCCGGTCAAGAGACGCGACGCCTACTTCGACAATGCCAAGTACCTCGCCATCGTGCTGGTGGCGGTGGCGCACGCGTGGGAGCCGGTGATGGACGGCAGCCGCGCCACCAGGGCGGCGTACATGTTCGTCTACACCTTCCACATGCCGGCGTTCATCATCATCTCCGGCTACTTCTCTCGGAGTTTCCAGGGCCGTCCCGACCAGCTGAAGCGGCTCGTCAGCGGTGTCGTGGTGCCGTTCTTCGTCTTCGAGATCGCGTACACGCTCTTCAAGCGGTGGGCCGACGACGACCCCGACTATCCCTTCAGCCTGACCGATCCGCTGTACCTCACCTGGTTCCTGATCGCCCTGTTCGTGTGGCGGCTGTCGACGCCCCTGTGGCGTTCGGTCAAGCATCCGCTGGCGGTGGCGCTGGTCATCGCGTCGCTCGGCTCGCTCACACCGGGCATCGGCCAGGACCTCGACCTCCAGCGCATCCTGCAGTTCCTGCCGTTCTTCGTGCTGGGCCTGTTGATGCGGCCGGAGCACTTCCAGATGCTGCGGCGCCGCGAGGTGCGGCTGCTGGCGCTGCCGGTGGTCGCGGGCGCCGCGCTGTTCACCTACTGGGTGGCGCCGGACGTGCGGATGGGCTGGTTCTACCGCTCCACCAGCGCCGAGGAGCTGGACGCGCCCTGGTGGGCGGGTCCGCTGATGACCTTCGGCCTGTTCGCCTGCGCGCTGCTGCTCACGGCCGCCTTCCTCGCCTGGGTCCCGCGCCGCAGGACGTGGTTCACCGTGCTGGGCGCGGGCACCATCTGCGGCTACCTGCTGCACGGCTTCCTGGTGAAATCCCTGGACTACCTGGGGCTGGTGGCGCAGCACCCGTGGCTGGCGGAGCCCGCCGGGGAGATCGCGGTCACGCTGGCCGCTGCCGCGGCCGTGACGCTGTTCTGCACCCCGCCGGTGCGGCGTGCACTGCGGTTCGCGACCGAGCCGGAGCTGTCGTGGGCGTTCCGCCGGGACGTCACCCGGCTGTCAGGCCGAGCAGGCGCCGCATCGTCGCGTACTTCGCGGTGAGACGGGACCGGGTCGGCTCCTCGAGCAGGGCGAGCCGGTCCGGATCGGCGTTGTGGGCGAGGTCGGCCTCCTTGACGAGGCGGGCGCCCGGGGTGGCGAGGATGCGCCGGGCGTACGACTCGGCGTCCTCCCCCGGGCGCTTGGTCATGGCGTCGACCAAGTCCTTGACCTGCCCGGGGAGTTCGGCGGCGGCCAGCCACTCACGCGAGAGCACGTCGTCCTCGATCGCGTCGTGCAGCCAGGCGGCGGCGATCTGTTCGTCGGTGCCGCCCCGCTCCCTCACGCCGTCGGCCACGGCCCGGAGGTGCTCGGCGTAGGGCCGTCCCGCCTTGTCCGTCTGCTGCGCGTGGGCTTCCCGGGCGATCGCCTCGACCTGGTCGAGTGTGAGGTTCGGCATGTCGACGACTCTAGGCCGTGTCCGGCACGGGGCGCCGTCAGCCCGGAGGGCGGGGGGAGTTGCCGGACCCAACCCGAGGGCGCCGGGCCGCCCGCGCCGGTGTCATGACTCCCTGCGGAGCAGCAGCAGGGCCCGGTCGTCGTTGACGTCCTTGGCCACGGCCTCGATCAGGTGCCAGGCGGCCCCCTCGAAGCCTGTCGCCACATAGCGGTCGGCCTCGCCGGTGAGGCGGTCCATGCCCTCGGCGATGTCCCGGTCGTTCGCCTCGACCAGGCCGTCGGTGAAGAGCATCAGCACGTCGCCGGGCCGCAGGGTGCCCTTGACCGGGTCGAACTGGGCGCCCTCGTACACCCCGAGCAGCGGGCCCTCCGCCGCCTTCTCCTCCCAGCGGCCGGTGCCCGCGTGGAGCTGGAGCGCCGGCAGATGGCCGGCGGAGAGGAGTTCGTAGTCGCCGGAGTCCAGATCGAGCACGAGGTGGACGGAGGTCGCGAAGCCCTCGTCCCAGTCCTGGCGCAGGAGATAGGCGTTGGCGGCGGGGAGGAAGCCGTGCGGCGGGAGGGACCCGAGCAGGCCGCCGAAGGCACCGGAGAGCAGCAGCGCGCGGGAGGCGGCGTCCATGCCCTTGCCGGAGACGTCGGTGAGGACGACCTCCAGGGTCCGGCCGCCGCTGGTGCGGGCGGCCACGACGAAGTCCCCGGAGAACGACTGGCCGCCGGCCGGGCGGAGGGCCATCTCGCGGTGCCAGCCCTGCGGCAGCCGCGGCAGGGCGCTCTGCACCCGGATCCGTTCGCGCAGGTCGAAGAGCATCGTGCCGCCGCGCCGCCAGGGCACTCCGACCCGGGCACGGAACTGGGCGATGAGGAGCCCGAAGAATCCGCAGGCCGCCACCACCAGCACGGTCCCCGGGGTGACGCGGGCCGGGCCCTCCGTGTAAGGGCCGAGCACCAGTGATTCGACGATCAGCGCCAGGGCCGCGGCCGCGTACAGGCTGAGCAGGCTCGCGGGCCGCAGCAGCAGTCCGCCTGCGACGATCGGCAGCACGAGGGCGGCCGGTGTGCACCACACCGGCATGAGGATCGTGCCCCAGGCGATCGCCGGGACGGTCAGCAGCAGCCCGGCCAGCGCGATCCAGTCGGAGCCGTCGCCGCGGAAGTAGTCGACCCCGGATCTGCGCAGCGTCGTGCGGGCCCGGTGCGTCGCTTTGCGCATCCGGGCCGCGTACGAGTCCGCTGCGCCACGTTCCATCGTCGGCGACCCTATCCACACCCTCGTCCGGCGTGGAGGGGGACCCCATGACATTGCGTTCGAAATCGGGTCGCGACGGGACGCGGTGCCCTGGTAGGCATGGCGCATGACGACTGAACTGCGGGTACTCCGTCGCGAGGAGTGGGACCAGTGGTACGGGAGGCTGGAGCTCGCCTTCGGCGGCGTCCCCGAGTCCCCCTCGGAGCGCGAGCTCTGGAACGAACTCACGGAGTGCGAGCGTTCGATCGGTGTGTGGGACGGCGACGACTGTGTCGGCACGGCCGGGGCGTTCTCGTTCCGGGTGTCGGTGCCGGGTGGGTCGTTCGTGCCCGCCGCAGGGGTCACGATGGTGAGCGTGGCCGCCACCCACCGGCGGCGCGGCGTGCTCACGTCGATGATGCGGCGCCAGCTGGACGACGTCCGTGAACTGGGTGAACCGCTCGCCCTGCTGACCGCGTCGGAGCCGGACATCTACGGCCGTTTCGGGTACGGCGTCGCCACGCACCAACTGAGCCTGGACATCGACACCGTCCGCGCGCGGATCACCGCGCCGCCCGGGACGGACGACGTGCGGCTGCGGTTCGCGCCGGTGGAGGAGTCGGCCGGGGCCTGTGAGGCGGTGTACCGGAGCACGAACGGCTCACGGCCCGGGATGCCGGCGCGGACACCGGGCTGGGAGCGGCTGCCGCTGCTGGATCCGCCGGCCGATCGCGAGGGCGCCTCGGCATTGCAGTGTGTACTCGCCGAGCGGGACGGCGACGTCGTGGGCTACGTCCGTTTCCACAACAAGCCGGATTGGGACGCCTCGGGGCCGAACGGCTCGATCCTGCTGCGGGACATCGACGCGCTGGACCCAGTCGCGTACGCGGCGTTGTGGCGCTTCCTCTTCGGCGTCGACCTGACGTCGCGGATCCGGGTCCGCAACCGGCCGGTGGACGACCCGCTGCTGCATCTCGTCACGGACGTCCGGCGCTGCGGTGTCCGGGTGCGGGACTCGCTGCACGCCCGGCTGGTCGACGTGGGCGCGGCACTGGCGGCGAGGACGTACCGGACGCCGGTGGACGTGGTGTTCGAGGTGGAGGACGCGTTCTGCCCCTGGAACGAGGGCCGTTGGCGGCTGTCGGGGGACGCGAAGGGAGGGGCCTGCGAGCGAACGGCCGGTCCTGCCGATCTGGCCCTGAACGTACGGGACCTGGGCGCCGCCTACCTGGGCGGGATGACGCTGTCGTCCCTGGCGGGGGCGGGGCGGGTGCGCGAGCTGCGCGGCGGCGCGCTGGCGGAGGCGTCGACGGCCTTCGGCTCGGACCAGGCGCCCTGGCTGCCGCACGGCTTCTAGGGCGGGTGGGGCCGGTCCGGTTCCGCGCGGACGAGAGCGGTCCGGTCCGGCCACGCGTCACGGCGGTCCCGTGACCGGGTGAGGCCGCTCCGGTCCCACGTCACGGGACTGCCCGGCCCTCCGCTTCACGGGGCCGCTCCGGGCCGCCCGCCCCGGGCGTGGGGCCGGCCGCCCGTAGCGGAGCTGCGCGGGGCAATACAGCTAGGACTGGCAGCCGGGGCACCAGAAGAGGTTGCGGGCGGCGAGACCGGCGGTGCGGATCTCGCCGCCACAGATGTGGCAGGGCAGTTGTGCCCGGCGGTAGACGTAGACCTCGCCGCCGTGGTCGTCGACGCGCGGCGGCCGGCCCATCGCCTCCGGCGTGTGTTCGGGCCGGACGGTGTCGATGCGGTTGTTCCGTACGCCTTCGCGCATGAGGGCGACCAGGTCCGCCCAGAGGGCCCGCCACTCCCGCTCGGTGAGATCCCTGCCCGCGCGGTACGGATCGATGCCGTGCCGGAAGAGGACTTCCGCGCGGTAGACGTTCCCCACGCCCGCGACGACCTTCTGGTCCATCAGCAGGGCGGCGATCGTCGTCCGGGAGCGGGAGATCCTGGCCCAGGCGCGGTCGGGGCCGTCGTCCGGCCGGAGCGGATCGGGGCCGAGCCGTGCGTGTATCGCGGCCTTCTCCCCGTCGGTGATCAGGGCGCAGGCCGTGGGGCCGCGCAGATCGACGTACGCGTCGGGGTTCGCGAGCCGCAGCCGCACGGTGTCGGTCGGCGGCGGCGCGGGCGTGCCACCGAAGTCCACCTTGCCGAACAGACCGAGGTGGATGTGGATCCACTCGCCGCCGTCGGAGCCGCCGAAGCCGAGGAAGAGGTGCTTGCCGTGGGCCTCGGTGCGCTCCAGGACCGTGCCGTCGAGCAGCGCGGCGGAGTCGGCGAACTTGCCCTGCGGGCTGGTGACCCGCACGGACCGGCCGCCGAACCGTTCCCGGTAGTCGGCGGCCAGTCGGTGGATGGTGTGCCCTTCGGGCATCAGGCGGTCGGCTCCTGCGGGTGGTGGGCCGGGATCGGGGGCAGCTCGCCGGTGGTCTCGTACCGCTCGAGCATCTCGATGCGGCGGGTGTGGCGCTCCTCGCCCGAGTACGGGGTCTTGAGGAAGACCTCGACGAAGGTGGTGGCCTCGTCGGTCGTGTGCATGCGGGCACCGACGGCGACGACGTTGGCGTTGTTGTGCTCCCGGCCGAGGGCGGCGGTCTGCACGCTCCAGGCCAGCGCGGCGCGGACGCCCTTGACCTTGTTGGCGGCGATCTGCTCGCCGTTGCCGGAGCCGCCGATCACGATGCCGAGGCTGTCGGGGTCCGCGGCCGCACGCTCGGCGGCGCGCAGGCAGAACGGCGGGTAGTCGTCCTGGGCGTCGTAGATGTGGGGGCCGCAGTCGACGGGCTCGTGGCCGTGGGCCGTGAGCCACTCGACGAGGTGGTTCTTGAGTTCGAAGCCGGCATGGTCGGAGCCGAGGTACACGCGCATGGTCCGAGTGTGGCACGCGCGAGGCGGGGCAGACGTCAGCGGGGTCCGGCGGCGGACCCTCTCGGATGACCGCGCGACCGCGGAGAGTGACCGGGCGACGTGCCCCTCATCACGATCCGGAGTCAGGTCTTCCTTACCGACGGGTCAACGGTTTGAATGCTCGGGCTCGTCACCCGAGCGAACCGCACATGTAAGGAATCGTCCATGAACCCCCAGCCGACCCTTACGAAGGCAGGCGCGAATGCCGGTGAACCCGGTATTTCCCAGCCCTCCGACGGTCTCAAGGCCGGACTGAAGAATCGCCATCTGTCCATGATCGCCATTGGTGGCGTGATCGGCGCGGGACTGTTCGTCGGGTCCTCCGGCGGCATCGCCGCCGCCGGCCCCGCGATCCTCGTGTCGTACCTGCTCGTGGGCATGCTGGTCGTGTTCGTGATGCGCATGCTCGGCGAGATGGCCGCCGCGAGCCCGAACTCGGGTTCCTTCTCGGCGTACGCCGACCGTGCGCTCGGCCGCTGGGCAGGCTTCTCCATCGGATGGCTCTACTGGTTCTTCTGGGTCGTCGTGCTCGCGGTCGAGGCCACCGCGGGTGCGGTGATCCTGGAGGGCTGGATACCGGCCGTCCCGCAGTGGGCCTGGGCCCTGATCGTGATGGTCGTGCTCACCGCCACCAACCTCGCCTCGGTCTCGTCGTACGGCGAGTTCGAGTTCTGGTTCGCCGGGATCAAGGTCGTCGCCATCGGCGCCTTCGTCGTCATCGGTCTGCTGGCCGTCTTCGGCGTGCTTCCGGGCTCGGACAACCCGGGCGCGGGCTTCGCGCACCTGACCGACGCCGGCGGCTTCCTGCCCAACGGCGCGGGCGCCATCCTCACCGGTGTGCTGATGGTCGTCTTCTCCTTCATGGGCAGCGAGATCGTCACGCTGGCCGCCGGCGAGTCCGAGGACCCGCGCCGGGCGGTCACCAAGGCCACCAACAGCGTGATCTGGCGGATCGCGGTCTTCTACCTGGGCTCGATCTTCGTCGTGCTGACGCTGCTGCCGTGGAACGACAAGTCGATCGTCGAGAAGGGGTCGTACGTCGCGGCCCTGGACTCCATCGGCATCCCGCACGCCGGCCAGATCATGAACGTGATCGTGCTGACGGCCGTGCTGTCCTGCCTCAACTCGGGTCTGTACACCGCCTCCCGCATGGCGTTCTCCCTCGGTGAGCGCGGCGACGCGCCGAAGTCCTTCGCCAAGGTCAACGGCAAGGGCGTGCCGACCACCGCCATCCTGGCCTCGGTCGTCTTCGGCTTCGGCGCCGTCTGGGCCAACTACGCCTACAAGGACACGGTCTTCCTGTTCCTGCTGAACTCCTCGGGTGCGGTCGCGCTCTTCGTCTGGCTCGTCATCTGCTTCACGCAGCTGCGCATGCGCGGGATCCTGATGCGTGAGGCCCCGGAGAAGGTCACGGTGAAGATGTGGCTCTTCCCGTACCTGACCTGGGCGACGGCCGCGATGATCGTCTTCGTCCTGGGCTACATGCTCTTCGACGACGCGAACCGCGAGGTCGTGCTGCTGTCCCTGCTGGTGGCGGCCGTCGTGGTGACCGTCGGTGTCGTGCTCCAGCGGGTGCGGCCGAAGCCGGCCGCGGACGCGATCCCGGCGCAGCGGACCGAGGCCGCCGTCCCGGCTTCCGAGGTGCCCGAGGACGCCAAGCGCTGACACCGTCCGCCGTCGGGCCCTTGGTGGCCCGACGGCGGGGAACGGCACCGAACGAGGGGCGCCCCGCACGGAAGTGCGGGGCGCCCCTCGTCGTGCGCCGTCGCCGTCCGCCTCGTGGGACGGCCCGTCGGCGTGCGCCGTCGTCGGCCTCCGTACGCGGTGATCCGTCGCCGTGCCCCTCGGCCGGGTACGGAGGGAGCCGCACGGGGGGCGAGCGTCGTGGGCGCCGGCGCCGGACGCTCCCCGCTCCGGGCCCCGGCGCCCCGCTTCGTACCGGTACGCAGCGGAAGAGGCCCGCCGGGTCGTGACGACCGGCGGGCCTCTTCGGGTACGGAACGGTTCCTGTGCTCAGCCGCGGCGGCCGAGGAGCTTCCAGGCGGCGGGCAGCGCGCCCATCGCGAGCGCGGCCTTGAGCGCGTCGCCGATCAGGAACGGGGTGAGGCCGGCGGCCACGGCCTGGGTGAGCGTCATGCCGGTGGCCAGAGCCAGGTACGGCACGCCGATCGCGTAGATGATCGCGGAGCCGAGGACCATCGCACCCGCGGTGCGCGGCACGGAGCGGTCCGCACCGCGCCGGGCGAGGGCGCCCACGACCGTCGCGGCGACCAGCATGCCGAGGATGTAGCCGAGGGACGGCATGGCCCAGCCGGAGGACGCCTCGGCGAACCACGGCACGCCCGCCATTCCGGCGAGGGCGTACAGCGCGAGGGAGAGGAAGCCGCGGCGGGCGCCGAGCGCGGTGCCGACGAGCAGGGCGGCGAAGGTCTGGCCCGTGACCGGCACCGGGGAGCCAGGCACGGTGACGGAGATCTGCGCGGCGACGCCGGTGAGCGCCGCACCGCCGAGGACCAGGGCCGCGTCGACCGCGGACTTGGCGCGCGAGGCGGGCAGCAGATCGGCGAGGACCAGCCCCTGGCGGGGGGCGGAAGCGGCAGCAGTGCTCATCGGGACTCCGGGTGCGAGGGCGTGATGACGATGTCGTTGTGGACATGGCGACGTTAACCCAGCGGTGAACGACCGATCACCGTCAGCCGATGACAAAGGCCCGCTCCGCCGCATGGTGGAGTTCGAACAAAGTGGCCGGAACAAGCGCCAGGCACGCGTGATGCTCGTCACTGCGGTGATGGACGAGAGGTGCCGTTTTGGAGAAGCGGGCGATGCTCGGGGAGACTGTAGGTTCCTGCCAAATCCCCGTACTGTCGAGAGTCACCAGCACATGCACGACGCACCGCCCAGCCCTCTGGCCGCCGAGGCCGAACCCCTCTCCCACGGGCTGAAGCAGCGCCATCTGACGATGCTCGGTCTGGGCGGGGTGATCGGGGCGGGGCTCTTCGTCGGTTCCGGTGCGGGCATCGCGCTCGCGGGTCCCGGCATCGTGGTCTCGTACCTCCTCGCGGGCGCGCTGGCGATGCTCGTCATGCGGATGCTCGGGGAGATGTCGGCGGCGATGCCCGCGTCGGGCGCGTTCTCCGTGCACGCCGAGCGGGCCCTCGGCCGCTGGGCCGGGTTCACCGTCGGCTGGCTCTACTGGTTCCTGCTCGTGGTCGTGCTCGCCGTGGAGGCGACCGGCGCGGCCACGATCGCCAACGGCTGGGTGCCGGGCGTACCCCAGTGGACCTGGGTGCTGATCTTCATGGCGGTCTTCACCGCCGCCAATCTGGCCGCCGTGCGGAACTTCGGCGAGTTCGAGTTCTGGTTCGCGGCGCTGAAGGTCGGCGCGATCGTGCTGTTCCTGGCCCTCGGCACGCTGGCGGTCCTCGGACTGCTGCCGGACACGGAACCGGTGGGCCTGGCCAATCTCACGGGACAGGGCGGCTTCCTGCCCAACGGGTGGGAGGGTGTCGTCGCCGGCGTCCTCGCCGTGGTCTTCGCGTTCGGCGGGCTGGAGGTCGTGACGATCGCGGCGGCCGAGTCGGACGATCCGGCCCACGCGGTCGGGCGCGCGGTGCGCAGCGCGGTGTGGCGCATCCTCCTCTTCTACGTCGGCTCGATGCTGGTGATCGTGACCGTGCTGCCGTGGACGGCGATGGAGCCGGGCCGCAGTCCGTACGTCGCGGTACTGGACGCGATCGGCGTGCCGGGGGCGGGGCAGATCATGAACATCGTGGTGTTCGTGGCGCTGCTCTCCGCCCTCAACGCCAATCTCTACGGCTCCTCGCGGATGGTGTTCTCGCTGGCCGAGCGCGGCGAGGCGCCCACGGGGCTGCTCAGGGTCTCCGGCGGCGGGGTGCCGCGCCGGGCCGTGTTCGCGTCCGTGGCGTTCGGGTTCGTGTCGGTCCTGCTCAATCTGAAGTGGCCGGACACCGTCTTCCTCTACATGCTCAACGCGGTCGGCGCGGTGCTGCTGTTCGTGTGGGGACTGATCGCCGTGTCGGAGCTGCGGCTGCGCCCCCGGATCGAACGCGAGGCGCCGGAGAGGCTGACGTTGAGGATGTGGGGCTTCCCGTGGCTGACCTGGGTGGCGCTCGCCGGGATCGTGGCCGTGCTGGTGCTGATGCTCGGTGACGAGGCCGCCCGGCCGCAGGTGTTGTGGTCGGGCGGGGCGACGGCGCTGGTGCTGCTGGTGGCGGGGCTCCGGGAGTTGCGCGACATGCGGGCGAGCCGTGCCTAGTTCTTCACATTGTGTGAGCATCTTGTCCGTATAGCGGTCATCGATGCTCAGTGAGCGGTACGCCCTCCAGACTGTGGGCCACTCCCTCATCCGCTCATGAACAGGCACTCCCATGTCTCGGACCTCGGCGCCCGCGCCCGTCGGCACCCAAGCCGACTCGCCGCTCGCCCATGGCCTCAAGCAGCGCCATCTGTCGATGATCGCCCTCGGCGGCGTGATCGGCGCCGGCCTCTTCGTCGGCTCCGGTGCCGGTATCGCCGCCGCCGGCCCGTCCATCGTCGTCGCCTACGCCGTGTCCGGCCTGCTCGTCATGCTCGTCATGCGCATGCTCGGCGAGATGTCCGCGGCGAACCCGGCGTCCGGCTCCTTCTCGGTGCACGCAGAGCGGGCGCTCGGTCCCTGGGCGGGCTTCACCGCCGGCTGGTCGTTCTGGGTGCTGCTGTCCGTCGCCGTCGGCCTCGAGGGCATCGGTGCCGCGAAGATCGTCAGCGGCTGGCTGCCCGGCACCCCGGAATGGGCCTGGGTCGCACTGTTCATGCTGGTGTTCTGCGGTACCAACCTGGCGGCGGTGCGCAACTTCGGCGAGTTCGAGTTCTGGTTCGCCGCGCTCAAGGTCGGTGCGATCACGCTGTTCCTGATCCTCGGCGGCCTGGCCATCCTCGGCGTGCTGCCGGGGACGGAGGCACCCGGCACGGCGAACCTCACCGGTGACGGAGGGTTCCTGCCGCACGGGACGGAGGGACTGGTCATCGGCTTGCTCGCGTCGGTCTTCGCGTACGGCGGCCTGGAGACCGTCACCATCGCGGCGGCCGAGTCCGAGCACCCGGTCCAGGGTGTCGCCAGGGCCGTGCGCACCGCGATGTGGCGTATCGCGCTCTTCTACATCGGCTCCATGGCGGTCATCGTCACGCTGGTGCCGTGGGACGACCCGGACGTCGCCGACCCCGACAAGGGCCCCTACGTCACCGCGCTGAACCACCTGGACATCCCGGGCGCCGGTCTCGTGATGCAGATCGTCGTGCTGGTGGCGCTGCTGTCGGCGATGAACGCCAACATCTACGGCGCCTCCCGCATGGCGTACTCCCTGGTCGCGCGCGGCCAGGGCCCGAAGGCGATCGGCAGGGTCTCCGGCGGGGTGCCGCGGATCGCCGTGCTGGTCTCCTCCGTCTTCGGCTTCCTGTGCGTGCTGCTCAGCTACTGGCGTCCGGACGACGTCTTCCCGTGGCTGCTGAACATGATCGGCGCGGTCATCCTGGTCGTCTGGCTCTTCATCGCCGTCTCCCAGCTGGTGCTGCGGCGCCGCACGGAGCGCGAGGCACCGGAGCGGCTCGTGGTGCGGATGTGGCTGTTCCCGGTGCTGACCTGGATCTCCATCGCGGGCATGCTCGCGATCTTCGTCCTGATGCTGCGCCAGCCCGACACCCGCGACCAGCTGATGGCCACCGGTCTGATGACGCTGGTGCTGGCCGCCTCGGGCGCCGTGCTGCAGCGCAGGCGCAAGGCCGGACTCGCGAACCGGGGAGCCGTCGGCACCGCGCAGGACCCGGTGCCGGAGACGGCCGCCGTCAAGGACTGAGCGGGCGCCGTCCGCGACACGAGGACCCCCGGGCCGTTTCGGCCCGGGGGTCCTCGTGCGTGCGGAGCCGAGCGCATCCGGAGCTGCCCGGCCGCGCCCCCCGTAGCCCGTCGAAGCCTTCCGCCACCGGCCGGTTCCCCGATGCCGGCTCTGTCCTCCCGGACCTCCCCGACCACCCGACCACCGCGACCATCCGCGACCATCCGCGACGCACGGTCCAGGACGAAGGGCTGATCAAGTCCGGAGCCCTCCTGCTGCTAGCCTGCAACTGCGAAGAGTTTGCAATAAGCAGTCGGAGGGCTCGGACATGGCCATTTACACGCTTCCTGAACTTCCGTACGACTACGCGGCGCTGGAGCCGGTGATCAACCCGGAGATCATCGAGCTGCACCACGACAAGCACCACGCCGCCTACGTCAAGGGCGCGAACGACACCCTCGAGCAGCTGGCCGAGGCGCGCGACACGGAAGCATGGGGCTCGATCAACGGCCTGGAGAAGAACCTCGCGTTCCATCTCTCCGGCCACATCCTGCACAGCATCTACTGGCACAACATGACCGCGCCCAAGGAGGGCGGCGGCGGTGAGCCGTTGGCCGCGGACGGGGTCGGCGAGCTGGCGGACGCGATCACCGAGTCCTTCGGCTCCTTCGCCAGGTTCAAGACGCAGCTGTCGAAGGCCGCCGCGACCACCCAGGGCTCGGGCTGGGGCGTGCTGGCCTACGAGCCGGTCAGCGGCCGGCTGATCGTCGAGCAGGTCTACGACCACCAGGGCAACGTCGGCCAGGGCTCGGTGCCGATCCTGGTCTTCGACGCCTGGGAGCACGCCTTCTACCTGCAGTACAAGAACCAGAAGGTGGACTTCATCGACGCCATGTGGGGCGTCGTCAACTGGCAGGACGTGGCGAAGCGCTACGCCGGGGCCAAGGACCGGACCCCGCTGATCACCCCGTGACACGGTCCCCGTCACGGGGCCGCAGGCCGTCCTGCTCGTGATCGTCTTCTCAACCTTCACCGGCAGGCGGAAAGAAGAAGGACCCCCTCGAGGACATGACTCGCGGGGGTCCTTCCGATTCCGGCCCGTCCCGGGCCGGCGGGCGCGTCAGGAGAAGTCGGGGCCCTTCGTCCGGGTGCGCTTGATCTCGTAGAAGCCCGGGATCGACGCCACCATCAGCGTGCCGTCCCAGAGCCTGGCCGCCTCCTCGCCCTTGGGCGCCGGGGTGACGACCGGGCCGAAGAAGGCGATCTGCTCGCCGTCCGCGCCGGGCACCGCGATGACGGGCGTGCCGACGTCCTGGCCGACCTTGCTGATGCCCTCCTCGTGGGAGGCACGCAGCTCGGCGTCGTAGGCGTCCGACTCGGCGTAGTCCGCGAGCCCGGCCGGCAGGCCCACCGCGTCCAGGGCCTCCAGGACCACCTCGGGCGTGATGCCGCGGCCCTCGTTGTGGATCCGGGTGCCGAGGGCGGTGTAGAGGGGGCCGACGACCTCGTCGCCGTACTTCTGCTGCGCGGCGATCACGACGCGTACGGGACCCCAGGCGTTCCTCATCGCCTCCCGGTACTCCTCGGGGAGTTCGTCCAGCCTGTTCTCGTTGAGCACCGCCAGGCTCATGACGTGCCAGCGCACCTCCACCGGCCGCACCTTCTCGACCTCGAGCATCCAGCGGGAGGTCATCCAGGCCCAGGGGCACAGCGGGTCGAACCAGAAGTCGGCGGGGGTCCTGCTGTCGGACATGTCACTCCTCGTGCTCGTGATGGGGGCGCGCTCAGGGAGGGCAACACCGGCGCTCGCCGACCGCATTCCCCCATGCCCCGGGTCACGAGCGCATGCGAGGATCGGTCCTGTCCGAACGAGACACGAAGGAGTGGACGTGCCCGGAGAGAATCTGTCCCGCGACGAGGCCCGCGTCCGGGCCGAGCTGCTGTCGGTCGACGGGTACGAGGTCTTCCTCGACCTGCGGTCCGCGACCGCGGAGGGCGAGGAGGCGCAGCCGCGGACGTTCCGTTCGGTCACCACGATCAGGTTCCGACGCACCGGCGAGGGCGACGGCACCTTCGCCGACCTCGTCGCCCCTTCGGTGAACGCGGTGACGCTCAACGGCCGCGAGCTCGACCCGGCCGAGGTCTTCGACGGCTCCCGGATCGCCCTGAGCGGCCTCCAGGACGAGAACGTCCTGGTGGTGGACGCGCAGTGCGCGTACAGCCGGACCGGTGAGGGCATGCACCGGTTCGTCGACCCGGAGGACGGCGAGGTCTATCTGTACACGCAGTACGAGCCCGCCGACGCCCGACGGGTCTTCGCCGATTTCGAGCAGCCGGACCTGAAGGCCCCCTTCCGTTTCGAGGTGGCCGCACCCGAGGGCTGGACGGTCTGGAGCAACGGCGCGGTGGAGTCGCGCGAGGGCGGGACCTGGCGGTTCGCGGAGACCAAGCCGATCTCCACGTACATCACGGCCGTCGTGGCCGGTCCCTACCACTACGAGACCGACCTCTACACCCGCACCTTCGACGACGGGCGGACGCTGGAGATCCCGCTCGGCGCCATGTGCCGCAAGGGGCTGGCCAGGCACTTCGACGCGGACGACATCTTCCTCGTCACCAAGCAGGGCCTGGACTTCTTCCACGACCACTTCGACTACCCGTACCCGTTCGGGAAGTACGACCAGGCGTTCGTGCCCGAGTACAACCTCGGCGCGATGGAGAACCCGGGCTGTGTGACCTTCCGCGAGGAGTTCGTCTTCCGGGGCAAGGTGACGCAGGCCTCGTTCGAGCGCCGGGCGAACGTCATCCTGCACGAGATGGCGCACATGTGGTTCGGCGACCTGGTCACCATGCAGTGGTGGGACGACCTGTGGCTGAAGGAGTCCTTCGCCGACTTCATGGGGGCGTTCTCGCTGGTCGAGGCGACCCGCTTCCGCAACGGCTGGGTGACGTTCGCCAACAACCGCAAGGCGTGGGCGTACCGGGCCGACCAGCTGCCGTCCACGCATCCCATCACGGCGGACATCCACGATCTCGAGGACGCCAAGCTCAACTTCGACGGGATCACCTACGCCAAGGGCGCGTCGGTCCTCAAGCAGCTCGTCGCGTACGTGGGCCCGGAGGCGTTCCTGGAGGGCGCGCGGCGCTACTTCAAGCGGCACGCCTACGGCAACACCCGTCTCGACGACCTGCTGTCGGTGCTGGAGGAGACCTCCGGACGGGACATGAAGGCCTGGTCGCGTTCGTGGCTGGAGACCTCCGGGGTCAACACGCTGACGCCGCAGCTCACCTGTGACGCGGGCGACCGGATCACCGAGCTGGCGGTCGTGCAGGACGGCGACGCCGGACCCGGTGCCGCGGGCTCGTCGCAGGCCCGGCCGCACCGGGTGGCCGTCGGCCTGTACCGGCACGAGGGCACCGAGCTGGTGCGCTACGCCCGGGCCGAGGTGGACGTCACCGGGGGGCGGACGGTCGTGGCGGAACTGGCCGGCCGGGAGCGCCCGGCGCTCGTGCTCGTCAACGACGACGACCTCACCTACTGCAAGGTCCGCTTCGACGAGGGCTCGCTGGAGACGCTGCGCGGGCACCTCGGCTCGGTCACGGACCCGCTGGCGCGGGCGGTGTGCTGGTCGGCGCTGTGGAACCTGACACGGGACGCCCTGATGCCGGCACGGGACTTCGTCGGGCTCGTCCTGGACTTCGCCGGCCGGGAGTCGGACATCGGCGTGCTGCAGATGGTGCACTCCTGGGCCCGCACCGCGCTCGTCCACTACGCGGCTCCCGAGTGGCGCGAGGAGGGCGGCCGGAGGCTGTCGGAGCGCGCGCTGCGGGAACTGCGGCTCGCCGAGCCGGGCAGCCAGCACCAGCTGACGTGGGCACGGTTCTTCGCGTCCGTGGCGGCCACGGACGCGGATCTCCAGCTGCTCCAGGGGCTGCTGGAGGACACCGCCAAGATCGACGGGCTGGACGTGGACCAGGAGCTGCGCTGGGCGTTCCTGGAGCCGCTGGCCTCGCACGGGGTGGCCGACGAGCAGGCGATCGGCGCGGAGCTGGCACGGGACGACACCGCGTCCGGCAAGCGCCACCAGGTGCGGTGCCTGGCCGCGCGGCCCTCCGCCGCGGTCAAGGCCCAGGCGTGGGCGCAGGTCGTGGAGTCCGAGGCGCTGTCCAACGCGCTGGTGGAGGCGACCATTTCGGGCTTCACCCAGGCGTCGCAGCGGGAGCTGCTCGCGCCGTACGCCGAGAAGTACTTCGCGGCGATCGAGCGGGTCTGGGCGGAACGGTCGATCCAGATCGGCATGGACGTGGTCCGCGGTCTCTTCCCCGCGCTCCAGGACGACGAGGCCACGCTGCGGGCGACGGACGGGTGGCTCGGCTCCCACGCCGACGCACCCCCGGCGCTGCGCCGGCTGGTGCTCGAGTCCCGGGACGACCTCGCCCGCGCCCTGCGGGCCCAGTCCTGCGACGCGGCGGCCTCCGGCAGCTGACGGCGCCGCTCTCCGTCGTCGATTCCCCCGCCGGGCCACGGGCCCGGCGGGGTCCGGGCGGGCAGAACTGATCGGCCATCGAACGCCCGTACTTTAGGACGGGGATGTCCAGAATTGTCGACGGCTGTGTAACAGGGGTTAGGAGCCCGCGACCGTGCGGGAATTGGCGGTGCATGAACCACAACACCCCTCTCTCCCCCCGCCCGTTGAGCGACCTCTCCGATGTCCGGCGACGCGTGCTGTCGGGTGCGCAGCTGCGCGCCCGGGGCGTGACCGCGGAGCGCGCCGCCGAGAGGTGCGGCCCCGGCGGTCCCTGGCAGCAGCTCCTGCCGGGGGTGTTCCTGCTGCACCCCGGGACGCCCACCAGCGAGGAGCGGCTGCACGCGGCGGTGACGTACGCCGGCCGCCCCGACGAGGGCGAGGTCATGGTGACGGGGCTGGCGGCGCTGGCGCTGCACCGGTTCGCCTCCGTACCGTCCCTGACGGGGCTGGAGCGGATCGACGTGCTCGTGCCGCGCACCCGGCGGCTGCGCTCGGCGGGCTGCGCCCGGCTGATCCGTACGCACGCGATGCCGAGGCCGGACGTGGTGACGGGGCTGCCCGTCGCCCCCGTGGCGCGTGCGCTGGCCGACGCCGTGGCACGGCTGACCGACCCGGGGGCGGTGCGCCGGCTGCTGACCGAGGCCGTGCGCGCCGGGCACTGCGAACCGGCCGCCGTGGTGGCCGAGTTGACCCGCGCCCGGCTGCTGTCCCGCCCCCACGTGGTGGACGCCGTCGACTCCCTGCTGGCCGAGGGCCGGGCGGTCGCCGAGGGGCGCCTCTACGACCTCGTACGGCTGTACGGGCTTCCCGAGCCGGTGTGGAACGTGGACCTGCGCCTGCCCGGCGGCCCGCAGCTGGGGAGTGTCGACGCCTACTGGCCCGAGGAGGCCGTCGCCGTCGGGCTCGACACCCGCGCGCCGCGCCCCGCGGCCGTCCACGACGGGCCGGACGCGGACCCGGAGTGGTCCGCGTCCAGCCGTCAGCGCGAGCATCTGGAGCGGCTCGGGATCACCGTGATCCAGATCTCGCCCAGGAAGCTGCGGGACGCCCCCGTGCAGCAGGCGATGGTGCTCCGTACGGCCCTGATGGCCTCCTCGGACCGGGAGCCGACGCCGTATGTCGTCGTGCTCCCCCGCTAGCCGCGTCCGTGCGGCGCTGCCCCGGGCTCTCGGCCCGGGCCGGGCCGGCGCGGTGCCGCCCGGTGGACGGCGGCGGCTCCGGCCGGACCCGGACCGGTGCGGTCGGGGCCGTCGGCCTACCGGCAGAACTCCGCCTCGACGACGGCAGCGCTGTCCCCCGCCCAGTCGCTGTTGAAGTTGAGCGCGAGGGCGCGGCGGCCGTCCCGGGTGCTGACGGCCTCCGAGCTGGAGCCGTGGATTCCGCCACCGTGGCCCCAGACCTCCTTGCCGCAGGACAGCTTCTGCGACATCAGCCCCAGTCCGTAGTGGTGGTTCGGCGCCTCCGCTCCGACGGGCACGGTCGTGGTCATCTTGGTCAGCTGGCCCTTCGGCAGCAGCCTGCCGCCCAGCAGCGCACGGTAGAAGCGGTTCAGATCCCCCGTCGTGGAGATCATCTCGCCGGCCGACCAGGCCGCCGACGGGTTGAGCTCCGTGACGTCGTGGATCGCGGTGCCGGGCCGGGGTCCCACGAGGACCGAGTACGCCCGCCCGCTGGGCCGCGGCATCGCCGCCCGAGTGCCGGGCACCGAGGTGGCGCGCAGACCCAGCGGACGCAGCACCCGGCGCTCGATCTCCCGGCCGTAAGGACGTCCGGTCACCTTCTCGACGACGAGCCCGGCGAGCACGTAGTTGGTGTTGGAGTAGTGCCAGCCGGCGCCTGGGGCGAAGTACGGCTCGTGCCGCAGGGCGATCCGGACGAGATCGCGCGGCGCCCAGGTGTCGTAGCGGTGCTCGAAGAAGCCCTCGCCGAAGACCTTGCCCAGGAACTCCCGGTCGTCGGTGTACTCGTGGATGCCGCTGGTGTGGTTGAGGAGCCGGCGCAAGGTGACGGTCCGCCCGTCGTGGCCGTTGCCCCGGACCAGCCCCGGCAGCCAGCGCTCGACCGTGTCGTCGAGGCTCAGTCTTCCCTCCGCCTCGAGCTGGAGGATCACCGTGGCGACGAAGGTCTTCGTGATGGAGCCGACGCGGAAGCCGTCCGCGGGCCCGCGCTCCCTGCCGGTGGTGCGGTCCGCCACGCCCGCCTCGCCGTTCCAGGTCGTGTGCCGGTCCGTGGCCTGCGCGAGCGCCCCGGGCGAGCCGGCCTCGACGGCCTGCTCGAGCGCCCGCTGGGTCGCCGCGTGCCGGTCCGGGGTGCGCTGCTCGGCCGCCGACGCCGTCGCCGGGGTCACCAGGGCGGTGGCGGTGAGGGCGGCCACCGTCGTCGCCGCGGCCAGGGCCGTGCGGATCCTCGGGGCAGGACGTGCCGTCATGCGAATCTCCTGTCTGCGTGCCGTCGTGAACGGGCTCGGCGGACAGGACTCGCGGCCGGCGGGCGGAGTTGAGCGGTGCGTGGGGGGTTGAGCGGATTTCAGCCTGTGCCGTGGACTGAGCCGTCCACCCGGCCGAGCGCGGGGCGCGTACGCCACAGCTCCAGGCCGATGTCGACCAGCGAGACGCGTTCGAGTGCCGGGACGGAGTCCAGGGGGTGCCAGGCGGCGAGGTCGGTGGAGCCGTCGGTTTCGGGGCGCGGCTCGCCGGCGGTGATCCTGGCCTCGTAGACGATGCGCAGACTCTGGAAGTCCTCGCCGGAACCGAACCTGCCGGGCCTGCGCGTGGTCATGGAGTCGACCCCGAGCAGCGCGGTCACCTCGGCCGTGCAGCCGGTCTCCTCCGCCACTTCGCGCACGACCGTACCGACCGGGTCCTCGCCGTGGTCCATCCCCCCGCCGGGCAGGGTCCAGCGCCTGGTCCCGTCACGTGCCACCCACCGGGCGAGGAGGATCCGCCCGTCCCGTACGCACACGGCGTACGCCGCGACCCTCAAGTGCTGCTTCATGCGCAGAGGTTAGGCGGTGCGGGGCGCGCCCGACCGGCGGTCGCGTCCACTCGCCCGCCCGGCTCCGCCGATTGGCCGGGAATGCGCGTCGCCGTCCGCCGCGGAGGCTCGTGGCGGAGGTCGACACGTCCAGTCTAACTCTTTTGATCGCATTAGACGGTTAGAGTTGCCCTGTCAACCGCTCACGTACCCTTGAGGGGTTAGCCGACCCGAGGGAGCGCCCGCCATGACCGCGTCCGACCCGCGCCCGCTCACCGGCGAGCCCCTGTCGCTGGACCTGCTGAACACCCGATGGACCCAGGACGGCGAGCAGCGGGACCTGCTCGACACCGCGGACGGGCTGCGCCTCTGGCTGGCGGTCCACGGCCTCGACACCCGCTTCACCGCCGACGAGGCCACCCTGGAGCGGACCCGCGCCGCCCGTGACGCGCTGGCCGCCGCCGTGGACCACCCCGGCGACCCCGTGGCGAGCGCCGCGGTGGACGCCGTCCTGGAGCACGGGCACATCCGGGCCGCGCTCACCGCCGCCGGGCCCGAGGAACGGTCCGAGTTCGCCGACCCGGCCTGGGGGCCCGGCTGGACGGCCGTGCGCGACTACCTGGACCTGCTGCGCGCCGCGCCCGGCCGGATCCGCGCCTGCGCCCACAGCGCCTGCGTACTGCACTTCTTCGACACGTCGCGGAACGGCACGCGGCGCTGGTGCTCCATGGCGACCTGCGGCAACCGCGCGAAGGCGTCCCGGCACTACGCGCGGACGCGTGAGGACTGATCGCAGCCGGCCGAGAACCCGGCCGCCGTCCCCCCTGCACTGCGCCCGGGGCCAAATGCGTCGACCCACGCCGAAAATCGTCCATTGTTGAACAGCCTGGCGGGGCGGATCGATGGGCTATCAACCCCTTTGCTCCCCCTGGCACATGTTCCGCCACTGGCGGATCTCCGCCATGACCGCATCCCGCCTCTGCCAACTCTCCACAAACCCCTGTCACTTGCGAAAGGCTGAGCGGTCATCCGGTACCGAATTCCGGACCCCTTCTTTCACAAAACAGGGATGCTGATGACAACCCTCGAGTCCCAGGGCTCCATACCCGGGCCAAGACGTGTGGCCCGGATCGCCGCCGCCGCAGGCCTCGTGGCCGCGCTGGTGGCCACCGGCGCCGCCCCCGCCTTCGCCGCCGCCTCGGTGGACGACCCGGCCGACGGCCCGGTCAAGACCGCCGAGACGCCCGCCGACAAGCTCGGCCAGGCGGACGCCCAACTCCTCGCCGAGGCCGAGGCGAAGGGCCAGAAGACCGTCACCGTGATGGTCGCCACGGTTCCCGGCCGGACCGAGCAGGTCGCCGGCCAGCTGGACGCCGTTCCCGGCGCCGTCGTCGGCCAGAAGGACGACAAGCTCGGCTACGTCCGGGCCACGCTCCCCACCGGCAGGGCGAAGAGCGCCCTCGGCAAGGCCGGTGAACTCGCCACGGTCCAGGGGATGGACCTGCAGCGCGAGATCAAGCTGGACGATCCGAGGCCGGACGCGGGCGCCAGGGGTACCGCTTCCACCGCCTCGAAGTCGGCCACCTACCCGGCGCCGGGCAGGAAGACCCCGGCGAAGAACCCGTACAACCCGTCCCACGAGACGGGTGCCGTGGAGTTCGTCGAGGACCACCCGCGGGCCGACGGCCGCGGCGTGACCATCGGCATCCTCGACTCCGGGATCGACCTGGGCCACCCGGCCCTGCAGAAGACCACCACCGGCGAACGCAAGATCGTCGACTGGGTGACCGCGACCGACCCGGCCAAGGACGGCGACGGCACCTGGCGGCGGATGGACACCGGGGTCACCGGCCCCGTGTTCACCGTGGGCGACCGCAGCTGGAAGGCACCGGCCGGCGAGCACCGGTTCAGCGTCTTCGAGGAGCGGGCCACCCTGGGCGGCGACATGGCCGGGGACCTGAACCGCGACGGCGACACCACCGACAAGTGGGGCGTGCTGTACGACGCCGCCGCAGGCACGGTCCGGGTCGACCTGGACGACGACGCCGACTTCACCGACGACGTCGTGATGAAGCCGTACAAGAGCGGCCACCAGGTCGGGTACTTCGGCACCGACAACCCCGCCACCGAGATCGCCGAGCGCATCCCGTTCGTGGTGGAGATCCGCAAGAACGTCGAGTTCGAGGCCGGGAAGTTCTCCGACTACGTCAACATCGGCGTCATCGAGGGCTCGCACGGCACCCACGTCGCCGGCATCACCGCCGCGAACGGCCTCTTCGGCGGCCGGATGAGCGGCGCGGCACCCGGTGCCAAGCTGGTCTCCTCGCGCGCCTGCACCTGGAGCGGCGGCTGCACCAACATCGCGCTGCTCGAGGGCATGCGGGACCTCGTCGTCAACCGCGGCGTGGACATCGTCAACATGTCCATCGGCGGTCTGCCCGCGCTGAACTACGACGACAGCGACCGCGGCGACGACGCCGACAACGCGCGCGCCCTGCTCTACAACCGCCTGATCGACACCTACGGCGTCCAGCTGGTCATCTCGGCCGGCAACGAGGGCCCCGGCGTGAACACGATCGGCGACCCGGGCCTGGCGAACAAGGTCCTCTCGGTCGGCGCGGCGATCTCCCGCAGCACCTGGGCCGCCAACTACGGCTCCCAGGTCGAGAAGCCGTACAACATGTTCAACTTCTCCTCCCGCGGCCCGACGGAGAACGGCGGCTTCACGCCGACGATCTCCGCGCCCGGCTCGGCGATCAACACGATCCCGACCTGGCAGGCGGGCGCCCCGGTGGCCGAGGCCGGCTACAGCCTGCCCGCGGGCTACGGCATGCTGAACGGCACCTCGATGTCCTCGCCGCAGGCCGCGGGCGCGAGCGCGCTGCTCATCTCCGCCGCCAAGCAGCGTCACCTCAAGCTCTCCCCGCTCACCCTCCGGACCGCGCTGACCAGCACCGCCCAGCGCATCCCCGGAGTGAAGGCGCACGAGCAGGGCGCGGGCCTGATCGACGTCAACGAGGCCTGGGAGTCCATCCGGGACGGTGCCACCGCCCACGCGTACTCGGTGAAGGCACCGGTCGACACCGCGCTCGACCACCTGCTGAAGCCGGAGGCGGGCTTCGGTGCCGGCATCTACGACCGCGAGGGCGGGCTGAAGCCCGGCCAGCGCAAGACGTACGACGTCACCATCACGCGCACGAGCGGCCCGAACCGGCCGGTCGAGCACGAGCTGGACTTCCGTAACAACGACGGCACGTTCCGTATCCTCGGCGACGACGAGGTGGACCTGCCGCTGAACAAGCCGGTCACCGTCAAGGTGCAGGCCAAGGCCGCCTCCACCGGCGTGCACAGCGCCATCCTGGAGGCGGACGACGAGCGCACCGAGGGCGTCGACAAGCAGATCCTCGCCACCGTGGTCGCCTCGAACGAGCTGGTGAAGCCCGGCTACACCTACTCCGCCAAGGGTTCGGTGCAGCGCAACAGCTTCAAGTCCTACTTCGTCACGGTGCCGCAGGGCGCCAGGACGCTGGAGGTCGCGCTCGGCGGACTCGCCGCGGGCAGCCAGACCCGGTTCATCTCGGTCCACCCGTACGGCGTGGCCTTCGAGGACACCGCGTCCACGGTCTGCTACCCGAACTACAACAACCCGGCCAACACCTGCCGCCCGGACGTGCGCTCCTACGCGAACCCGCAGCCGGGCGTCTGGGAGATCGAGGTCGAGTCGCGCCGTACGTCCCCCGTGCTGGACAACCCGTTCAAGCTGGACGTCACGCTGCTCGGTGCCTCCTTCGACCCGGCGGTGAAGACCCTCCCGGAGGCGAAGGTCGGCACGCCGGCGACGGTCGACTGGAAGGTCACCAACGACGCGGCCGCGCTGGAGGGCAAGCTGGAGGGCGGCTCGCTGGGCTCCGCGAAGACGGCGACGCCGACCATCGCGCAGGACGAGCGCCAGGTGTCCACGGTCACGATCGGCGCGGGCGTCGAGCGGCTGGACGTGGTCATCGGGAACACCTCCGACAAGGGCGCCGACCTGGACCTCGCGGTCCTCAAGGACGGCCGGCTGGTCGGCCAGTCCGCGGACGGCGACTCCGAGGAGTCGGTGTCCCTGACCAACCCGGCCGCCGGTACGTACACGATCCTCGTCGACGGCTACGCGGTGGCGCCCGGCGGCACCACGTACGACTACAAGGACGTGTACTTCTCCTCGGCGCTCGGCACCGTCAAGGTCGACGAGTCGAAGACCGTCTCGCTGGCCAACGGCGCGAGCGCGCAGGTCTCCGCCGAGGTGCTGGTGGGCGGCTCCGCTCCGGAGGGCCGCCGGTTCTTCGGCGAGGTCCGGCTGCTGAACGCGCGCGGCACCGCCGCGGGCACCGGCAGCGTGGTGATCGAGAAGGTCGTCCCGTAACGGTGTGACCTGGTCACGAGGGCGGGCGTCCGGCGGGACGCCCGCCCTCCGTGCGTACGGGCCTCCTCCGGATGTGAGGAAGGCCATGCGTCCCGCTCCTCGGACAATGGATTGGACAAAACGGCCGTGGACAGACGCATCATGGATGACACCCAGGCCATGCAGGCTGCACAAGCGTTGACGGAGGAGTCCCCGTGAAGGTCGGAATCGTCGGAGCCACCGGGCAGGTCGGCACGGTCATGCGCAAGATCCTCGCCGAGCGGAAGTTCCCGGCCGACGAGCTGCGGCTGTTCGCGTCCGCCAGGTCCGCCGGGTCCACGATCGAGTGGCAGGGCCGGGAGATCACCGTCGAGGACGCCGCCACCGCCGACTACTCCGGCCTGGACATCGTGCTCTTCTCGGCCGGCGGCGCGACCTCCCGGGCGCTCGCCGAGAAGGTCGCCTCCCAGGGTGCCGTCGTGATCGACAACTCCTCCGCCTGGCGCCGGGACCCCGAGGTACCGCTCGTCGTCTCCGAGGTGAACCCGCACGCGGTCAAGGACCGCCCGAAGGGCATCATCGCCAACCCGAACTGCACGACCATGGCCGCGATGCCCGTGCTGAAGCCGCTCCACCGCGAGGCCGGGCTCACCGCGCTCGTCGCCACCACCTACCAGGCGGTCTCCGGCTCGGGCCTGGCCGGTGTCGCCGAGCTCGACGGCCAGGTGAAGGCCGTCGCCGAGCGGGCCGCCGAGCTGACGCACGACGGCGAGGCCGTCGTGTACCCGGAGCCGGGTGTCTACCAGCGCCCCATCGCCTTCAACGTGCTCCCGCTGGCCGGTTCGATCGTCGAGGACGGCTCCCACGAGACCGACGAGGAGCAGAAGCTCCGCCACGAGTCCCGCAAGATCCTGGAGATCCCGGAGCTGAGGGTCTCCGGCACCTGCGTCCGCGTCCCCGTCTTCTCCGGGCACTCGCTGCAGGTCAACGCGCGCTTCGAGCGTCCGCTGGGCGTGGAGCGGGCCCGCGAGCTGCTGGCGGGCGCGGAGGGCGTGGAGCTCTCCGACATCCCGACCCCGCTGCAGGCCGCGGGCAAGGACGCCTCGTACGTCGGCCGCATCCGGGTCGACGAGACCGTCGAGAACGGTCTCGCCCTGTTCGTGTCGAACGACAACCTGCGGAAGGGCGCCGCGCTGAACGCGGTCCAGATCGCCGAGCTGGTGGCGGACGAGCTCAAGGGCTGATCGCCCACCGCACCGCGGGGCGGGGTCACGTGCCGGTCGCACGGGACCCCGCCCCGTCGTCGTGCACGGCCGCCCGTCGGCGTCCCGTGCGCCCTCCGCCCGTCGTGCGGGAGCACCGGGACGGGTCCCGTCTCCGAGTCCGACCGGGGGACGGGCGGGCCGTGGGGGGCCCGTGGAAGGATGGGCCGAAACGTCACATACCGAGGACGCAGAAGCGAGGAGATGACCGGGTGCCTGGCACAAACCTGACCCGCGAAGAGGCACAGGCGCGGGCGCGCCTGCTCACCGTTGACTCGTACGAGATCGACCTCGATCTCACCGGGGCGCAGGAGGGCGGCACCTACCGGTCCGTGACCACCGTGCGCTTCGACTCCGCGGAGCACGGCGCGGAGACCTTCATCGACCTGGTGGCGCCCGCGGTGCACGAGGTCGTGCTGAACGGCCGTCCGCAGGACGTGGCCGCGGTCTTCCGGGACTCGCGGATCGCCCTGCGTCATCTGCACGAGGGCCCGAACGAGCTGACGGTCGTCGCGGACTGCGCGTACACCAACACGGGCGAGGGTCTGCACCGGTTCGTCGACCCGGTGGACCAGCAGACCTACCTCTACACCCAGTTCGAGGTGCCGGACGCCCGCCGGGTGTTCGCGAACTTCGAGCAGCCCGACCTCAAGGCCACCTTCCGGTTCACCGTGAAGGCGCCCGAGGGCTGGACCGTGATCTCCAACTCGCCGACGCCGGAGCCCAAGGACAACGTCTGGCACTTCGAGCCCACCCCGCGGATCTCCAGCTACATCACCGCGCTGATCGTCGGTCCGTACCACTCCGTCCACAGCTCCTACGAGAAGGACGGGCAGAGCGTCCCGCTGGGCATCTACTGCCGTCCGTCGCTCGCCGAGTTCCTGGACGCGGACGCGATCTTCGAGGTCACCCGGCAGGGATTCGACTGGTTCCAGGAGAAGTTCGACTTCGCCTACCCGTTCGCGAAGTACGACCAGCTCTTCGTGCCGGAGTTCAACGCGGGCGCGATGGAGAACGCGGGCGCGGTGACGATCCGCGACCAGTACGTGTTCCGGTCGAAGGTCACGGACGCGGCGTACGAGACCCGCGCCGAGACCATCCTGCACGAGCTGGCGCACATGTGGTTCGGCGACCTGGTCACCATGGAGTGGTGGAACGACCTGTGGCTGAACGAGTCGTTCGCCACGTACACGTCGATCGCCTGCCAGGCGTACGCGCCCGGCTCGAAGTGGCCGCACGCGTGGACGACCTTCGCCAACTCGATGAAGACCTGGGCGTACCGGCAGGACCAGCTGCCGTCCACGCACCCGATCATGGCCGAGATCAACGACCTGGACGACGTGCTCGTCAACTTCGACGGCATCACGTACGCCAAGGGCGCCTCGGTGCTGAAGCAGCTCGTCGCCTACGTCGGCATGGACGAGTTCTTCCGCGGTGTGCAGGCGTACTTCAAGCGGCACGCCTTCGGGAACACGCGGCTGACGGATCTGCTGACCGCGCTGGAGGAGACGAGCGGCCGCGATCTGAAGACCTGGTCCAAGGCGTGGCTGGAGACCGCCGGCATCAACGTGCTGCGGCCGGTGATCGACACCGACGCAGCCGGGACGATCACGTCGTTCGCGGTCAAGCAGGAGGCGCCGGCACTGCCGCCGGGCGCGAAGGGCGAGCCGGTGCTGCGCCCGCACCGCATCGCGATCGGCTTCTACAGCCTGGACGAGGCCGGCAAGCTCGTGCGCACCGACCGCGTCGAGCTGGACGTCGACGGCGAGTTCACCGCGGTGCCGGAGCTCGTGGGCAAGCGCCGCCCCGCGGTCGTGCTGCTCAACGACGACGACCTGACGTACACCAAGGTCCGTCTGGACGAGGAGTCCCTGAGGACCGTCACCGAGCACCTGGGCGACTTCACCGACTCGCTGCCCCGGGCGTTGTGCTGGGCGTCCGCCTGGGACATGACCCGCGACGGCGAGCTGCCGACCCGCGACTACCTGTCGCTGGTGCTGTCGGGTGTCGGCAAGGAGTCGGACATCGGCGTGGTCCAGTCGCTCCACCGGCAGGTGAAGCTGGCCCTGGACCTGTACGCCGCGCCGGAGTGGCGCGAGACGGGGCTGACGCAGTGGACGGACGCGACGCTGGCGCACCTGCGCTCGGCGGAGCCGGGCAGCGACCACCAGCTGGCGTGGGCGCGGGCGTTCGCGGCGACCGCGCGCACCCCGCAGCAGCTGGACCTGCTGCAGGCCCTGCTGGAGGGCCGGGACTCGATCCAGGGCCTGGCCGTGGACACGGAGCTGCGCTGGGCGTTCCTGGAGCGGCTGGCGGCCACCGGGGTCTACGACGAGGAGGAGATCGCGGCCGAGCTGGAGCGGGACCGCACGGCCGCCGGTGAGCGGCACGCGGCGACGGCCCGGGCGGCACGTCCCACGCCGGAGGCCAAGGCCGAGGCCTGGGAGTCGGTCGTCGAGTCCGGCAAGCTGCCGAACGCGGTGCAGGAGGCCGTGATCGGCGGGTTCGTGCAGACCGACCAGCGCGAGCTGCTGGCTCCGTACACGGAGAAGTACTTCGCGGCGGTCAAGGGTGTGTGGGAGTCCCGCTCCCACGAGGTCGCCCAGCAGATCGCCGTGGGGCTCTACCCGACGCTCCAGGTGTCGGCGCAGACGCTCGACGCGACGGACGCATGGCTGGATTCAGCCGCTCCGAACGCGGCGCTGCGGCGGCTCGTCCTCGAGTCCCGCGCGGGTGTCGAGCGGGCCCTGAAGGCCCGCGCGGCGGACGCGGCAGCGTCCTGACCTGCGGGGCCGCGAGCCCCGTACGGCGCATGGGAGGGCGCCCCGGAACCTTCGGGTCCGGGGCGCCCTCGCACATGTCCGACTAGCCCCATCAAGGGTGTGTCCGAAGTGTGACCCGGCGTCAACAGCCGTGCTCTCAAACGACTATGCTCCCTCACCGTCGTCATATGATCGTTTCCGTTCAGATGATTTAAGGGTGCTGATGATCCGTGAGGAATCGTCGCCCGGAAGTGGAAGCCCGCGATCCGCGGCCGCTTTCGGGTGGCTGCTGCCCGCCGCTCTGACAGCCGTTGCCACCGTGATCACGGCGCTGCTGGTCCCCACTCCGGCCCGTGTCCCCGTCGCGGTCTTCGGTGCTGTCGCCGCGGTCGCGGTCGCGGCCATCGGCGCCGAGGCCGCACGCCGGGGCAGGGTGATCGACTCGCTGCGGCACGCCGTCGCCGAGCGCGACTCCGTACTGGCCCACCAGGCCTCCCAGACCGCGCACCTCGCCGGCACCCTGCTGCCGGACGTCGTGGAGCGGCTGCGCAAGGGCGAGTTCCCGGAGGACGTGCTCGCCTCGCTCAACGCTCCGGAGGCCCACCAGGCCGTCGTCCGGACCGTCCTCGAGGCCGTCGTGGCCGAGGAGGACCTGCGCGAGTCCGCCCAGCGCGCCTTCGTGAACATCGCCCGCCGGGTGCAGGCCATCGTCCACCAGCAGGCGCAGGAGCTGCGGGAGATGGAGGACCGGCACGGCAAGTCCCCGGACGTCTTCGGCGACCTGCTCCGCCTCGACCACGGCACCGCGCTGATCGGCCGTCTCGCCGACTCCATCGCCGTGCTCGGCGGTACCCGTCCCGGCCGCCAGTGGAGCAGGGCCGTGCCGCTGTACAGCGTGCTGCGCGGCGCCATGTCGCGGATCATCGACTACCAGCGCGTCGAACTGCACTCCGTCTCCGAGGTCGCCGTCACCGGCCCCGCCGTCGAGCCGCTCATCCACGCGCTGGCCGAGCTCCTCGACAACGCCACCCGCTACTCCCCGCCGCAGACCAAGGTCCATCTGACCGCCGTCGACGTCCAGTCGGGCATCGCCGTCGAGATCGAGGACGGCGGTGTCAGCATGAGCGAGGAGGCCCGCAAGCGGGCGGAGCGGATGCTGCGCCAGGCCCAGCAGGGCATCGACCTCAACGACCTCGGTGAGACGCCGCGCCTCGGCCTCGCCGTGGTCGGCCGGCTGGCCCAGGTGTACGGCTTCCAGGTCTCGCTGCGGCCGTCCGCGTACGGCGGTGTCCGCGCGGTGCTCGTCGTCCCGCAGGACCTGATCACCACGACCGCGACCGCGACCGGACTCGCCCACGGCATCGGGGCCGCGTCCGTGCCCCGGACCACCCTCCCACCCGAGGCGGTCCAGGCCGCGCCTGCGCCCCAGTCGGCCGTCCCCGCCCAGGTTCCCGCCCCGCGGCGCCCGGCCACCGGCCCGGTGGCCTCCGAACCGGACCCGGTGGTGGTCGAGCGGACCCCGAACGGCCTCCCCCAGCGGCGCCGCAAGGCACCCGCCGTCGCGCCCGCCGCACCCACCACGCCGGCGTCGTCCACGCCGAACGCGGCTCCGCAGCAGGAGCCCACTCCGCAAGTGCAGCCCGGAATGTGGCTGGCCGCCTTCCAGAGCGGCCTGTCCGGGGAGTCCACCGACGCTAGCCAAGGGAACACGCAGCCATGATTCAGCAGCAGGCCAATATGGACTGGATGCTCAAGGACCTCGCGGAAGGTGTGCCACAGACCAGGCATGTGGTCGTGCTCTCCGCCGACGGTCTGCGCATGGCCCAGTACGGCACGGACACCGACACCGCCGACCGGCTCGCCGCCGCGTGCGCCGGGCTCCAGTCCCTCGCCGCCGCGGTGGGCTCGGAACTCCCGCACAGCGACGGCCGGATGAGGCTCGTCGTGATCGAGATGGACGGCGGCTTCTTCTACCTCATGGCCGCCGGTGCGGGTGCCTTCCTCGCCGTGCTCGCCGACGAGGGCGTGGACGCCGGACTCATGGGCCAGCGGATGCGCGACCTGGTGCTGCGGATAGGTGACCACCTGAGCAGCCCGCCTCGCCAGGACGGTGTGGCCAGGTGAGCGACCCGGGCGGCGGGGACTGGGAGGAGGCCAGTCCCGAGCGGCTCTACGTCATCACGGGCGGCCGCAGCAGCACGACCGCCCCCGTCGAACTCGACCTGGTCACGCTGATCGTGGCCAGGTCCCGGCCCAAGCCCGGTATGCAGCCGGAGCACGCGACGATCATCGAGCTGTGCCAGTCGCCCCTCTCGCTCGCTGAGGTCTCCGCGTACACGGGGCTCCCGGTCAGTGTCGTCACCGTCCTGCTCGGCGATCTCCTCGCCGACAACCGGGTGGTCGCCCGCGCGCCGGTGCCACCCGCCAGACTCCCCGACCGCGCTTTGATTGAGGCAGTGATCGATGGACTTCAGAAGCTCTGAGCAGCCGGCGCGGACGACCGGGCCGCGGAGCGAGGACGCGCTGCCCGAGACGGCCGCGGCCGCCGTCAAGGTGGTGATCGTCGGCGGCTTCGGGGTGGGCAAGACGACGCTGGTCGGATCCGTCAGCGAGATCCGCCCGCTGACCACCGAGGAGACGATGACCCAGGCCGGTGTCGGTATCGACGACACCTCGGGCATCGGCGGCAAGACCTCGACGACCGTGGCGATGGACTTCGGCCGCATCAGCGTCAACGAGGAGCTGGTGCTGTACCTGTTCGGCACGCCGGGGCAGGAGCGCTTCTGGTTCCTGTGGCGCGGGCTGTTCGAGGGAGCGCTGGGCGCGGTGGTGCTGGTCGACACGCGGCGGCTGGAGGTCAGCTTCGACGTCATCGGCCGGCTGGAGGAGCGGGCCGTGCCGTTCGTCGTGGCCGTCAACTCCTTCCCGGACGCGCCGGAGTACCCGGTCGAGGAGCTGCGCGGGGCGCTCGACCTGCCGGATTCGGTGCCGATCGTGCTGTGCGACGCCCGGCAGCGCTCGTCGAGCCGGGACGTGCTGATGACGCTGATGCGGTACCTGCAGAGCCTGGCGATGGCGCAGGAGGCGTCCTGAGCGGCGGGCCTGCGGCACCCGGAGGAGCGGTGCGGCCCTGAGCGGACCGCCCGCGGGAGCGGTGTCCGGCGGTCCGGGCACCGCTCCCGTGCGCCTCGAGCACATGCGCCACCCCGGCCCCCTGCTCCGCTCCCCTGCGCACCGCGGACACGACGTGGCGGCGCGGCCGGTCCGCGCCGGACACGCGCATGACCACTCCGGCGAGGAGCTCCGCCGCCGCCGTCCGACGCACCAGCGCCACGCCCGTCCCCGCCTCCACCATGGCCAGGATCGCGGTCCACCCGGCCGCGGTGTGCGCCTGCTCCGGCACGAACCCGGCCGCCTCGCACGCGGCGAGCGCGATCTCCGACCGGGGCCGCTGCCACCGAAGATCCACGGCTCCCCCGAGAGATCGGCCGGACGCAGCCGCGGCTCGCCGGCCCGCGCGTGCCCGGCCGGCGGGGCCACGTCCAGCGGTTCGGCGAGCAGGGGCACGCGGGTGAACCGCGGGTCCCGCGCGGCCGGCGCGTGCGCGGGCCGGCGACAGGGCGAGGTCGACGTCCCGGGACGAGAGCAGGTCGTACGCCTCGGCCGCCTCGGCCTCGCGGACCCGTACCGCCAGGCCCGGATGCGTGCTCCGCAGCAGCTGCACCGCGGGCACGACGAGCGCCGGCGCGGCCTCGAGAACGCCCCGACCCGCACCCGGCCCACCTCGCCCCGCAGATATCCGGCCAGTTCCGCGTCGGCCCGCTCCGGTTCCGCGCAGACCGCCTCCGCGTGCCGCAGCACCAGCAGCGCGGCATCGGTGAGCCGCACCCGCCGGCCGTCCGCCTCCAGCTACCGCACCCCGAGCTGCCGGGCGAGGTTCGTCAGCTGCTGCGACACGGCCGACGGCGTCATCAGCAGCGCCTCCGCGGTCGCGGTCACCGTGCCGCGGTCCCGCAGCGTGCGCGGGATCCGCAGCTTCTTGACGTCCCACCTGTCCGACTCGGCCGTGGGCCGCAACCTACCGGTGCGCCCGGGGGCCGTCGGGGCCGCGGCGGGGCCCGGCCCGCTCGCGCCCCGGCGATGAGTTTCCCCGCCGGCGGGAGTCGTACCGACGTCACCGCGACCGCGGACGACGGCTTCAGGGAGGACGACCGGCGATGACCACCACCACCCACACACTCGACGTCCCGGGCGGGCGTCTGCACTACGAGATCCGCGGCACGGGGCCGCTCGTCATGGTCATGGGAGCGCCCATGGACGCCGGGGAGTTCGCGCCCCTCGCGGACGCCCTCGCGGGCGACCGCACCGTGGTCACCCACGACCCGCGCGGCATCTCGCGGAGTCGTCTCGACGACCCCGGTCAGGACTCGACCCCCGAGCTGCGGGCGGACGACGTCGTCGCGATCCTGGACGCGCTCGGCGCCGAGTCGGCGGACGTCTTCGGCAGCAGCGGTGGCGCGGTCACGGGGCTCGCGCTGGCCACCGGGTACCCGGACCGGGTGCGGACCCTCGTGGCGCACGAACCGCCCCTGCTGGAGCTCCTTCCCGACGCCGCCGAACAGCGCGCCGCGACCGACGACCTCATCGAGACCTTCCACCGGGACGGCGTGGGCGCGGCCTGGATGAAGTTCATGGCCAACGCGGGCTTCGACCTCGGCGGGGACGACGCCCCCGGCCCTCCGCAGGGCGAGCCCTCCGAGCGGGACCTGGCCAACAGCACCCGCTTCTTCGCCCACGAGCTGCGCCACACCGCCCTGTACCGGCCCGATCTCGACGCGCTGAAGTCCGGGCCCGTACGGGTCGTGGTGGGCATCGGCGCCGATTCGGGCGGCCTCGTCACGTACCGGACCTCCACGGCCCTGGCGGAGCGCCTCGGCACCGCACCGGTCGGGTTCCCGGGTGACCACGGCGGGTTCCTCGGGCGGCCGGCGGAGTTCGCGGACGTCCTGCGGAAGGTGCTCGCGGACCGATGAACGCGGGCGTCCCGGCCGTTCCGGGGGGGGGTGTCTCTATGTCCTTCGTCAAGGACGTGGCGTCGGGTTTGGTGTTGTTTGGGGTGGTCATGCGGCGAGGGTGATGTCGGGGGTTCTGGATTCGTAGAAGGTGCCGTCGCGGAGCATGGCGAACAGGACGCTGATGCGTTGGCGGGCAAGTCGGAGGAGGGCCTGGGTGTGGGTTTTGCCGCGTGCTCGTTGCCGGTCGTAGTAAGCGCGGGAGGCCGGGTCGGCGTTCATGCAGGCGAACGCGGAGAGGAACATGGCGCGTTTGAGCTGCCGGTTTCCGCCCCGTGGTGCGTGCTCACCATGAATCGAGGTCCCCGACGACTTGGTCGTGGGGGCGAGGCCGGCGTAGGAGGCGAGGTGGGCGGCGCTGGCAAAGCCGGTGCCGTCGCCGACGGTGACCAGCAGGACGGCGGCGGTCCTGACCCCGACTCCGGGCATCGAGGTCAGGACCTGGTGAAGAGGGTGGGCCTCCAGCAGGGTGTCGATCTGGGCTTCCAGGGCCCGGCGCTGGTCGTGGACCGCGGCGAGCGAGCGGGCCAGCGAGGGGATGACCACGTTGAGGGTGTCTGTGCCGGGGACCACGACGGTCTGCTCGTCGAGGGCGTCGAAGACGTCGTCGATCAGGCGGGCGGCCATGCGCGGGGCCTTGGGCCGGATCACCTCGACGAGTCTGCGGCGGCCGGCCTTCCGCAGTGCGGCCGGGGATCCGTAGCGCTCGAGGAGCCAGGTGATGGCGGGGTGGTCCAGCCGCGGGCCCAGGACCCGCTCGAGGCTGGGGTGGAACTGGGTGAGCAGGCCGCGTATCCGATTGGAGGTGCGGGTGGCTTCCGCGGCGAGGTCCTGGTCGAAGCCCGTCAGGACGGTCAGCTCGGCGGTGATCTCGTCGGTCAGCTCCAGCGACCGCAGAGTGTGAGGCATCGTCCGGGCCGCGTCCGCGATCACCGCCGCATCCTTCGCGTCGGTCTTCGCCTCTCCGGGATAGAGATCGGCGATCCGCCGCATCGCCAGTCCCGGCAGGTAGGCGACCTCGCAGCCCGCGTCTCGGGCGACGGTCAGGGGCAGAGCGCCGATCGACGCGGGCTGGTCCACGATCACCAGGACGGTGCCGAACTTGGCCTTGAGCTTGTCGAAGACGGCCCGCAGCTTCGGCTCGCTGTTGGGCATCGGCTTGTCGAAGACCTTCTTCCCGGCCGGCGTGAGCCCGTGACCGTGGTGGGCCGTCTTGCCGACGTCCAACCCGAGGAAGACGCCTATGCCTTCGGTGTCTAACATCGCACCCTTCCGCAGGTGTTGATCGTGCTGGCCTCGGCGGTGGCACCGTGCTCGCGCATCCACGTTATGCAGACCTGCCGCCCGCGAACTGCCCGGCATTGCACCAGGCCGGGCGGTGGCCGGGTCTCTCATCAGCGTCTCCGACGGCACCTCCCGGGCCCGGCGACACCACCCCCCAGGTCATGCCTTCGACAGAGGGGACACAGTCATACCGGGCCCGGAGGCCAGCAGCCCCATTGCAGGACCGCGAAAAACATAACGGGGGGGAACGGCCGGGACAGGGGCCGGCATCGCATCGGCCCCGCTGCTCCCCGAGCGGACCCGTCAGCGCTGCTTGACGAACGCCCGGCCCGCCTTCGTACCCGCCGAGCAGGACTTCTTCTCCGCCGCGGTCATCGCGCGGCTCTTGACGACCACCGCGTTGCTCTTGCCGTCCGTGCCGTTCGGGGCCGGGCCGGTGATGGTGTCGCCCCAGAACCAGTAGTAGTGGCCCCACTTGGGGTCGTCGTAGTGGGTCTGCCAGGTGCCTGAGACCTGCTGCATCACCTGGGCCCGGGAGATCCAGCCGACCTCTCCCGGCTGCACCGTCATGTTCAGCGAGCTGCTCTCCGTGTGGGTGCTGGTCCAGCTGTGGTCGTAGGTGGCCGTCACGCTGAGGTCCACTATGCCCGCGATGTTCCCGCCGGCCGTGACCGAGACGCCCACCGAGTCGGTGGAGCCCACCGAGTCGGTCCACGTCATCGACTGGGTGGCCGGGGACGTACTGCAGTTGTAGAGCGAGTCGGAGACCTGGCGGAAGTCTCCGAGGTACGCCTCGCCGAGCTTCGGGTCGTTGAAGCTGCACTTGCCGAGGCCCGACGCGCAGTCGGCCGTGAGGAGTTCGCGGGTGGGTCCGTCGTCCGCGGCCGCCGTGGAGGTGGCCGCCACGAGGATTCCGCTGGTTGCCGCCGCAACGGCGAGTGCCCGGACGCCCCGGCTCAGGGCGTGACTCATCGTCATGCTGGTGCCTTTCACACTGTGTGGGGAGTCGGTGAACTGCGCTGCCACGCCCGGGTTTCGGGCGTCCTGACCAAGCCGCAATCACCGCCTGTGAACGCGAGATTGTCCCAATAGCCACGCCAACCCCACCAAGAACAAGCAAAGTTGTAGTTGATTGCGAAACCGAACTTTCCGGTAACCGCACCAAAGGCCGACAACCGCGGACGGACCCCCGGGCCCCGAGCCGGCCCCGCGGCGACGTACGGCAGGAGCAACGGCGTCCCTCGGCCGGCAGCGGGCACCCGGCACGCACCGAGCGGACCGTCCGCGTGCCCCGCGCCTCACCCGCGCCCGTCGCCCCGCCGCCGCGGGGAGCCACCGCCCGCCTCCCGCGGTAGCCGCCGCCCCGGACGGGCCGTCACCCGCCCGGGCGCCCCGCCCCCGGGTGAGTGCAGCAGTCGGGGGAGATCGGGCCCCACGGCCGGGCGATCGGCTGACAAGGGCTCAAGCGGTCGCCCGGCCGGGTCGAAAAGACGGTGACATGATCATCGTCGATCGGATGGGAGTACCCATGCGACTGTTCGCGCGCCGCGCGGCCGCCGCTCTGCTGCTCGCCGTGTCCGCCGCCGCCCCGGGGGCGGCCGCGGAGGCCGATACGGGAGGGCCGACCCCCGCCCCGCTGTACCGGTCGGCCGAGCCCGTGAAGGGCAGCTACATCGTCTCTCTCCGCGAGGGCGCCGACCCGGCGGCGGTCGCCGGGGACGCGGGTGTGAAGCGCAGGTACACGTACAACCGGGCCATGCGCGGGTTCTCCGCGACGCTGAACGCGACCCAGCTGAAGGCCATGAGGCTCGCTCCCGGCGTCGCGGCCGTGGAGGAGGACGCGCGGGTGTCCGCGCACCGACTTTCCGAAGGGCCGGGCCTGCCGACCCCGCACCGGCTCCAGGACCCGGGCGGTGTCCCGGCCTTCGCCCGACAGGCCGCGAGCTGGGGGCTCGACCGCGCGGACCAGCGGGCCCTGCCGCTGGACGGGCTGTTCACGGCGGCCTCGACGGGCAAGGGCGTCACGGTCTACGTCGTCGACACCGGGATCGACTACGGCCACAGCGAGTTCGGCGGCCGCGCCGTGTTCGGGTTCGACGCCGTCGGGGACGGCCGTCGGGGCCAGGACTGCGAGGGTCACGGCACCCATGTCGCGGGAACGGCGGCGGGCGCGACCTACGGGGTGGCGCCCGAGGCCCGCCTGGTCAGCGTCCGGGTGCTCAACTGCGAGGGCGAGGGCGCCTGGTCCAGGATCATCGCGGGCCTCGACTGGGTGGCGAAGAACGCCCAGCAGCCGGCCGTGCTGAACGCCTCCCTCGGAGGCGCCACGTCCCCCTCCGCCAACGCCGCCGCCAAGGCCGTCTTCGACAGCGGTGTGCTGCCCGTCGTCGCGGCCGGCAACTCCGCGGAGGACGCGTGCGGCGTCTCACCCGCGAGCGCACCGAACGTCCTCACGATCGGCGCGACCGACACGGAGGACACGGAGACCGACTACAGCAACTACGGCAGGTGCCTCAGGCTCTACGCGCCGGGCAGCGACATCAGGTCCGCGCGGATGGGCGGGGGCACCACGACGATGAACGGCACGTCGATGGCCGCACCCCATGCGGCCGGCGTCGCCGCCCTCTACAAGGCGGCCCACCCCGCGGCCGGCCCGCAGGAGGTCGCCGACTGGGTCGTCGGCCAGTCCACGAAGAACGTCGTGAAGAGCATCACCCGGGGGTCGCCGAACCGGCTCCTGTTCACCGGCGGACTGTGACCCCGTCCGCACGGGCCACCGGCCTCGGGGCCGGCCGCCCCGGTGTCCTCGTCACGAGCGTCGTCGACACCGGCCGGGCTCGACCACGGCGAAGACCTCCGGTGCGGTGGAGCCGTCCGGGGCCGCACCGCACGGAGGTCCTCGTGTCCCACCGTGGCGCCCGGCCGACCGTCCTCGGGAGGCGACTGCTCGTCGAACGTGTCCCGGCCGGACCTGCCGTGGCCCATGGGGCGGCGGGGAGGGGGGCTCCCGCCCGACCGCGCACACGGGGGTCCGCCGGGGCGTGACCGGGCGCTCAGCCGGCGGCGGTGAGCTGCCGCGCGAAGCGGCGGACGGCGCCGCTGAAGGCCGCCGGGTCGTCGAAGTTCGCGAGGTGCCGGGCCCGCGGGATCAGTTCGACCCGCGCGTCCGGATGGGCGCGGGCGAAGTCCCGCTCGCCGGACCGGAAGACGGAGTCCTTCTCCCCGTTGAGGATCAGCACCGGGGCCGCCACATGACGCATCGCGCCCGCGTCGAAGCGGCCCAGGACCTCGCCCCAGGCGTCGGGCAGGGTGTGGAAGGCGTAACCGGAGCGGATGGTCGCCTCCACCACCGGGGGCGGATAGAGCCGCCGCAGCATCCGGTCGTTCCAGCGGGTGAGCCGGTCGGCCGGGATCCGCGGGACCAGCCGGGCGAGGAACCGGTACGGGGCCGCCCAGCCGCCGCGGGTCGAGGCGCTGGCGCCCGCGAGGACCAGTCCCCGCAGCAGCTCCGGACGGCGGCGCGCGAATTCCAGCGCGGCGTATCCGCCGAGCGAGTGCCCGACGACCACGGCCGGACCGCGGTCCAGCGAGTGCACCGCGGCGGCGATGACCTCCGTCGCGGCACTCAGGCTCCAGGGCTCGCCGCCGCGCGCCCCGTGGCCCGGCAGGTCCACGGCCGCGACCGGGAACTCCTCCCGGAGCTCGGCGAGCTGCGGGCTCCACTGCCCGGCACTGAAGCGTGTCCCGTGCACAAAGACGATGGACGGCGCGTCCTCTGTCGTCATCGGTCCCCCCGGATGGCGCAATCGACCGCCAGGCTCCCACACCGCAGGCGTCCCCGGCCACGACCCGCCGGTGAACGCACGAGGGCGCCGCACGGTGTGCTCACCGTGCGGCGCCCTCGGAGCGGTCCAGGGCGCCGCGAACGGTCCGCTGCGCCCGCGGGCCCGGTGTCCCGGGCCTCGCGTCAGGAGGGTCAGGCCTGCTTCTTCTTCGGCCTGTCGGACTTGTCGAGGACCATCACCAGGCCCGCGATCAGTACGAACAGCGCGATCGGCGCCACGACGAACAGGCCGAGCGTCTCGGCCACGCTCAGGCCGGTACCCGGGTCGTCGCCGTCGTCGCGCGTCAGCGCGAGCGCGGGGGACGACATGAGCAGCATCATCAGCGTCGTACCGGCCGCGACGGCACCGGCGCGCAGGGCGTTCTTCTTGTCCACGGTGCAAACGTAGCGAACGGCTAGGACGGCCGCGCGCCCGGGGTGCCCGTACGGGGCGCGGACACCGGCCGGAACACCTCCATGAGCGCGTGCAGCCTCGGCGAGGCGGCCAGCTCGTCCAGCGTCGTCGGGCGGCCGGAGGCGTCGGCGACGGGCAGCCGCCAGTTCGGGTACTGGTCCCAGGTGCCGGGCAGGTTCTGCGGCCTGCGGTCCCCCACGGCGTCCGGCAGCCACACGCCGACCATCCGTGCCGGGGTCCGCAGCAGGAACCGGTACACCGCGCGGATCTCCCCCTCCTCGTCGTGGCTGCCCTCGGGCAGCAGGCCGAGCCGGGTCAGACAGGCGCGCCATTCGGCCACCTCGGCGGAGTCCTCCGTGCGCTCCTGGTCCAGCGGCCGGGTGAGCAGACCCAGCCGGTGGCGCAGCGCGACGTGCTCGCCGGTGAGGCGGGCCGCGGTGGACGGCAGGTCGTGGGTGGTGGCCGTGGCCACACAGCCCTCGCGCCAGTCCTCCGGCGCCAGGGGCCTGCCGCTTCCGGCCCAGTCGCGTTCGAACCAGAGGACGGACGTGCCGAGCACGCCCCGGCGCGAGAGCGCCTCGCGCACCCCGGGCTCGACCGTGCCGAGGTCCTCCCCTATGACGACCGCCCCGGCCCGGTGGGCCTCCAGGACCAGCACGGCGAGCATCGCCTCGGCGTCGTAGCGGACGTACGTGCCCTCGGTGGGCTCGGCTCCGACGGGGACCCACCAGAGCCGGAACAGGCCCATGACGTGGTCGAGCCGCAGCGCGCCCGCGTGCCGGAGGAGTCCGCGCAGCAGGCCCCGGTAGGGGGCGTAGCCGGACGCCGCGAGGGCGTCGGGGCGCCACGGCGGCAGGCCCCAGTCCTGGCCGCGGGCGTTGAAGGCGTCGGGCGGGGCGCCCACCGACATGCCCGCGGCGAAGGTGTCCTGCTGGGCCCAGGCGTCCGCGCCGCCGGGGTGCACACCGACGGCGAGGTCGTGCACGATCCCGACGGCCATGCCGGCGTCCCGGGCGGCCGCGGCGGCCGCGGCCAGCTGCTCGTCGGTCAGCCAGGCGAGCCGGCAGTGGAAGTCGACGCGGTCCATGAGGTCCCCGCGGGCGCGGGCCGTCTCCGGGGAGCGCGGGTCGCGCAGGCCCGCGGGCCAGGCGTGCCAGTCGGAGCCGTGGACCTCGGCGAGGGCGCACCAGGTGGCGTGGTCGTCCAGCGCCCGGCCCCGCTCGGCGAGGAAGGCGCAGTACTCGGCCCGGCGGCCGGGGCCGAGGGGGACGCGGAGCACCAGCTCCAGGGCACGGAGTTTGAGCCGCCACACGGCGTCGCGGTCGATCAGCGCGCCCTTCTCCAGGACGGAGGCGCGCAGTTCGGCGGCCTTCTCGAGGAGCGCGTCCAGCCGGAACCGGTCCTGGCCGGTGACGTACGCGTACTCGGGGACGTCCTCGATCCTCAGGTGCACCGGGTCGGGGAACCGGCGGGACGAGGGGCGGTAGGGGGACGGGTCGGTCGGCGCACCGGGTACGGCCGCGTGCAGGGGGTTGACCTGCACGAACCCGGACCCGAGGGCTCGGCCCGCCCAGGACGCCAGCGCGGCGAGGTCCCCGAGGTCGCCCATGCCCCAGGAGCGGGCGGACAGCAGCGAGTAGAGCTGCACCAGAAAGCCGTGGACCCGCTCGGCGGGCTGGTCCACCGCCTCGGGGGCGACGACGAGCACGGCGCTGCCGGTGCGCCCGCCGGTCGTCCGCACCGTCAACCGGTGGACCCCGGTGGGCAGTTCCGGCCAGCCCGGGGCGCCGGAGGAGCCGCCGGCGGGCCGCTCCGCGGACGCCGCAGCTCCGGATTCCGGCGCGGCCGCGGGAGGGGCGTTTTCGCGCCATTCCAAGTGGCCGCCGTCCTCCAGGTCCACGCGGACACGGGCGCCGGGCGGGAGGGCGACGGGGGGCGGCCCGGTGACGGGGAGCCACGCCACCACGGTCGGCGGGAGCAGCCGCTCCTCGGCGGCGGACTCCGCTGCCGTGAGGGCGGCGCGGACCGCGTCCGGTGTGGCGGCGTCCACACCGAGGGCGGCGAGCACCGCGACGACCGTGGAGTCGGGGACGGGGACGGTGACGCCTGCCGAGGGCGAGTACGTGGTGGCGACACCGTGCAGCGCGGCGAGCCGGGCCAGGCCCATTCAGACTCCTGGGGACTCCGAGCCTCCGGCGTCGCCGGTGGCGGTGGGTTCGCTGGTGAGGGGGGCGGCGTCGACGAGGGGAGGCTCGCTGGTCAGCGGCGCGGCGGCGGCGAGCGGGGGCTCGCTGGTGAGCGGGCCGGCGTCGGCGAGCGGGGGCTCGCTGGTGAGGGGCGGTACGGAGGTCGACGGCGGCTCGCTGGTGAGCGGGCCGGGCACCTGTTTGGACAGGGCGGGGAGCAGAAGCTGTGCGGGTGCGGCCACGGGGGCCTCCTCGTGGTGGGGCAACAGGACATTCGCAGCCCTACCCAGTGGGCACGGCGGCAGACGTACACCTCTCGTCAACGTGTTCCGTGTCACATTCTGCTGCACACCCGGGAGTTGAACCGGACGGTCGTGACTCTCGCGCGTCGATGGGCAAATACGACACAACCGTCAGCCGCATTGACACCTTCGCCACACCGGTGGTGGGCTCGAACCGGTTTCGTGGGGCACGGGGAGTCGAGGGGAGACCGGGCGTGCGGTTCGGGCGCAGGAAGCAGACGGCGACCGCCGTCGCCGTCGCCGTGATCGGCGGACTGCTCGGCACGGCCCCCGGAGCCGCCGCGGCCCCGGACGTACCGGGCTCCACCAGCACGGCCGGCCCCGAACGGAAGGCGGCCGGGGCGCTGCCACCGGTCTGGCCCCGGCCCCAGACGCTCAAGGTCACCGGATCCGCCGTACCGCTGGGTGAGGACGTGACGCTCCTCGCGGCCCCGGACGCCGACCCGTACGCCGTGGAGACCGTGCGCGAGTCGCTGCGCGCCGCCGGGGTGCGGACCGTTCACACGGAGCTGCCCGGCCGTGGCACGGTGCTCCGTCTCGGCGGAACCGGAGCACTCGACGCGCTGCGCGCCCTGCGCATGCCGGAACGCGCCGATCTGCCCCGGGGCGGCTACCGGATCGGTACCGGCCGGGTCGGCGGACGCGACACCGTCGCCGTGGACGGAGTCGGGCCGGACGGGCTCTTCCACGGGGCCCAGACGCTGCGGCAGCTCGTCAGGGACCGCGCGGTGCCCGGTGTGGCGGTACGGGACTGGCCCGTCACGGCCGTACGCGGAGTGACCGAGGGCTTCTACGGCCGGCCGTGGAGTCATCAACAGCGGCTGGCGCAGCTCGACTTCATGGGCCGCACCAAACAGAACCGCTATCTCTACGCGCCGGGCGACGACCCGTTCCGGCAGACCCGCTGGCGCGATCCGTACCCCGCCGCCCAGCGCGCCGAGTTCCGCGAGCTGGCCGAGCGCGCCCGGCGCAACCATGTGACGCTCGCCTGGGCCGTCGCCCCCGCCCAGTCCATGTGCCTGGCCTCCGACGACGACGTGAAGGCGCTCAAGCGCAAGATCGACGCGATGTGGGCGCTGGGCGTACGCGCCTTCCAGCTGCAGTTCCAGGACGTCAGCTACAGCGAGTGGCACTGCGACCGGGACCCCGACACGTTCGGTTCCGGCCCGGAGGCCGCGGCCAGGGCCCACGCGCGGCTCGCCGGGGAGATCGCCCGGCACCTCGCCGACCGCCACCCCGGCGCGGAACCGCTGACGGTGATGCCGACGGAGTTCTACCAGGACGGCACGACCGAGTACCGCACGGCGCTCGCCGCTGAGCTGGACCCCGGCGTCCAGGTCGCCTGGACGGGGGTCGGGGTCGTCCCCCGCACCATCACCGGACGGGAACTGGCCGGGGCCCGCGAGGTGTTCGGGCGCCCGATGGTGACGATGGACAACTACCCCGTCAACGACTACGCGCAGGACCGCATCTTCCTCGGGCCCTACACCGGGCGGGAGCCGGCCGTCGCCTCCGGTTCGGCCGCGGTGCTCGCCAACGCCATGGAGCAGGCGGCCGCGTCCCGCATCCCGCTGTTCACGGCCGCCGACTACGCCTGGAACCCGAAGGGGTACCGGCCCCAGGAGTCCTGGCGCGCGGCGATGGACGACCTCGCCGGCGGCGACCCGCGGACCCGGGAGGCGCTCGGCGTGCTCGCGGGGAACCACTCCTCGTCCCTTCTCAACCCCACCGAGTCCGCATATCTCCGGCCTCTGATGGCCGAGTTCTGGCGCTCGCGCACCACGACCGACGTCAAGGCCAGGGACGAGGCGGCACGCCGGCTGCGGGCCGCCTTCACGGCGATGCGGGAGGCCCCGGAGCGGCTGGCCTCGCTCGACTCCGAGGTGGGGCCGTGGCTGGACCAGCTCGCGCGCTACGGCACCGCCGGGGAGCTCGCCGTCGACATGCTGCAGGCCCAGGCGCGCGGCGACGGCGAGACGGCCTGGCGGGCGTCGCTGGCGCTCGCCCCCGTGCGCACGGAGATCGGTGCGGGGAAGGCGACGGTCGGCAAGGGCGTGCTCGGCCCCTTCCTCACCCGGGTGGCGAAGGAGTCGGCGGTGTGGACGGGCGCCGACCGCCGGGTCGGCCCGGTGACCCGTACCGGCGGTGCGTACACGGTGCGGCTGGACCGGGCCCGGCCCGTGGAGGCCGTGACCGCGATGACCGAGCCCGGCGGGGACGGCGTCACGGGCACGCTGGAGGCGCACGTACCGGGCCAGGGCTGGCGGCCGCTCGGTGCACTCGCCCCGTCCGGCTGGACCCAGAACCGCCCCCAGGGGCTGCGCGCGGACGCCCTCCGGATCACCGGCGCCGCCGAGGCGCCCGCCGTGCACGCGCTCGTGCCGTGGTTCGCCGACGAGCCGCGGGCCCGGCTCGCGCTCGGCCGGGGCGAGCTGGACGCGCCGATCGGCGGCGGCCCGCAGCGCACCGAGGCGTTCGTCGCCGCCCGGCGGCCCGACGAGGTGCGCGGCGCCCTCACCGCCAGGGCGCCGAAGGGCATCACGGTGGCCGTGCCGAAGGAGGTGCGGGCACCCCGCGGCCGGCGGACGGCCGTGCCCGTCGAGGTGACGGTGCCGCCGGGGACCCCGGCGGGCGAGTACCAGGTGCCGTTCACCTTCGGCGGGGAGGAGAGCACGCTGACCGTGCGGGCCTACCCGGCGACCGGCGGCCCCGATCTGTTCCGTACGGCGGTGGCGTCGTCCTCGGGCGACGAGACCCCGGACTTCCCGGCCGCCGCTGCGGCGGACGGCGACCCCGGCACCCGCTGGTCCTCCCCCGCGGAGGACGGCGCCTGGTGGCAGGCGGAGCTGGCCCGGCCGGCCCGGCTGGGGCAGGTGGTGCTGCACTGGCAGGACGCGCACGCGGCGAGGTACCGCGTCCAGGTCTCGGCCGACGGTCGCACCTGGCGCACGGCCGCGACCGTCCGCGACGGGAGGGGCGGCCGCGAGTCGGTCCGCATGGACGCGCCGGGGACCCGTTTCGTCCGGGTGCAGGGTGACGCGCGGGCCACCCGCTTCGGTTACTCACTGTGGTCGGCGGAGGCGTACGCCGTGTCGGAGCAGGCCACCGGCACCCCCTGAGCGCACCCGCGGCGGCGCGCCGGGCGCGGACAAGCGCGCGCCCGGCGGTCCGGAGCGCGCGCACACGACAGTGGCCCGGATCCTCAGGCGGATATGCCGTCGATCCGGGCCATCGCGTCGTCCGCGCCGTACGGCTGCAGGTATGGCAGCCAGCGCGGGTCCCTATGCCCGGTGCCGATGATGCGCCAGGCCAGGCCGCTCGGCGGGGCGGGTTGGTGCCGCAGCCGCCAGCCCAGCTCGCGCAGGTGCCGGTCGGCCTTGACGTGGTTGCAGCGGCGGCACGCGGCCACGACGTTGTCCCAGACGTGCTGGCCGCCGCGACTGCGCGGGACGACGTGGTCGACGCTGGTTGCGACGCCACCGCAGTACATGCAGCGGCCCCCGTCGCGGGCGAACAGCGCGCGGCGGGTCAGAGGAACGGGCCCCCGGTAGGGGACCCGGACGAAACGCTTGAGCCGGACCACGCTGGGCGCGGGGATCACCCGGGTCGCGCTGTGCATCAAGGCGCCGGACTCCTCGAGGCAGATGGCCTTGTTCTCGAGGACGAGGACGAGCGCGCGGCGGAGCGGTACGACGCCGAGCGGCTCGTACGACGCGTTGAGGATCAGGACATGCGGCACGGATGGCCTCCTTGTACGCCGGCGGCGCGTGGCTCGCGCCGGGACGATCTGTACTCAGTCTCTCCTCATGCCTGGTCGAAGCGCCACTACGTACCCGTAACGGGCCGGAGGGATTCTGTGTGCGCTCGACCACACCGGAAGGATCCCCGGGTGAGGCTCGTCTCTCCCCTTTGGAGAACGCCGAAGCGATGGCGTATGCCCCGTTAGTGTGGATGGTCCGCCGACCGCACACACGGAGGTTCCGCAGTGTCCCTGGCCGCCGATCCGTCCGCGCCGCCCGTCAGTTTCGACGACGCCGCCGAGCGGGCCAACGAAGCCGCCGGATGGGTGGAGCAGAACTGGTCCACCTGGTTGAACGTGGGCCTGCGGATCCTGCTCATCCTGGTCATCGCGATCATGCTGCGCATCGCGGTCCGCCGGGCGCTGACCAAGCTCATCGAACGGATGAACCGCAGCGCCCAGGCCGTGGAGGGCACGGCCCTCGGCGGTCTGCTGGTCAACGCCGAGCGGCGCAGACAGCGCTCCGAGGCGATCGGTTCGGTACTGAGGTCGGTCGCGTCGTTCGTCATCCTGGGCACCGCGGGACTGATGGTCCTCGGCGCCCTCAACATCAATCTGGCCCCGCTGCTGGCCTCCGCCGGAGTCGCGGGCGTGGCCCTCGGCTTCGGCGCGCGGAACCTGGTCACCGACTTCCTCTCCGGCGTCTTCATGATCCTGGAGGACCAGTACGGCGTCGGCGACTCGATCGACGCGGGGGTCGCCTCCGGCGAGGTGATCGAGGTCGGCCTGCGCGTGACGAAGCTGCGTGGCGACAACGGCGAGATCTGGTACGTCCGCAACGGCGAGGTCAAGCGGATCGGCAACCTGAGCCAGGGCTGGTCGACCGCCTCCGTGGAGGTGAACGTGCGGCCGGCCGAGGACCTGGGCCACGTGCGCGAGCTCATCGAGGAGGCCGCGACGGCGATGTCCAAGGAAGAGCCGTGGAACGAGCGGCTGTGGGGTCCGGTCGAGGTCCTGGGCCTGAGCGAGGTCCTGCTCGACCGCATGACGGTCTCCGTCGCCGCGAAGACGATGCCGGGCAAGGCGCTGGGTGTCGAGCGAGAGCTGCGCTGGCGCATCAAGCGCACCTTCGACGAGGCGGGTGTCCGGATCGTCGGCGGGCTGCCGCAGCAGGCCGACGGGGAGGCCGGGAACGACCCGACCGCCGGCGTGGCGGCCCCGTCCGCGTACGCGTCCGCCACGTCGCCGCAGTCGGTGGCGGCGTCCCCGATCTCCCCGCCGGCGCCCCTGTCCAAGTAGCCACAGGGCGCCCCGGCCGGAGCGCACTCCGGCGCCACGAGGGCGTCCCCGCCAAGAGGCGGGGGCGCCCTTTCGCATGCCGCATCCCCCGGGTGGCCGCCGGGTATTGACGAGCCCATGACCGCGACCTAGGTTTCTGGCTAGATAGGAAACTTTCCTAACAGCGCGGTGCGTGAAGGGCGAGGTGCGTCGTCGTGGCCGGTACCACCCCCGGGACCCCCCGAGTCCTCCGAGCCATGAACGACCGTGCGGCGCTCGATCTGCTGCTGGAGCACGGGGCGCTCTCGCGCACCCGGATCGGCAAGCTCACCGGACTGTCCAAGCCCACCGCGTCCCAGCTGCTGGCACGGCTGGAGGCCGCGGGGCTGGTCGTCGCGACCGGCACCACCGAGGGCAGACCGGGGCCGAACGCCCAGCTGTACACGATCAACGCCCGTACCGCCTTCGCCGCCGGCCTCGACGTGACCCCCAAGCGCATCCGCGCGGCCGTCGCCGACGTCACCGGCGCGACGGTCGGCGAGCACGTCGTCGAGACCCGCGGGCGGCGGCCGGCGAGCGTCGTGCAGCAGGTCACCGGAGCACTGGACGGAGCGGTGAAGGCCGCCGGGATCACACGGGGCGACGTGCACCGCCTCGTCGTCGGCACCCCGGGCGCGTTCGACCCGTCCACGGGCAGGCTGCGGTACGCCTCCCACCTGCCCGGCTGGCACGCCCCCACGCTGCTCGACGAACTCGCGGCGGCGCTGCCCATGCCGGTCGAGTACGAGAACGACGTCAATCTGGTCGCCGTCGCCGAGCAGCGGCTGGGTGCCGCGCGGGGCAATGACGACTTCGTGCTGCTGTGGAACGAGGAGGGGCTCGGAGCCGCGCTCGTCATCGGCGGCCGGCTGCACCGCGGCTTCACCGGCGGCGCGGGCGAGATCGGCTTCCTTCCGGTGCCCGGCACCCCGCTCGTGCGGCAGGTCTCGAAGGCGGGCAGCGGCGGCTTCCAGGAGCTGGCCGGCGCCCAGGCGGTGCCCCGTCTGGCCCGCGAACTGGGCATCGCCGACGTCCCCCAGGGCCCCCACCACGAGGTGGCGGCCACCCTGCTGGCGCGGGCGGCGGAGGCGGAGGCGGGGCCGTACCGCGCGCTGCTCGACACCTTCGCGACCGCGCTGGCCACCGGCCTCGCCTCGATGACCGCCGTTCTCGACCCCGGACTCGTCGTCCTCTCCGGGCCGCTCATCGCGGCCGGCGGGGAACCCCTGCGCGCACGGGTCCAGTCGGAGCTGGCCGAGCTGGCCCCGTCCCGGCCGCGGCTCGTCATCGGGGACGTCCAGGAACACCCCGTGCTGCGCGGGGCGCTGGAGAGCGCCCTGGCGGCCACGCGCGACGAGGTGTTCGACACCTCCCGCTGAACCGCGATCCCCGATCCCCGATCCCCGATCCCCGATCCCCGTCCGCGGCCTCACCCCGGACCGCGACACCCGAAACCCGCACTCCGCGCATCCCCCGACCCGTCCGCCCCGCCCCCAGGGAGACACCGTCATGCCCGGAAGACGCCGCTCCACAGCCGTCGCGCTCGCCTCGACCGCCTCGATGGCCCTGCTCGCCACCGCCTGCACGGGTTCCCACGACACCGGCGCGACCGACGACCCGAAGGCGCGGACCACGCTCACCTTCTGGCACGGCTGGAGCTCACCCGGCGAGGTGGCGGCGATCGAGGACAACATCGCGGCCTTCGAGAAGAAGCACCCCAACATCACGGTCCGGGTGGTCAAGGGCATCACCGACGACAAGCTCAACCAGGCCCTGCGCGCGGGCGGTTCGAACGCCCCCGACGTCGTCTCCTCCTTCACCACCGACAACGTCGGCCGCTTCTGCTCCACCAACGCCCTCGCCGACCTCGGTCCGTTCCTCGACAAGGCGGGGATCGACCCGGCGAAGACCTTCCTCCCCCAGATGGCCAAGTACACCGAGCACGAAGGGAAGCGCTGCACCGTGCCACTGCTCGGTGACGCGTACGGCCTGTACTACAACAAGAAGGCGTTCGCCGAGGCCGGCATCACCGCCCCGCCGAAGACGCTGTCCGAGTTCGACGAGGTCGCGGCGAAGCTCACGAAGGTCAAGGGGGACTCCTACGAACAGCTCGGCTTCATGCCGAACTTCCAGGGCTACGAGACCACCTTCGAGCACTACGCCGCGCAGTTCGGCGTCCGGTACCTCGACGACCGGGGCAGGTCCGCCCTCGCCGCCGACCCCCAGGTCAAGGCCCTGCTCACCTGGCAGAAGGGACTGGTCGACAAGCTGGGCGGCCACCGGAAGCTGGAGAAGTTCCGCAGCGCGCTCGGCGACGAGTGGGGCCCCAAGCACCCGCTGCACACCGGCCAGGTCGCCATGCAGCTCGACGGCGAGTGGCGGGGCAGGATGGCGAAGGACGCGGGGCTGCCGTTCGAGATCGGCGCGGCGCCCTTCCCCGTCCCCGACGACCAGGCCGCCGACTACGGCAAGGGCTATCTGTCCGGGACGATCCTCGGCATCGCCGGCACCAGCGAGAGGAAGAACGCCGCCTGGGAGCTGGTGGAGTACCTGTCGACCGACACCGACGCCGTCGTCTCCTTCGCCAACGCCATCCACAACGTCCCCTCCACGCAGGCCGCGCTGAAGTCGCCGAAGCTCAGCGACGACCCCGTCTACCGCACGTTCGTCGGTATCGCCCAGCACCCGAAGAGCTCGCACGCGCCGTCCTCGGTGAACGGCGGCGCCTTCCTCCTCACCGCGCAGGACTTCGGCGTCCGGTACGAGGCCGGACGGGAGAAGGACCTCGACGCGGGGCTGCGGCGGACGGACGCGCAGGTCGACAAGGACAACGAGCAGGCGCGCTGATGACCGCGGCACACCCCGCCGCGGCGCGGCCGCGGACAGGGCGGGGGAATCCCGCCCTGCGGGCCAGGCGGGTCCGGCGGCGGCTGCGCACGGCCGCGTTCCTCTCGCCCTGGCTGATCGGGTTCGGCGTCTTCTTCGCCTACCCCCTGGTCTCCACCGTCTACTTCTCCTTCATGAGGTACGACGGGTTCACCGCGCCCACCTGGGTGGGACTGAGGAGCTGGACGTACGTCCTCGTCGACTACCCCTTCTTCTGGCCCGCCCTGGCCAACACGCTCTGGCTGATCGCGGTGATGGTGTCCCTGCGGGTCGTCTTCGGCCTCGGCATCGGGCTGCTGGTCACCCGGCTGAGGACGGGCGCGGGACTGTTCCGGACGCTCTTCTACCTGCCGTACCTGGCCCCGCCGGTCGCCGCGACCATGTCGTTCGTCTTCCTGCTCAACCCGGGCACGGGACCGGCGAACACGGTGCTCGCGGCGCTGGGCCTGCCGGAGCCGGGCTGGTTCAACGACGCGTCCTGGTCGAAGCCTTCGCTGACGATCCTCGCCCTGTGGTGCGTCGGCGACCTGATGGTGATCTTCATGGCGGCGCTGCTCGACGTTCCGAAGGAGCAGTACGAGGCCGCCGAGCTGGACGGGGCCGGACCCTGGCAGCGGTTCCGGTACGTCACGCTGCCCAACATCTCGCCCATCGTGCTGTTCGCCGTCGTCACCGGGGTTATCGCGACCATGCAGTACTACACGGAGCCGATCGTGGCGGCGAAGGTCGCCAGCGGGGTGATCGGCGGCTCCGGGCAGCAGTTCGAGCCCGGCTATCCGGACAGGTCCACGCTCACCGTCCCGCAGATCGTCTACAACCTCGGCTTCCAGCGTTTCGACACGGGTGCCGCGTGTGTCGTCGCGCTGGTGTTGTTCGCACTGGCCATGGTGTTCACAGCGTTCCTGATGAGGCGCCGCTCCGGCTTCCTCTCGGCGGAGGACTGATCGATGACCACGACCCTCGACCCCGCGCCGTCCGCCGTGCGCCCCGCCCGCGGAGGCGGTTCCGCCGCCCGGCGCGGCGCGCGGCGCAGGGCCACCCTGGAGTGGATCGCGGTCCACTCCCTGGCCCTCGCGGCCGCGCTGTTCTTCCTGCTGCCGTTCGTGTTCGTCTTCCTGACGGCGGTGATGAGCGACGATCAGGCGCTCACCCGCGAACTGTGGCCGCGCACCTGGGAGTGGGGCAACTTCGCCGCCGTGTGGAACACCCCGGGCTTCCTCACCTGGTGGCGCAACACGCTGCTGTACGCGGGCCTCGGCACCGTCCTCGCGGTCGCGTCGAGCATCCCGGTCGCCTACGCGCTGGCGAAGTTCCGCTTCCGCGGCCGAGGTCTGGCGATGATGCTGGTCATCGCCACGATGATGCTGCCGCCGCAGGTGGTCGTCGTCCCCATGTACCTGTTCTGGGCCAAGCAGATGGACCTCGCGGGCACGCTGTGGCCGCTGATCGTCCCGTTCGCCTTCGGCAACGCGTTCACGATCTTCCTGCTGCGGCAGTTCATGCTGACGATCCCCAGGGAGTACACGGAGGCCGCCAGGATCGACGGCTGCGGCGAGTTCCGCACGATGGTGCGGATCGTGCTGCCGATGGCGCGGCCGGCGATCGCCGCCGTGGCGCTGTTCCACTTCTTCTCCTGCTGGAACGACTACTTCGGCCCGCAGATCTACGCCTCGGAGAACCCCGCCGCCTGGACGCTCTCCTACGGCCTGGAGTCCTTCAAGGGCGCACACCAGACGGACTGGAACCTGACGATGGCCGCGACCGTGATGGTCATGGCCCCCGTGATCGTCGTGTTCTTCCTCGCACAGAAGGCCTTCGTCGAGGGCGTCACACTGACCGGAGTGAAGGGCTGAGAGACACATGCCGCACACCAGCGGGGGGCAGCCCCCGAACCCCCGGCACCCGAAGATCGCGGTCGTGGGTGGCGGGTCCACCTACACCCCCGAACTGATCGACGGTTTCGCCCGGCTGAGGGAGACCCTGCCGATCGGCGAGCTGGTCCTGATCGACCCCGCGGCCGTCCGGCTGGACCTGGTCGGCGGGCTCGCCCGGCGCATCTTCGCCCGGCAGGGCCACCCCGGGACCATCACGACCACCGCGGACCTGGACGCCGGGGTGGCGGGCGCCGACGCCGTGCTGCTGCAGTTGCGCGTCGGCGGCCAGGCCGCGCGGGAGAAGGACGAGACATGGCCGCTGGAGTGCGGCTGCGTCGGACAGGAGACGACCGGCGCCGGCGGTCTGGCCAAGGCGCTGCGCACCGTCCCGGTGGTGCTGGACATCGCCGAACGGGTGCGACGCGCCGCCCCGGACGCGTGGATCGTCGACTTCACCAACCCGGTGGGCATCGTGACCCGCGCACTGCTCCAGGCCGGCCACCGGGCGGTCGGACTGTGCAACGTCGCGATCGGCCTGCAGCGGAAGTTCGCCGCGCTGCTGGACACCGCCCCGGGCGATGTGCACCTGGAGCACGTGGGCCTCAACCATCTGACCTGGGAGACGGGTGTGCGGCTGGGCGGTCCGGAGGGCGAGAACGTCCTGCCGCGGCTGCTCGCCGAGCACGGCGACGCCATCGCCGGGGACCTGCGGCTCCCGCGACAGATCCTGGACCGCCTCGGCGTCGTCCCGTCGTACTACCTGCGCTACTTCTACGCGCACGACGCGGTCGTCCGGGAGATGCGGACCAGGCCCTCCCGGGCCGCGGAGGTCGCGGCGATGGAGAAGCGGCTCCTGGAGATGTACGGCGACCCGTCGCTGGACGAGAAACCGGAACTGCTGGCCTCACGCGGCGGCGCCTACTACTCCGAGGCCGCCGTCGACCTCGTCGCGGCGCTCCTCGGGGGAACGGGCAGCCCGTACCAGGTGGTCAACACGTACAACGACGGCACGCTGCCGTTCCTCCCCGACGACGCCGTCGTCGAGGTGCAGGCCGCCGTCGGCACCAAGGGCGCGGCGCCGCTGCCGCTGCCCGACGTCGACCCGCTGTACGGCGGGCTGATCGCGGGCGTCACCGCCTACGAGGAGCTGGCGCTGGAGGCGGCGCTGCGCGGCGGCCGCGACCGGGTCTTCAAGGCGCTGCTGGCCCACCCGCTGGTCGGTCAGTACGAGTACGCCGAAGCGCTCACGGAGCGCCTGGTCGCCCACAACCGGGAGCACCTTCCGTGGGCGTGAACGTCCCGGCCGCGCACGGCCCGTCCGTCCACGGCCCGGGGGCGGGCGGTCCCGCGGCCGCGGTGCTCGCCGTGGACGCCGGCAACAGCAAGACGGACGTGGCGGTGGTCGGCGCGGACGGCTCGGTGCTGGGCACGGCCCGCGGCGGTGGCTTCCAGCCTCCGAGGGTGGGGGTCGCGGCGGCGCTCGACGAACTGGACGGCACGGTGCGCGAGGCCCTCGGCAGCGCCGGGTTCGGGTCCGTCGCTCATGTCTCGGCCTGTCTGGCCAACGCCGATCTGCCCGTCGAGGAGGAGGAGTTGGCGGCCGCGGTACGGGCCCGCGGCTGGGGCGGGACGAGCGAGGTCCGCAACGACACCTTCGCGATCCTGCGGGCCGGGGTCGACGAGCCCAGGGGCGTCGCCGTCGTCTGCGGCGCCGGCATCAACTGCGTGGGCATGGCGCCGGACGGCCGCACCGCCCGCTTCCCGGCGATCGGCAGGATCTCCGGGGACTGGGGAGGGGGCGCCGGACTCGCCGAGGAGGCGGTGTGGTTCGCCGCACGGGCCGAGGACGGGCGCGGGGAACCGACCGCACTCGCCCGCACGCTCCCCGCGCACTTCGGCCTGCCGTCGATGTACGCGCTCATCGAGGCACTGCATCTGGGCCGTGTCGCACCCGGGCGCAGGCACGGGCTCGTCCCGGTCCTGTTCTCGACCGCTGCCGCCGGTGACGCCGTGGCGGGCGCGATCGTCGACCGGCTCGCCGAGGAGGTCGTCCTGATGGCCACGGTGGCGCTCGGCCGGCTCGGCCTGCTGGACGAGAAGGTGCCCGTGGTGCTCGGCGGCAGCGTGCTGGCGGCGCGGCATCCCCGGCTCGACGCCGGGATCGAGGAGTCGCTCGCCCTCCGGGCGCCGAAGGCCGTCGTGTCCGTGGTGACGGCACCACCCGTCCTGGGCGCGGCCCTGCTGGGCCTCGACCACCTCGGCGCGCCCGCCGCCGCACGGGCCCGGCTGCGGTCCCGCTACGAGGAACAGGCCGGTCCGCGGTAGGGGGCGCGCGCGGATCGCGCCCGGGCGCACGGCGGCGCGCCCGGCTCGTCGGGGACGGCCGCGCGGAACCGATCGGCCACCGGCGGCGTATTCATGGGAGGGGCGCTGAACAGGGGGCGGCATTGACGCGACACGCCGGATGGCACAAGATCCAGTGAATCCTGGGTGTGGAATGTCCGCCCCCGCGGCCATACTTCTGGCCGGAAGCCGTCCCCCGCCCGCGGGAGGTGGGACGCCGTCAGTGACCGAGGGGGAGGTCAAGTGACACACATGCCGAGCGCGGCAGGCCCGCCCGCGCCGCCGGCGCCGTACGTCCCGGCGCAGCCGGGGCCGCCGCCCGGCCCGGGATCGGGGCCCTCCGCCGAGGGGTCCGCACCGCCCCCGGCACCGCCCGCGCGGCGCAGTGCCTGGGCGGAGACGACGGCGCAGCTGCGCGCCGCCGCGACGACGGAGCCGGGCCGGCTGCGGATCATCGGCGCCGTACTGGCCGCGCTGGTCGTGGCGTTCGGCGCGGTGACGGCCCTCGAGATCGCCGACCGTGCCTCCTCCGCCGACGCCGTGGTCAACCGCAGCCAGCCGCTCAGCGCCGACGCGGCGAGCATCTACCGCTCGCTCGCCGACGCCGACACGGCCGCCGCGAGCGGCTTCCTGGCCGGGGCGCAGGAGCCCGCGGCGGTACGGGAGCGCTATCGCCGGGACATCGCCAGCGCCTCCCGGCTGCTCGTGAAGGCCGCCGCGAACACGGACGGCTCGACCGACTCGCGCCGCTGGATCACCACGCTCAACGAACAGCTCCCCCGCTACACGGGCCTCGTCGAGCGGGCCCGGGCCAACAACCGCCAGGGCCTGCCGCTGGGCGGCGCCTACCTGCGGTACGCGAACCAGCTGATGACCACCGAGCTGCTCCCGGCTGCCCAGAAGCTGTACGAGGAGGAGACGGCCCGGCTCGACGACGACCACGGCGACGCCCGGCTGTGGCCCTTCGTGTCGCTGGGGCTCGGAGTGGTCGCGATCGGCGGACTGGTCTGGGCCCAGCACCGCAACTACCGGCGCACGAACCGGGTGTTCAACCACGGACTGCTCGCGGCGACCGCCGCGTCCACGGTGGTGCTGCTCTGGCTGGGCGTCGGGCACGCCGTCGCCAGGGCGGGTCTCGACGAGGCCCGCGCCAAGGGGCAGGAGTCGCTGAAGGTCCTCAACGACGCCCGGATCAGCAGCCTGAAGGCCCGGGCCAATGAGAACCTGACCCTGGTCGCTCGCGGTGCGGTGCTCACCGCGGACGGCAAGAGCGACAAGTACGAGACGGACTACACCGCGGGCATGAGCAGTCTCACCGCCTCGCTCGGCCGCGCCGGGCAGCTCGCCGACGACGGCGCGGGCCGCACGCCGGTCGCCGACGCGGTCTCGGCGGCGTCGGAGTGGAAGAACCGGCACAAGGACGCCGGTGAGACGGACAGGGCGGGCGACTACGACGGCGCGCTGGCCAAGGTGATCGGCAGCGAGGGCTCCACGGGCCAGTGCTTCGACCGCGTGGACGCCGCGCTGGAGAAGGCGCTGGCGCACGAGCAGGCCGAGTTCACCGAATCCGCCGAGGGCGGCCGGGGCGCGCTGGCGGCCCTGCCGGTCGGCGCGGCCGTGCTGGCGGTCCTCGGGGCGGTCGGAGCCGTCCTGGGCATCGGCCGCAGGCTTTCGGAGTACCGGTGAGAGGAGGAGAGATGGCTGACTCGTTGCCGGGAGCGGCACCGGACGTGACACCGGAGGCCGGTGCCACCGCTGACGGCGGGGCCGCCCGGCCGCGCGTTCCGCGCCGGCGGGGACGCCTCGCCGACCGGCTGCGCGGCTGGGGCGGTGTCGCCGGGATGGCGGCGGCCTGCGCGCTGACCGCCGCCCTCACCCTGGTCCCCCTCTCGCACGGGGGGCCGCCCGCCGGTGTGACCCCGGGTGCCGATCCGGCGGCCGTGCCGCCCGCGAAGGCGGACGACTGCACGAGCCCGGAGGCGTCGCTGCGGCCGTCCTCGGCGGACGGCCCGGCGATCGAGGAGATCAAACGGCGCGGCAAGCTGGTCGTCGGCGTCGACCAGAACAGCTACCGCTGGGGCTACCGCCGGGCGGACGGCAAGCTGGAGGGCTTCGACATCGATCTGGCCCGGGCGATCGCGCAGGACATCCTCGGCGATCCCGAGAAGATCATCTTCCGGGCGGTGCCGACCAACCAGCGGATCACGGCGCTCAACAACGGCACCGTGGACCTCGTCGTACGGACGATGACCATCAACTGCGCCCGGATCGAGCAGGTCGCTTTCTCCACGGCCTACTTCCAGACCGGACAGCAGGTGCTCGCCCCCCGGCAGTCCGGGATCACCGGCTTCGACGGGTCCCTCAAGGGCCGGCGGGTCTGCTCCGCGGAGGGGTCGACGGCGTACGAGGCGCTGGAGAAGGACCCGCACGGGGCGGTCTTCCAGGACGAGGACGACGACGGCCCGGGCGACCGGAACAGGCTGACGGTCCCCAACCAGCTGGACTGCCTGGTCCGGCTGCAACTGGGCGAGGTGGACGCGGTCGTGACGGACGCGGCCCTCGCCGCGGGCCAGGCCGCCCAGGACCCATCCGTCGAACTCAAAGGCGACAGGCCTTTCACCACCGAGTACTACGGCGTGGCCGCCAGACTGGGCAGGGACGACCTGGTCCGCAGGGTGAACAAGGTGCTGGAGGAGTACCGGACGGGCCCCTGGATGCAGGCGTACGTCAAGTGGCTGAAGAAGGACCTGCCCGGTATATCGGGTCCCCCGGCACCGAAGTACCGGGACAATTGAGACCGTTGGGAAGACAGCCGGCGGAACAGGGCGGTCCGGCAGGGAAGCCGGGCCGGCCTGGACGTCCGGCCGTGGATCCGAGTACACGAGCGGAGAGGTGATCGATGGGCGTCGCGGGACCCCCTGGGCCGGTGATGGACCGGGACGAGGTGGACCGTGCGCTGGCGCGGCTCGGGGAGGAGCACGAGGCGATCGAGACCTCGCTCCTCGCCCTGCAGGACCATGCGGGCCGCAGGCTCCTGGAGGGGGCGGAGCTGACGGGTGTCACCAAGGACCGGTGGGCCTCCACCGAGCAGGCGATCACGCTGCTGTGGGGCTACTTCGACGCGTACGCGGGGGCCCTGCGTTCGGCGCGTGAGCTGCGGGCACGGCGCCGCTGGCCGAGCCGGGACGACCTGGTGGCGCTGACCGACCGGCTGCGCGGTCCCAGCGTCACCGTCGCGAGTGCCGCCGCCCATCCCGCGCCGTCCGTGACGGGACCGGCCAAGCTCTCCGAGCGCTTCACGCTGGAGGGCCTGGTCAGCCGGATGAACACGCTGTACGCCCGCTCCCTGGACGTGGTGGTGGCCGCCGACGCGGTGTGGTCGGCGCTGCCCGCGCGGATCGACCTCCTCTCAGCCGAGTTGCAGCGCACGCGTTCGCTGGCCCACTCGGTGGGCGTGCGGCCGGGCGAGCACCCGGCGGGCGACGAGCTGGAGGCGATCACCCACGAGCTGTCCTCGCTGCGGGCGCAGGTCGTGTCGGACCCGCTGGCCTTCTGGTCGCCGGCGACGGCGAGTTCGGCTCCGGGCGGCGGCCGGCCCGACACGGGACGTTACGACCACGCCGCGCGTGCGCTGGAGGACGTCCGCCGTGAGATCGAGGCGGTCCTCGCGGTACGGCAGGACTCGGAGACCCGGCTGCTCCGGCTGCGGGACGTGCTCTCCCGGGCGGACCGCACGCTCACGGAGGCACGTGCCGCACGCGGCGAGGTGCTGGCCAAGATCGCGGCGTCCGAGGTGCCCGCGGTCAGCGGCCCGCCGACCGTGCTGCAGGAGCGGCTGGCCACCGCCGCCGAGTACCGCAGGCACGCCCAGTGGCACCGGCTGTCCCCGCTGCTGGAGTCCCTGGAGCGGGAGGCGGAGGACGAACTGATGCGGGCCCGTGAGTCGTTGACGGCCGTGACGGCGCCGCTCGCGGTCCGTGCGGAGCTGCGCGGACGTCTCGACGCGTACAAGGCGAAGGTCGCCCGGCACGGTATGGCCGAGGACCCGCTGCTGATCGAGCGGTACGACGCGGCGCGCCGGATGCTGTGGAGCGCGCCGTGCGATCTGCGCGCCGCCGAGCAGGCGGTCCTGCGCTACCAGCGGGCCGCCGCGGAGGTCCTGGTGCCCCGGCAGCCGGGCCCCGTGGACGGCACCGGCCACCAGGGGGGATCGTGATCCGCGCACACGTCACCGCCGTGCCGCGGATCCCGTCCGCGGCATCGGTGACCGGGCAGGCGAGCAGGCAGGGGGAGCCGTGAGTGACCTGACGAAGTGCAGCCACCCGGGCTGCGAGGGCGCCTACGAGGACGTCGGCGGGGGCGAACTGTACTGCGACACCTGTGGACTCGCCCCGGAAGCGGGACGCACCGCCACACCCGCAACCGGCAACAGCACCAACGGCACCACCGCGGGCCCCGGCACACCCACGGGCGCATGCCAACGCCCGGGCTGCGAGGGCGCCTACGAGGACGTCGGCGACGGCGAACTCTACTGCGACACCTGCGGACTCGCCCCGGTCGTCGCGAGGAACGGAGCGCTGTCGTCGCCGCCCACCGGCATGACCGGGGGCGGGCGGAGCGGGAACAGCGGTTCGGACCGGGGAAGTTCGCCGTCGGGCTCCCGCTCGTCCCGTTCGGCCCGGTCGTCGCGCTCCTCGACGTCACGGCGGTCGGTCTCGGGCCGCCTGTCCCGTTCGCTGTCCGGCCGCACCTCGGGCCGCTCGGTGTCGGTCCGCAGCTCGGGCTCGTCGGCTTCCTCCTCCGGGCGGAACCGCCTGGGAGCCGGGCTGGTCTCCGTCCCGGACGTACCGCGCCCCGACCCGCGTTCCGCGGTGATGGCCGAGCCGGAGGTCCCGGAGCGGAAGCGATTCTGCAGCCGCAGCGAGTGCGGGGCGCCGGTGGGCCGGGCGCGCGGCGACCGGCCGGGCCGCACGGAGGGCTTCTGCACCAAGTGCGGCCACCCGTACTCCTTCGTGCCCAAGCTGCGCGAGGGCGACATCGTGCACGGGCAGTACGAGGTGATGGGCTGCCTGGCACACGGCGGCCTCGGCTGGATCTACCTCGCCATAGACCGGGCGGTCTCCGACCGCTGGGTCGTCCTCAAGGGCCTGCTGGACACGGGCGACCAGGACGCGATGGCGGCGGCGATCTCGGAGCGCCGGTTCCTCGCGGAGATCGAGCACTCCAACATCGTCCGCATCTACAACTTCGTCGAACACCTGGACCAGCGGACCGGCTCCATGGACGGCTACATCGTCATGGAGTACGTCGGTGGCAAGTCCCTCAAGGAGATCGCGAACGAACGGCGCGCCCCCGACGGCCGGCGCGACCCGCTGCCGGTCGAGCAGGCGTGCGCCTACGGGATCGAGGCGCTCGAGGCGCTGGGGCATCTGCACAGCCGCAACCTGCTGTACTGCGACTTCAAGGTCGACAACGCCATCCAGACCGAGGACCAGCTCAAGCTCATCGACATGGGCGCCGTGCGCCGGATGGACGACGACGAATCGGCCATCTACGGCACGGTCGGCTACCAGGCGCCGGAGGTCGCCGAAGTGGGCCCGTCGGTCGCCTCGGACCTCTACACGGTGGCGCGCACCCTCGCGGTGCTCACGTTCGACTTCCAGGGCTACACGAACGTCTTCGTGGACTCCCTCCCGGACCCGGACAACATCGAGGTGTTCCGGACGTACGAGTCGTTCTACCGGCTCCTCGTCCGCGCGACCGACCCCGACCCGGCCCGCCGGTTCGCCTCCGCGCAGGAGATGGCGGACCAGCTGACGGGCGTGCTGAGAGAGGTCGTGGCGCTCCAGACGGGCCGGCCGCGCCCGTCGCTGTCCACCCTCTTCGGCCCGGAGCTGCGCGTCACGGACACCCAACTGTTCGCCGAACTCCACGGCGAGGTCTCGGTGCTGGGTGCCCGGCGGACCCCGCGCCGCGGCGGCGGCACAGGAGCGGCCCCCGCCCCGCAGACGCCCGGCGCCTTCGGCGCACCGCGGCATCCCGGACAGCCGGCCCTCCCGCCCGCGCGGGTACCGGCCCAGTCGGCAGTCGGCCATCCGTACGCCGGCGCGGCGCCGGGGGCCACGGGAACGGCGGGACCCCCCGGGACCGGCGGCCCCGCCATCCCGTATCCGTACGCGCCCGCCCCGGCCGGTGCGACGGCGCCCGTACAGCGAGGGGAGCGGGCGGCGGCCCCGCAGTCGCACCTCGCCGGCCTGGACGTCCGCGCCACCGCACTCGCGCTGCCGGTCCCCCGGGTCGACCCGAACGACCCCAACGCCGGCTTCCTCGCCGGACTGATGGCCTCCGCGCCCGCAGAGCTGATCGCCGCGCTGCACGGCGCGCCGACGAACTCCCTGGAGCTGCGGCTGCGCGAGCTGCGGGCCCGACTGGAGATGGGCGAACTCACCTCCGCGACGACCTCGCTGGCGGATCTCGAGGCCCGGCACCCCGACGACTGGCGGGTCGTCTGGTACCGCGGCATCGCCTCGCTGGCCACCGGCGACGACGAGACGGCCGCGCTGTCGTTCGACGCGGTCTACGACGCGTTCCCGGGCGAGGCCTCGCCCAAGCTGGCGCTCGCCGTCTGCGCCGAGGTCCTGGGGCAGCTGGACAACGCCGCGGAGTACTACCGCCTGGTGTGGGCCACGGACCCGAGCTATGTGAGCGCCGCGTTCGGTCTGGCCCGGGTGCAGCTCGCGGCCGGCGACCGCGCCGCGGCCGTACGCACGCTGGACTCCGTCCCGGAGGCGTCGATCCACTACACGGCGGCCCGGGTCGCGGCGGTACGGGCACGGCTGCGCCGACGCGCCGTACAGGATCCGCTCATCGACGACCTCACGGCCGCCGCCGACCAGGTCACCGCGCTGGAGGGACTCGGACTTGACGCCGTGCGGCGCGAGCGGCTGTCCACGGAGGTTCTGGGCACGGCGCTGGACTGGGTACTCTCCGGCAGTGCCGGCGCCAGGCCGGCGAGGACTGTTCTGCTCGGCAGCGAACTGGACGAACGCGGACTGCGGTTCGGCCTTGAACGCTCGTTCCGGGTGCTCGCCCGGCTCGCCCCGAACGGCGAGGAGCGCATCGAACTGGTGGAGCGGGCCAACCGCTACCGCCCCCGGACGTGGGTGTGATGCTGTGCTGTCGCGGGGACAGGTCCCCGGACCTCCGGCGGAAGGACCGAGGCGCGCCCGGCACATCAAGGCGAGGTGAAAGCGAATGACGCCGCAGATGCCCCAGCAGGCGGCCTGGTCGAAGTGCCCCGGATGCGAGGAACCGCTCGAATCCGGCGATCTGTTCTGCGGAGCGTGCGGGTACGACCTGTCCGTCGTACCCGAACCGCCCCGGGACCGCCCCACGGTCGCGACGGGTACGCAGGTGGACTGGCCCGAGGCCGACGGCGCCGGCCGGCCGGGGACGTCGCAGCGGTCCGGTGAGGTGCCGGGTACGGACTCGGGCGGCCGGGAACTGCCCGGGGCCGCCGTCCGCTTCGACGGCCCGGCCGCGGCGCCGGCCGCCGCCGCGGCCCCCTCACCGGCCCAGCAGGCCGGTGCCGCCGCGCGGGTCGGACCGGGCGGACCGGAGGCCGGCGGCCCCGAGGCGCCCCGGGCCGCCGGTCCGGGATCCGCTTCGGGTTCCGCTCCCGGGTCCGGCGACTTCGAGCCGGCCGCTCCCGATCCACGTGCCGCCGGGC